>NZ_JBEWSZ010000001.1:4804459-5104738 GCF_040537815.1 Mesorhizobium shangrilense
ACGGGTGCGGTGACCGGCGTGATCGTGCTTTCGGTGGGGCTCGAATTCATCCGCAGCATCGAATCCGGTGTGACGATCGCCGGCATCCAGCTGCCGCAAATGCTCGGCCTGTCGGGCGTCGCGCTCGGCGTCGTCATCGTGCTGTGCATGGCCTTCCGGCCAAGCGGCATCAGTGGCCGCTACGAACTCGACGAACTCTTGTCGCGATTTTTCCGGCGCAACGCGAAATAGCGACGCCCGTGGTTTGGTGGAGGACTGAAAGTGGAATTTGAGGACAGGACGGCGGAGTACGCGCCGAAGCTCGAGGCGTTGCAGAAGGAACTCGCATCGCGCGGCGTCGAATTCGTCGAGGTGCATACGGTGGACACGTCGGGAGCATTCCGCTCCAAGATCGCGCCGCTAAAACTCTCGCCTTATGGCGAATCGATCAACGCCATCCTCTATTGCGTCACCCATGGCGACGGCCAGCCGATGGGCGATGTGGCCTTCGCCTCGCCCAGCGCCAATGAGGAGAACGGCTTTCCCAACATCAAGGGGATCATCGATCCCGCCACTGTTGTGCAGCACGGCTGGAAGCCGAAATTCGCTTCGGCCATCACGTCTTCCTACATGCTCGATGGTGCTGTCTGCCCGTTCGATCCGCGCGGCGTGCTGGCCCGCGTCGAGGCGCGCGCCAAGGCGCTCGGCTACGAGCCGATGTTCGCGCTCGAATACGAATTCGGCATTTTTCACGCCGACCATGATCTGATGCGCGCCGGGCGCTACCGCGAGCTGAAGCCCTGGGGCCATTCGCTGATCAACTATGATCTGGTGCGCAACGGCGAATACCAGGATTTTGCCGCCGAGTTCATCACCCGCATGAAGAGCATCGGCATCGGCGTCGCCTCGCTGGTCACCGAATATGGTTTTGGCATGTATGAATACGCGCTGACGCCGAAGTCGGCGCTGGAGGCGGCTGACGATGCCATGCGCGCAAAACTGCATCTGCGCGAGTTGTGCGCCGAGCGTGGCCTGGTCGCCACCTTCATGACCCGCTTCCAGCCGCCGGGCAAGGAAAGCGCCTGTGGCGCGCATCACCATGTCAGCCTGTGGCGCGACGGCAAGCCGGCCTTCGCCGCCGGGCCGAACAAGCTGACGCCGGTCGCCGAGAAGTTTCTGGCCGGCGTGCTCAACCGGATGCAGGAAACGCATCTCCTGTTCCGGCCGACAGTCAATTCCTATCGCCGCTTCGACCGTGGCGCATGGTCGCCGGAAGACGTCGCGTGGGGATTCGAGAACCGCACCGCGCCGATCCGCGCCATCACAACGCCGAATGACGGCGCCTGTCGGCTGGAGCATCGCGCGCCGGGCGCCGACATCAATCCCTATCTGTCGATCGCCGCGATCCTGGCGGCTGGCTGCGAGGGCATCGAGAAGGACCTGCCGCTCGAAGCGCCGGTGACATCGAACCTCGCCAATCTCGACAAGCCGAAGCTGCCGCGCACGCTCAACGCCTCGATCGAGGCTTTCGCCGCGTCCGACTTCTGCGCCGAGGCGTTTGGCAAAGCCTTTCGCGACAACTATGCTGAGAGCAGGCGGGCCGAGCAGGCCGCGTTTGATGCCTGGCAGGCGTCGCACATCACCGACTTCGAATGGCAGCGCTATTTCGTCAGTTGATGCAGGCCATCCGGGATCCCGGCTGCCGGGATGCCCGCCCGTTACAGGATCGGGGCGTTAGCCCCAGATCAGCAAGGCAACCAGCCCGACGCTGCCGACAACCAGCCGCCACCAGCCGAACAGCGAATAGCCGCGCCGAGAGACGTAGTCGAGCAGGAAGCGCACGACGATGAGCGCCGAGACGAAGGCGGCGATGAAGCCGACGCCGATGATCGGCAGGTCGGCCGATGTCAGGACGTTGCGGTTCTTGAACAGGTCGAAGGCAAAGGCGCCGACCATGGTCGGCATGGCGAGGAAGAAGGAGAACTCGGCGGCCGCTCGCTTGTCGACGCCCAGCAGCAGCGCGCCGACGATGGTCGAACCCGAGCGCGACGTGCCGGGGATCAGCGACAGGCACTGGAAAAGGCCGATCTGCAGATAAAGCCGCGTCGGGAAGCGCTCTACATCGCGGTAGACCGGCTTGAGCTTCATACGGTCGACCACAAGCAGGACCACGCCGCCGATGATCAGCATGATGCAGATCAGCTTCGGCGATTCGAACAGCACCGTCTTGATGAAATCATGCGCCAGCGCCCCCAGAAACGCCGCCGGCAGGAAGGCGATGAGGATGCCAAGGACGAAATGCCGCGTCAGCCGGTCATGCGGCAGATCGAGCAGCATTTTCCAAAGACGGCCGAAATAGACGCTGAGGATGGCGAGGATCGCGCCGAGCTGGATCAGGATCTCGAATGCCTTGCCGGTCGATTGGAAGCCGAGAAAGTGGCCCGCGAGCAGGATGTGACCCGTCGACGAGACCGGAATGAACTCCGTCAGACCCTCCAGAAGACCGAGCAGCAAGGCTTCGACGATGGTCTGGCTTTCCATGGCAACCCCGGCAATCGATTGGCGGCTAATAGAACGGCTTGCTTGTCATGGCGCGGAAGTGCCCCTATAGGTCGCTGCACCCTGACAGCCCGCTAACACGAGCGGCAAAGACTTACCGGCGCATCCGGCGATTCGCCAGTGCGCTTTGACCATCACGGACCCATGCTGACGCTTTTCCACCATCCCATGTTCGCCACGTGCCGCTTCGTCCGCCTTGCGTTCGGCGAGTATGGCGAGGAATTGGCCCTGATCGAGGAAAAGCCGTGGACGCGGCGCAAGGAGTTCCTGGCGCTGAACCCGGCCGGCACCCTGCCGATCCTGCTCGCCGAAGGCGACGTGCCGATCGTCGGCGCCATGGTGATCGCCGAATATCTCGACGAGACGCGCGGCGTCTTGAAGCGCGACAAGCGGCTGTTTGCAGAAGATCCGATGCAACGCGCCGAAATCCGCCGGCTGACCGACTGGTATCTCACCAAGGCCGAAGGCGAGGTGACCCGGCATCTGGTGCGCGAACGCGTGCTGAAGCCGGTCATGCCGGAAACGGCGGGCGGAGGCTCGCCCGATTCGGCGGCGATCCGCGCCGCGCGCGCCAATATCCGCCAGCATCTGAAATACACCAACTGGCTGGCCGGCACCCGCCACTGGCTGGCCGGCAGCAGGGTCACCTATGCCGACCTGGCGGCGGCGGCGACGCTGTCGGTGTTGGATTACCTGGGCGAAATCGACTGGCGCGAACATGCCGCGGCGCGCGAATGGTACACGCGGGTGAAGTCGCGGCCCTCCTTCCGGCCGCTTCTGACCGACCGGGTGCGCGGGATATCGCCGGTGTCGCATTATGCGGACCTCGACTTCTGACGCGTCAAAACTGCGCGCGCTGATCGACGCGGAGGTGCATCGCGCCGGCTTCGATGCCGTCGCCGTCACCACCCCCGATGCGATTCCGCTGGCGCCGGCCAGGCTTGCCGAATTCGTCGCCGACGGCTTTCACGGGTCGATGCAGTGGATCGCCGAGACGCTGGAGCGGCGCAGCGAACCGATGGCACTGTGGCCACAGGTCCGCTCCATCATCGTGCTGGCGATGAATTACGGCCCCGACCACGATCCGCGATCGATCCTGGCCAAACGCGACCGCGGCGCGATCTCCGTCTATGCGCGCAACCGCGACTATCACGATGTCATGAAGGGCCGGCTGAAGGAGATCGCCGGCAAGATCGTGGCGCGCGCCGGCGGCGACGTGAAAGTGTTCGTCGACACCGCGCCGGTGATGGAGAAACCGCTGGCGGAAGCGGCCGGGCTTGGCTGGCAAGGCAAGCACACCAACCTCGTCAGCCGCGAGCACGGCTCCTGGCTGTTCCTGGGCACCATCTTCACCACCGCCGAACTCGCGCCGGACCGCGCGGAGATCGACCATTGCGGCTCCTGCCGCGCCTGTCTCGACGCGTGCCCGACCGATGCCTTTCCCGCGCCCTACCGGCTCGATGCACGGCGATGCATCTCCTATCTCACCATCGAGAACAAGGGGCCGATTCCCCATGAATTCCGCGAAAAGATCGGCAACCGCATCTATGGCTGCGACGATTGCCTCGCCGCTTGCCCGTGGAACAAGTTCGCGCAGGCGGCTTCCGAGGCCAAGCTTGCGGCGCGCGACGATCTGCGCGAGCCGGCATTGGCCGACCTGCTTGTCCTCGATGACCCCGCCTTCCGCACATTCTTCTCCGGTTCGCCGATAAAACGCATCGGCCGCGACCGCTTTATCCGCAATGCGCTGATCGCCGCCGGCAATTCCGGCGATGCTGGGCTGGCCGGCATCGTATGTACCCTGCTGGACGATACGTCGCCGCTGGTGCGGGGCGCGGCGATATGGGCGCTGGCGCGGCTGGTGCCCGATACCGAATATTCCGAACGCGCCGTTGCCGGCCTGAAGACGGAGAGCGACGAGACCGTTCGCGACGAATGGCGGCTGGCGCTGTCAAAGCCAAATCCAATCGGGACGCATGCATGACCAGGAAGCATATCTTCATTTTCGGCGCCGGCTATTCGGGCAAGGCTTTTGCCCGCGCCAACTCCGAAGCCGCCACGATCTTTGGGACAACGCGGTCACCGGAAAAATTCGAAGCGCTGCGCCAAGCCGGCATCGCTCCCCTCGCGTTCAACGGCACGCTGACACCGGAGATCGGCGCGGCGTTGCGCAAAACGACACATCTGGTGATCTCAGTCGCGCCGGAGGAGGCCGGCGATCCCGTGCTGAACGCCGCCCGGAAGGCGATTTTGACCGAAATGCCCGCACTGGAATGGATCGCCTACCTTTCAACTGTCGGCGTCTACGGCGATCATGGCGGCGGCTGGGTCGATGAAACAGCCGAATGCCGGCCGGTATCAAAACGCTCGGTGATGCGGGTGGCGGCAGAAGAAGACTGGCTGGAACTGGGCAAGGAAATCAGCCGGCCGGCGGCCATCCTGCGCCTTTCCGGCATTTATGGGCCGGGTCGCAACGCCTTGGTCAACCTTGAAAACGGCACCGCCCGGCGGCTGGTCAAGCCCGACCAGCTGTTCAACCGCATCCATTGCGAGGACATCGCAGGCGCGCTCTGGCATCTCGCCGACGGCAATCGTGGCGGCATTTTCAACGTCACCGACGATCTGCCGGCACCGCCGCAGGATGTCGTCACCTATGCCGCTTCGCTGATGGGTGTCACACCGCCGCCCGAAATTCCGTTCGATGGCGCTGAGCTTTCGCCGATGGCGCGATCCTTCTATGGCGAGAACAAGCGCGTTGCCAATGCCGCGATCAAGGCGACAGGATACAGCTTCCGCTTCCCGGACTACCGCGCCGCCTTCGACCATATGTGGAAGTGCGGTGACTGGCGCGACGGCGCGGCGCGCAGCCCTATGCAGCGCTAGATCAGGATGATGATCGGGTTGGCCGTGCTGATCTGTCGCTTTGCTGGAGCATGATCTCTGGACAAACGGAAACCGTTTGTCCGAGAAAACCCTTTACCACTTTTCGCGATCATGCCCTGGCGATCGAAGCAAGCAGCGTTGCGTGCTATGATTCGGCCCTGGGATTTCGGTTGGGGGCCCGTTTAGATGAAGACAGCGTTGCGGCCATCTCTTTGCAAAACGCCCTTGCTGGCCGCTGTTCTCGGTCTGCTCGCCCTAGGGGTACAACCGGCGGCGGCGCAGGAGCGGGCAAAAGACCTGTTCGGCGCTAAGAAACTGCCGACGGCAACGGCCCCACAGTCCTTCGGCTTCTATTCCAAGGGCTGCTTTGCCGGCGGCGTCGCCATTCCCATGGCCGGACCGACCTGGGAGGTGATGCGACCGTCGCGCAATCGCCGCTGGGGCCATCCGGCGATGATCGCGCTGATCGAGAAACTGTCTGTTGACGCCGTCGCCGACGGCTGGCCGGGCCTGTTGATCGGCGACATCGCGCAGCCGCGTGGCGGCCCGATGACCACAGGCCACGCCTCGCACCAGATCGGACTCGACGCCGACATCTGGCTGACGCCGATGCCCAGTCGCCCGCTGTCGATGGCGCAGCGCGAGAGCATGAGCGCCACCTTGATGGTCAACGAGAAGACCCATCTGGTGAAGGACGCGCTGTGGACGCCAGCGCATACAAGGCTGCTGAAGCGGGCGGCGAGCTATCCTGAGGTCGAACGCATCCTGGTCAATCCGGGCATCAAGAAGAAGCTGTGCGACACGGTCAAGGGCGACCGCGGCTGGCTGCGCAAGATCCGGCCGTTCTGGGGCCACGACTATCATTTCCACATGCGCATCGGCTGCCAGCCGGGCTCACCCAGTTGCAAGGGGCAGGAAGCGACCCCTGCGGATGATGGTTGCGGCAAGCCGCTGGCATGGTGGTTCACCGAGGAGCCGTGGCGGCCCAACAAGAATCCGGATGCACCCAAGGCACGCGACCTGATGACGATGGCGAACTTGCCCAGGGAATGCCAGGCCGTGCTCGAGGCGCCGGGACCAGTTTCCGCCGAGGCCGCCACCTACCATGGCGGCGGCGTGCCGATGGCGACCGCGGCGCCCGAGCCAGAAGCGCCCTCGCCTCCGGCAACTGCCGGCGGCGGCGAGCCTGCCCTGCCGGCCTCCGCCAATGCCTTTGCGGCAACCCCGGAGGGCGGCGTGCCGCTGCCGCGGCCGGGAAACTGACGCCTTGGTCATTTCCGGGTGTTGAATCGGTTTAGCCTGCCGTTTTTATGAAATAGTGGCCGTTTGGCCGCAGAACATGCCTCTGTTGGCCGCCGGTTTCGAAAACCGATTTCCCTTTTCAAACTCATGCGCTAGTCAACGGATGAACGGCGATATGCCGTCAGGGGCGCCGGGGACGGACGAGAGCATGCCAAGCACAGGTGACAACGGCGCTTTGTTGCGGTTTCCGATCCTGATCGGTGATATCGGCGGCACCAATGCGCGCTTCTCGATCGTTGTTGACGCGAACTCCGAGGCGGGCGAGCCAACCATCGTTCAAACAGCCAATTTCAACACCATCGACGAAGCCATCCAGGCGGCGGTGCTCGACCGATCGTCGATCCGCCCCAATTCGGCGGTGCTGGCCGTTGCCGGACCTGTCGACAGCGACGAGATCCAGCTCACCAACTGCCCCTGGATCGTGAAACCCAGGCAGATGTTCGCCAATCTGGGCCTGAGCGACATTGTCGTGCTCAATGATTTCGAGGCGCAGGCACTGGCCGTCGTGGCACTCGGCGAGGAGCATATGGAAAAGATCGGCGGCGGTGCCCCCGAGCCCAGTGCCGGACGCGTGGTGCTCGGCCCCGGAACCGGACTCGGCGTCGCCGGGCTGATCTATGCGCTAAATCACTGGATACCGGTGCCGGGCGAAGGCGGCCATATGGATATCGGCCCACGCTCGACCCGGGATTTCGAGGTTTTCCCGCATATCGAGAAGCTTGAAGGCCGCATTTCTGGCGAGCAAATCCTGAGCGGGCGTGGACTGGTCAACGCCTACCGGGCAGTGGCCAAGGCCGACGGCAAGCCGTCGCCCTTCACCACACCGGCCGAAATCACCGCCGCTGCACTGGCGAAAGCCGATCCTGTCTCGGAGGAAGCACTGTCGATGTTCGTCACCTGCCTCGGGCGCACCGCTGGCGATCTCGCAATGGTATTCATGAGCCGCGGTGGAGTCTTCCTGACAGGAGGCATTGCCCAGAAGATCGTGCCGGCGCTGAAGGAAGGCAATTTCCGCGCCGCCTTCGAGGACAAGGCGCCGCACAGCGAACTGATGCGGACCATGCCAGTCTACGTGATCACCCATCCGCTGGCCGCCCTTTCGGGGCTTGCCGCCTATGCCAGAAACCCATCGTTGTTTGGCGTCCAGACTGCGGGCCGGCGCTGGCGCGACGAAGTTAGTCACCCCAAGGCATAGGCAAACCGGCGCCATGGCGCTATGAGGGGGGCCAAATTGCAACCCGGCTGCGGGAAGCGGAAACCGACGAAGCGCTCTGATTTGACTCCTCAAACCCCAACCAAGCAGAAAGTCCGGCCCGGCGAGGTCACGGCGGTGCTCCGCCGCATCCTCACTGAAAACGGTACCGAGTATCGCTGGTCGTATGTCGTGGCCATCGCTTGCTTGCTGATCGTTTCGGGCACGACCGCCTTCACGGCCTGGATCATGGCCCCGATGGTCAACCAGATATTCTACGAACGGCGTGGCGACGCGATCGTGTGGATATGCGCCGGCTTCATGGGATCCTTCATGCTGCGCGGCTTCGCCGGTTACGGCCAGGCCGTGGCGCTTGCTCAGATCGGCAACAATCTGGTGGCGCGCTACCAGAAGCGCATATTCGATCATCTGATGAAGCTCGGGGTCGGCTTCTTCAACGACACCCGTTCGGGCCGGTTGGCGGCGCAGGTCAACGAAAATGTCGGCGGCATTCGCGACTTGTTGTCATTGACACTGACCTCGATCACCCGCGATGCGGTAACGCTGGTCGGCCTTCTCGGCGTCATGATCTACCAGGACCCGGTATTGTCGCTCAGCTCGCTGCTGATCGGACCGCCGCTGATCTGGGCCGTGGTGTACATCACCAGTCGACTGCGTCGCATCAACCGCGAATCCGTGCTGATCAATTCCCGACTGACCGGAGCCATCCAGGAAGCCACTCAAGGTATCGCCATCGTCAAGGCCTTCACCATGGAGGAGGCGCTCGCGCGTCAAATCGGCGCCATGGCCGAGACGGCAGAGCAGCGGAACAACAAGATAGCGCGCGTCTCGGAGAGGCTGGGGCCGATTTCCGATATACTGGCCGGTTTCGCCGTTACCTCCGTCATCGCCTATTCCGGCTACCGCGCCCTGGTTCTCGGGCAGCCGCCAGGTGCGGTCTTCTCGTTCATCACCGCGCTGATCATGGCCTATGACCCGGCGAGACGCCTGGCGCGCATGCAGGTCGGCATGGAGCGGGCGCTGGTCAATGCCCGCATGATCTACGAGCTTCTCGATCTCGAGCCGAAGCAGGGTGATGCGCCGGGTGCCACCGAGGCGCGCTTCACCACTGGCGAAGTGCGGTTCAACAACGTGTCTTTCCGCTATGTCGAGGACATGCCGGTCCTGCAGGATCTGAGCTTCGTCGCGGCCGCCGGCAAGATGACCGCCATCGTCGGCGCATCCGGCGCCGGCAAGACGACGCTGGTGGCGCTGCTGCAGCGTTTCTACGACGTCGAGGCCGGCACGATCGAGATCGATGGCCAGGACATTTCCAAGCTCACCAAACAGTCGTTGCGCGGCTCCATCGCCTATGTGTCGCAGGCGCCCTATTTGTTCGAGGGCACCATCCGCGACAACATCCGCTATGGCCGGCCCTCGGCGACCGACAGCGACATCGAGCTGGCCGCGAAGCTGGCCGCGGCCGACGAGTTCATTCGCCAACAGCCGCAAGGCTATGACACGCCGGTCGGCGAGAACGGCGCGACGCTCTCGGGCGGCCAGCGCCAGCGCGTGTCGATCGCCCGCGCCATCGTGCGGCAGGCGCCGATCCTGCTGCTCGACGAGGCGACCTCGGCGCTCGACAACGAAGCCGAGGCCCGTGTCCAGCAGGCGCTCGTCGAGGTGATGGAAGGGCGCACCACCATCGTCATCGCGCACCGGCTGTCGACGGTGGTCAACGCCGACCACATCATCGTGCTGGAACAGGGCCGTCTGGTCGAAGAGGGCACGCACGCCTCGCTGATGGCCGATCCGCACAGCGTCTATGCCCGTTTCCACCGGATACAGGGCAACAAGGGGCTGGGTCTGGTCGACGACACCCAGCCGATCCAGACTTCGGCGCAGGATATACGGGCCAGGAAAACGGTCGGGGGGAACACATGAGCGACACACCCGGTAGCGACACTCCCAGTGGAGACATGGGCCTGGTGGTCGTGGGTGCTGCCGGCCGCATGGGGCAGGCGCTGATACGCGCCATCCACACCATTCCGGGCGCGCGCGTTGCCGCGGCGATCGAGCGGGCGGACTCGCCGCATCTTGGCAAGGATGCCGGCGAACTGGCCGGCATCGGCATCATCAACGTGCCGATATCAGACGATCCGCTGCCGGCCTTCGCCAAGGCCGACGGCGTGCTCGACTTCACGACACCGGCCTCCACGGTCGAATTCGCTGGCTATGCCGCACAGGCGCGCATCGCCCATGTCATCGGCACCACCGGCTGCTCGGTGGAAGACAATGCCAGGATCGCGGCGGCGGCGCGCCACGCGACCATCGTCAAATCCGGCAATATGAGCCTCGGCGTCAATCTTCTGGCGGTGCTGGTGGAGCAGGCCGCGCGTGCGCTCGACGCCGACGATTTCGACATCGAGATCCTGGAAATGCACCATCGCCACAAGGTCGACGCGCCATCTGGCACGGCGCTGCTGCTTGGCGAAGCCGCCGCCGCCGGGCGTGGCATCGATCTCGATGGGAACAGCGTACGGTCGCGCGACGGCCACACCGGCGTGCGCAAGACCGGTTCGATCGGCTTTGCCGCGCTGCGCGGCGGGTCCGTGGTCGGCGACCATTCGGTGGTGCTGGCCGGCACCGGCGAACGCATCACGCTTGCCCACCATGCCGAGGACCGCGCCATCTTCGCGCGCGGCGCCGTCAAGGCGGCGCTCTGGGCACGCGGCAAGAAGCCGGGACTGTATTCCATGCGGGACGTGCTCGGCCTCAGCTGAGCGGACCACAACCTGTTTTAACGCAATTCCGGACGGAAAACTGCTTCACACTTTTCCTGGAATTGCTCGCGAAGGGAGCAAAAATGTCGAGAACTCTCGTGCTCGTGCGCCATGGCCAGAGCGAATGGAACCTGAAGAACCTGTTCACCGGCTGGCGCGATGTCGACCTGACCGAGCAGGGCCACGCCGAGGCCAAGGCCGCCGGGCAGAAGCTGAAGGCACGTGGCCTGAAATTCGACATCGCCTTCACCTCTGTGCTCTCGCGTGCGCAGAAGACCTGCCAGCACATTCTCGACGCGGTCGGCCAGAGCGATCTCAAGACCATCCGCGACCAGGCGCTGAACGAGCGCGACTATGGCGATCTCTCCGGCCTCAACAAGGATGACGCCCGCCAGAAATGGGGCGAGGAGCAGGTGCATATCTGGCGCCGCTCCTATGACGTGCCGCCGCCCGGCGGCGAGAGCCTGAAGGACACCGGCGCACGCGTCTGGCCCTATTATCTGCACGACCTGCAGCCGCATGTGCTGCGCGGCGGCACAGTGCTGGTGGCGGCCCACGGCAACTCGCTGCGCGCGCTGATCATGGCGCTGGACGGCAAGTCTGGCGAAGAGATCGTCAAGCTGGAACTGGGCACCGGCGTGCCCGTCATCTACACGCTGAACGCCGATTCGACGGTGGCGTCGAAGGAAGTGCTGGACAGCTGAGCCGGCAAGCGAGCAAGAGCTTTAAAAAAGCGCGTTGACACACATCGCTTGCCCGCTTACATGAGCCCGCACCAGCCCAGATGGCGGAATTGGTAGACGCGCACGGTTCAGGTCCGTGTTCCGCAAGGAGTGGAGGTTCGAGTCCTCTTCTGGGCACCAAATTCCCGTTTCGAACCAGTCGATGGTTCCGAGACTAGAAAGAAAAAGCCCGGTTCGTCCGGGCTTTTTCTTTATCCGGCCCATCGAGCCTGCCCGATGTCCTGATGTCAGCGAACTGACAGGTTCCCCCTGCCAGTGTCCCGCCGGATCACGACCACCAAGGCTCGGTCACGGGACCGCTTCGCCGGCCGAATCGCCACCGTCTCATCGATGGCTGCCGAGCGCATCGCTACCGGACAAAGCTTTGACAAGATCGCGGCTAGTTTAAAGAATTCAAAACTGGAATTTTCGAATGAATCCCACCTATGCCAGCTCCCAGAAGGCCATTCATTGGGCCGTGTTTCTGCTGGTCATCGGCCTTTATGGCCTGACCTACGTGGTCGACCTTTTTCCGCGCGGCGATCCCGGCCGTGCGCTGGTCTGGTGGCTTCATATCTCGTTTGGGCTGTTGCTCTTCGCACTGGTTGTCGTCCGCGTCGGCTTGCGCCTGGCACTGGGAACGCCCGGCCTGCCAGCGGAAATGTCACAGCTTGAACAATGGGTAGCCAAGATCGCGCATCTGTTGCTCTACGGACTGCTTGTGGCCATTCCCATTCTCGGCATCCTGTTGACATGGTACCGGGGCGACGCCTTGAGCTTCTTCGGTCTCTTCACCATCCCGGCGCCATTTTCGCCGGATCGCGCCACGGCCGGGTTCATCAGGCAGCTGCACAGCCTCTGCGCCAATGCGATCCTTATTCTTGCGGGGCTGCATGCGGCGGCTGCGCTCTGGCATCATTTCATCCGCAGGGACGACGTGCTCAAGCGAATGCTGCCGGGGACAAGTGGCTCGTGATCGCGGTTCAGACTACACCGGTCGGATGCAAGCCGCGTGGTGCCGTCTGCCATGTTTGCGGACGCGCACAGCTGGCGCTTGGATGAAATCGCCGCTGAAGTCCCTTGCGATGGTGGGACTGTGCGGGCTCGTTCTTGCCGGGCCGCTTGCCGCGCGTGCGGACGGGGATGATGACGGCGATCATGATCGGGCACGGGATCTTTACGAGCGCGGCGAAATAAAGGGCCTGTCCAACATCCTGGCCGTGGTTCGCGCCGAGACCCCCGGCGATATCGTGGCTGTCGATTTCATCCGGATAGGCGACAGGTGGGTCTATCGGTTCCAGGTCGTTGCCGCCGACGGACGTCGCAGGATCGTCGATGTGGACGCCGGCGCCGGGGTGCTGATACGCAGCAGGGGCGGCGACCGATGAAGATCCTGCTCGCCGAGGATGAACCCCGTATTGCCGGCGACATCGCGGCGGTGCTCAAGACGGCTGGAATGGCCGTCGATAGCGTGCGCGACGGCGAAGCCGCCTGGTTCGCCGGCGACGTCGAGAATTACGACGCAGCGATTCTGGATCTCGGATTGCCGAAGCTCGATGGCCTGACAGTGCTGAAGCGCTGGCGGGCCAACGGCCGCCGTTTTCCCGTTCTGATCCTGACCGCGAGGGGCCTGTGGACCGAGCGCGTCGAAGGCATCAATGCCGGCGCCGATGACTACCTGCCCAAGCCGTTTGAAATGGAAGAGTTGCTGGCGCGGCTGCGCGCGATCCTGCGCCGTTCAACGGGCCAGGCGGCGCCGGTGCTGAAATCCGGCCCCTTGCTGCTGGACACGCGCCAGATGCGCATTTCGCTGCGCGGCGTTCCCGTCGCGCTGTCGCCGCTGGAATACCGGCTGATGGCGTTCCTGATGCATCATGCCGGGCGCGTGGTGGCGCCGACCGAACTCGCGGAGCATCTGTACGATTCGGGCAATGATCGCGATCCCAACGCAATCGAGGTGATCGTCGCACGCCTGCGCCGCAAGCTCGGCAACGATGTTATCGAAACGCGGCGCGGGTTCGGATATTTCGTGCCCGACGAGCCGCCCTGATGGGAAACTCGATCCGCTTCAGGCTCTGGTCGGCGGCAACCATCTCGATCCTCGTCGCTCTCGCCATTGCCGGGGTCGGGCTGCGCTATCTGTTCGAACTGAATGTCGAGCGGCGTATCGTCAGCGAACTGACCGTCGATCTCAACGAGCTGATCGGCGCGACCAGCTTCGCTGCCGACGGCCGGCTTTCGGTCGAGGCCGACCTGACCGACCCGCGCTTCATCAATCCGCTGTCCGGCCACTACTGGCAGGTGGAAGACCTGACCAGCCATAGCCTGGTGCGCTCGCGTTCATTGTGGGACGCAACGCTTGCGTTGCCCGACCAGGGGGCGAGCGGCGAACTGAAAAAGATCGAGGAGCTCAAGGGGCCAGGCGGCGAACTGACCATTGCCGTTGTGCGCACCATCACCGATGCCGACGGCCGGTCGTTTCGCGCCACCGTGGCGGAAGACCATCGCAGCGTCACAGTGTCGGTGCGCGAATATGTCAGGGATCTCGTGCCTGCGCTCATCATGCTCGCGGCCGCTCTCATGGCGGCCTTCTTCATCCAGATCACCGTTGGCCTTGCGCCGCTGGAAAACTTGAGGGTAGCCGTGCGAAACGTGATCGCGCAGCGATCGGCACGGCTTGACGGTGTGGCGCCGCGCGAGGTGCAGCCGCTCGCCGACGAAATCAACCGCCTCCTCGATGCGCAGGAGAAAGCGCTCGCACGGGCCCGGTCGCGCGCCACCGACCTGGCACACGGCCTCAAGACGCCGCTGCAGGTGCTGTCGGCCGACATCCGCGCCCTGCGCAAGAAGGGCGAGACCGAACTCGCCGACGAGATCGAGAAGAGTGCTGGAGCGATCCGACGTCATGTCGAGCGGGAACTGGCGCGCGCCCGTCTGGCGCCCGGCGTTTCCAGCAAGGCATCGTGCCGGGTCGGGGAAACCGCGGCCGGCGTCATCGCCGTCATCAAGCGCACGCCGGGCGGCAAGCGGCTCTCGTTCCTGATCGACGTCGCGGAGGATTTCATGGCGCCGGTCGATGAGGGCGACCTGTCGGAGATCCTGGGCAATCTGGTGGAGAATGCGGCGCGCTTCGCAACATCCTCGGTTCAGGTCAATGCGTGGGCAAGCGGCGGCGAGGTCTCCATCGCCGTCGCCGATGATGGCCCGGGCATACCGGACGCAGATCGGGAATCCGCCCTGTCGCGCGGGGTGCAACTGGACAGCAAGGGCGGCAGCAGCGGGCTAGGCCTGGCCATCGTTTCAGACATTGTCGAAGCCTATGGCGGACGCCTGACGATGACCAATGCCGACCCCGGCCTGGTCGTGACCATCGCCCTGCCCCGACACGGCTGATTCAGGCAAAGCCGGGGAAATAGTCGACCTTTATCCTCGAACGGCGAACACCCATGGCCAGCAGCTTGTCGCGCAACGCCTTGACCATGGCCTGGGGGCCGGAAATGTAGAAGGTCCGCTCCAGATAATCGGGAATGGCAAGGCGCACCAGGCGCGCGTCGATATAGCCGGGATATTGGCCGCGCTCGGCGCCCCTGGCCACGGCAAGCACCGTCCTGATGCCCAGTTCCCTTCTCGCCGTGCCCAGAACATCGCGATAGGCGATGTCCTGCTGGGTCTCGACTCCGTAGAGCACGACGATCGGACGCCTTTCATGGCTGTCGATGAGATATTGCAGCATCGAACGGAATGGCGTGATGCCGATGCCGCCAGCCAGGAAGGCAATCTTGGTTTCGCGATTGGCCGGCAGGGTGAAATCGCCGGCCAGCTGGGAAGCATGGATCGTGCTGCCCGGCTTCATCGTGCCCAGCGCCTGCTTGAAGGCGCTTGATTGCGGATAGAATTTGACGCCAAGCCGCACGGATTGCTCCGTGGGTGCCGATGCGACCGTGAAATAGCGACGATTGCCGCGATTGTCCGAACGGTCGAGACCGAGCGTCCACTCCAGATACTGTCCGGCCTGGAAGGCGAGCTTGCGCGGTGACCTGAAGATGAAGTCGTAGCTGTCGACGGCGGATTGCTCGATGCGTTCGAGCGTCAGCACGAAGCGTCCTTTCGGGCCTGCCGCGTAGGCGAAGAGATTGCCCGCCAGAAGCGCCAGCTCCGGTGTGAAATAGAAAGAGCCGACATGGATGTTGGGGGCGAACAGGAAACCGACGATGGCGGCGAAGGCGATTCGTGGCCAGCGCGTCGTCGGTGCCGTCAGCGGCTCGGTCAGCATCACGAAGGCGAAGAACAACAGCGGTGACGAGCCCAGCGTCTCCGTCAGCGCGGTGGCGTATTGCGAAGGCTCGGTGGTTGCCAGGATCGTCGCCAGCGCCACGGCGACGAAGGTCGCGACCAGATCGAGCCGGCGCAGCTTGCGCACGATGAGAAGGCCGCCGGCAAGCACGACGGGAAGCAATGGCAGATTGCCGCCGACCCACCAGGTGGCCGGCTGGTCGAGCAGCAGCGCGGTGAGTGCCACACCCAGGGCCGCGGGGTTGAACAGGTGCTTCCCGCCGATGGCGAGGATGAACTTGGATGAAATCGCCCAGACGCAGGCGAATACCACCGCGCCGATCCCCTTGAGGTCCGTGGCTGCCACCGGGTCGAGAATGAGTGCCAGGATGAGGGCTGTAATATAGACGGACTCGTTGTTGGCCGGAACCTTGAAGACATAAGCGAAAACCCTGTTGGTGATCCAGCAGGCGGCCAGCATCAATCCCGTCGTGAAGGCGAGCGCGACCGGGTCATGCGGCACAAGCTTGAAGAAGCCGAGCACAAGGGCCGCACCCAGCAACGCGATCAGATAGTAGAGGACCAGCCGGTACATGGTCTGATGGTCGAGAAACCGGTCGACGGTCCTGATCATGGTTGGCAAAAGGCTCCGAAGCCGCTTGTCGGCGTGGCGCGGCGGTTGCTGTCGACAACATAGGCCTCCAGGCCCGGCGTCTGCTCGAGAAACAGAATTCCGTCCCGTCCCATGGCGAAGGCGGCAGTGGCGAAGCGATCGGCTTGGAACACATCCGCGCCGATGACGGTCAGGCTGACGATTTCGGTGATCGGATCGCCGAACCCAAGCGGATTGTAGATGTGCTGCCCGCGCACATAGGTGCCGGAAGTGGCGACGCCATGCCCGCGCGGATAGACGATCTTGATGATCTCATCGGCATTGAAGGGATTGCGGATACCGACGCTCCAGTCGAGGCCCGGAGCATTCCTGCCGCCGGACTGGATGTCGCCGCCGGCCTCGATGAAGAAATCGCTGATGCCGGCCCGCTGGACGATCCCGGCCGCATTGCGGATGGCCCAGCCCTTGACGATGCCGGACGGGTCCAGCGAACCGTCGGGCTTGCGGATGTCGAAATATCCGCCCGTCTCGGTTCTCGTCTGTTCGGCAAGGGCCAGAACTTCCATCATCTCGCCGCTCCAGTCGCGGACCGGGAGGTCACCCCGGTTGATGGCCGAAATCTCGCTGTCACTCCTGTAGGTGCTGAAGCGTTGGTCGATCCGCTCGAAATAGTCGAAGACCGTGGCGACAAGCACGCCGCCCGAGGCACCGTCGATGTCGACGGTGATGGGCATGCCCATCAGAATCCGGGTCTCGCGCATGGATCAGGACGACGCTTTCTTCAATGCGCCGCCGAGTGACTGGATGAAGGCCCTGCTGGTCAGCGTGGCGCCCGAAATTATGTCGACATTGGCGCTCTGTGCGCTGATCGCTTCGTCACGCAGCATCGGCAGCGCCTGCCGGTTGATGCTGATCGAGGTGCGGCGGTCATTCGGGTATTTCAGGATTTTGAGCGCGGTGAGACGGCCACCCTGGATGGAAGCCTGAATCTGGATGAGGCCGTAATAGGCATCGGCGACAGGACCGGTGTAGGTGCCGTCGGCAAAGCCGTGCCCCGCCGGCTTGGTGGCGAGATTGACCGCCGGCTTCATGGCGGCCTTGATGATGCGGGCGGGTGCTTGCGAATAATCCGGCCTCGGCTGGGGAATAGGGATGTAGACGGCCGGGGTTATGGCGAAGGTCACTGCCTGCGGCGCGGCATCGGCGACGCGTTGAGCTGGCGCCTGTTCCAGCGGTCGGGCCGACGCCTGGGAAACCCGCGGCAGGCTGACCGCAGGCGGCTTCTCGGCGGCTGGTGGCTCTTGGGCGGGAATAGCGATCGCCGCCGTGGTTTCGCTGGCGACCGTGGCCGGCGCGGTCGCCGGAGGCCTGAGCCGCACACTTTGCTGGGGAATCCCAGGCGATGGCGCGGCAGGCGCCGGAACGGGTCTCGTTGGAATCGGGCTGGCCGGAGCAGGGGGCGGCAGCATGCTTTCCTCGGCGGCGGATCCTGCGGTGTCAATCACGTCGCCGGTGGGGGCCTTGCCCGCCTGATCCCAGACGTAGGCACCCGAGGACGCGACCACGAAAAGCGACAAGGCAATCTGTTTCATGGGCTGCGTTCCAAATTGGATCCTGCGCCGGCGAGTCGGCTTTGCGGCAATTCGCAAACACTGTGCCACGACACAGCTGACAATTGGCTGTCAGCGCCTGTGACCGCCGGCAGCGCCGATTATTGCAGTATGCGACATCAGATCGTCATCGCGGAACGAGCAGAGAGGCGGCTATCCGCTAACCTCCCCTCCCGGCTAGGCGCTGAACAAACCCCCTTCAAACTGCACGGTCATGGCGCTACGCTCAAAGCCATGTCTCAATCCATCAACCCGATCTTCGGCGCCCGTCGCGACCAGGCCTTCCCCACGCTGGCCGAGGCGGACATCGATCGCATGCGCCGTTTCGGCGAGGCCAGCGCCTATGCCGCCGGCGAACGCATGATCACGGCCGGCGACGTGGCGCCAGGCCTGATCGTCGTCCTGTCGGGCAGAGTGGACATCACCCAGGATGGCGGGCTTGGCCGGCGCGAAACGATCGTCACCCATGGTCCGGGCAGTTTCGTCGGCGAACTGGCGCAGTTGTCGGCCCGCCCCTCGCTGGTCAACGCGGAGGCCGCTGAGCCGGTGGAGGCGTTTGTCATCCCCTCGCAGAGGCTGCGCGACCTGATGGTGCAGGAAGCCAATCTCGGCGAACGCATCATGCGGGCGCTGATCCTGCGCCGTGTCGGGCTGCTGGAAAGCGCCACGAGCGGGCCAATCATCATCGGGCCCGTCGACAACAGCGACGTGTTGCGGCTGCAGGGGTTTCTGGCCCGCAGCGGCCAGCCATACCGCGTGCTCGATTCCGCTGCCGACCCTTGCGCCAGGACGCTGGTCGAGCGCTTCGACGTGGACCCCCACCATCTGCCGATCGTGCTGTGCCCGAACGGCAGGCTGTTGCTCAATCCCGGCGAGAAGGACCTTGCCCGCTGCATCGGCCTGCTGCGGCCGATCGATGCCGACAAGCTCTACGACGTCGCCATCATCGGCGCCGGACCGGCCGGGCTGGCGGCCGCGGTCTATGCTGCCTCCGAAGGGCTGTCGACCATCGTGCTCGATTGCCGTGCCTTCGGCGGGCAGGCGGGCGCCTCCTCCCGCATCGAGAACTATCTCGGCTTCCCAACGGGCATTTCGGGCATGGCGCTGATGGCGCGCGCCTACAACCAGGCGCAGAAGTTTGGCGTCGAAATGGTGATCCCCGATGAGGCGAAGCTGCTGGGCTCGGCGACCGATGGCGCCTGCTACAGGCTTGATGTCGGCGACGGCGAGACGGTGCGGACGCGCAGCGTGGTGATCGCCAGCGGCGCGCGCTATCGTCGCCTCGATATCGACAACCTGGCGCAGTTCGAGGGAACGTCGGTGCATTATTGGGCGTCGCCGATCGAAGCGCGGCTTTGCAGCGGCCAGGAGGTGGCGCTGGTGGGCGCCGGCAATTCGGCCGGGCAGGCGGCGGTGTATCTCGCAAGCCATGTGCGGAAGGTGGCGCTGCTGGCGCGCGGGGGCAGTCTCGATGCGAGCATGTCGCGCTATCTGGTCGAACGCATCAAGGCGCAACCGAACATCGAGGTGCTGACCGGAACCGAAATCGAGGCGCTGGAGGGCAACGAAGGCAACCTTGCCACCGTGCGCTGGCGCAACCGCGACAGCGGCGTGGAAACGACACGCCCGATCCGGCATCTCTTCCTGTTCATCGGCGCCGACCCCAATACCGACTGGCTGGCGAACTGCAACGTGACGCTGGACGCCAAGGGTTTCGTCCGCACCGGATCGGACCTAGGATCGGCACATGGCGTGATGGAGACAAACCGCAAAGGGGTGTTTGCCATCGGCGATGTGCGCTCCGGCTCGGTCAAACGCGTCGCGGCGGCTGTCGGCGAGGGAGCGCAAGTGGTTGCGGCGCTGCATGCCTATCTTGCGAAGGACGGCAACCATGCCGTCGCGCCTGAACGGATCGGGAGAGTATGATGGCGGATGAATGCAGCCATGCGGCTGGTATCAAGGACGTGACGCCGAGCGCGCTTGGCTGCGAGGAATGCCTGAAGAGCGGATCATGGTGGGTGCATCTGCGGCTCTGCCGCACCTGCGGTCATGTCGGCTGCTGCGACGACTCGCCCAACCGCCACGCCACGAAGCATTTTCACGCCACCAGCCACCCGGTCATCGAGGGCTATGATCCGCCCGAAGGCTGGGGCTGGTGCTATGTCGACGAGGTCTTTCTGGACCTTGGCGATCGCACCACGCCGCAGAACGGTCCGATCCCGCGCTTTTACTGAGCAGTGCCCGGAGCCCGCTTATCTCAAGGACCCTGTGACCGTCCGGTCGACGTCGGGAACGGATTTGCGTTCGTTTCCGGCAAGTGCTGCTATGATAAGCAGGCTGGCGACAACTGGCACAAACAGGATGGCAACACGGGCTTGGACGTAAAAAATGGCGCGCCATTCGCTGCGCTTTTCAGGGCTGTCGCTCATTGATACTCACTCTGCTGATGCCCCTCAGGGGAAGACATAACCGCGAACGGTTAAACAACTCCTTCCGACTTCATTAACGGGGGCCAGTCGGGACCGTTCGGTCGCGACTGGCAGGCATCACGCGGCTTCGGACTTCTGTCCCGGCGCCTTGTTGCTGTTGGCGCCGATGAGCCTGCCCAGGCCGCCCGAGACCAGGAAATTGACGTCGAGCAGCACCTGCGGAATGTTGAAGCCGCCGGGACAGGCAAGATAGTGCGGAGTCCACACCGGCGAGAACTTCTGCTTGAAGGCGCGCAGGCCGCCAAAATTGTAGAACTCGTCGCCATAGCGGAAGGCAAGGCGGGCAAGACGGCTCCAGCGCGATGCAAGCGAATGATCGGGAATTCCCGACAGCGGCGCCGCGCCCAGGTTGAACCAAGTGTAGCCCTGTTCCTTGCCATAAAGGAACAGGCGGACGAACAAGGCGTCCATCAGCACTTTCGAAACGCCCGACTTGTAGCGCATGAGGTCGACCGACAACTCGACGCCGCCGCCGCGCCAGATGTTGGCGAACGCCACGATGCGCCCGTGCTGTTTCATGACCGCGCAGTCGAACCGGGCGAGATAGTCCGGGTCGAAATGGCCAAGCGAGAAGCCTTTCTCGGAGCCGTTCTTCTCCTTGAGCCAGGTGTCGGAGACATCGCGCAGTTCCGCCATGACCGACGGTACCTGCACGGCGGGAATGATCTCGAAGACGATCTCCTCGCGGGTCACCCGCCTGTCAGCGTAGCGGAATTCCTGGTTCTTCTGGCCCTCGAGATTGAAGGTCTGGAGATTGACCCTGGCCACCTCGCCAAGCTTGAGCAGGGAATAGCCCATGTCCAGGTAGAGCGGCAGGTTCTCCGGCTGGACGCCATAGAAGACAGCGCGTTTGGCCTGCTTGTCGGCCACTTCGCGGAACCGCCAGACAAGCTCGTTGGCTTCCGCCGGATTGCCGATCGGGTCGCCCAAGCTCACCAGGGAATTTCCGGCCCGGCCATACATGATGAAGGTCTTCTCGCTTGGCGACAGAAGAAACTCCTTGTCGCCGAGCAGGGCGATGTTGGCCTGCGTGTCCGGGGACTGCGCCACGATATCGGCGATGTCAGCGTGAACCTCGGTCTTGGCCCGCACCTTGCCGCCGCCGGGCTGGTGGATCAGGCGATACATGGCGAGAACGAATACGCCGATGGCCAGTCCGATCGTCGCGCGCAGGATGCGCGTCGCGTCGCCGCTCCACTCGAACTGCCAGAACAACTGGTTGGAATACTCCACGTCGCGATAGGAGAAATAGCCGAGCCATGTGGTGGCGGCCACGACCAGGCCGATCAGCCCGAGCCAGCGCCAGGATACTCTCGAGACATCCAGCGGCGCCCGGCGATAGAACGCGTCCCGGCACAGAAACAGGAACAGTGCCGTGGCGCCGAGCACCATCGCTTCCTCCCAGTCGATGCCCTTGGCCATGGAGGCCAGCGCGCCCATCACCAGCAGGGACATGGAGATTGCCCAGGCATGGAACAGGCGCCGGCGCAGCCCATAGGCGACGATCAGCAGCGCCAGCCCAAGCAGGCTGCCGAGGAAATGCGACGATTCGACCAGCGACAGCGGCAGCACGTCCTCGAGCGCGTCGAGCCGGGCGGGAATGCCCGGCGTGGCACCGGAGAGCAGAAGCACGATGCCCGACATGAAGACGATGGCCGAGGTGATCAGCGGCATCACGGTCTTGAGGCTGCGCAGCGGCGCGGACAGGCGGGTTGGTAGGCGGGAGACGAAATAGCGCGATTCGAACGCAGCAAGCAGGATGGCCGCGACGATGAAAGGCAGCCCATAGTAGATCAGCCTGTAGACGACGAGCGCGGCAAGGACGTCCGCCCTGCCCGCCAGTCCGAGGCCGGCGATGACGGTCGCTTCGAACACGCCGATGCCGCCTGGGACATGGCTGATCGCGCCCACCACCAGTGCGGTCGCATAGACGGTCAGGAACAGCGCCGGGCCGACCGAAACATCAGCCGGAAGCAGCACGTAGAGCGTCGCGGCGGAGGCGACAATGTCGAACGTGCCTACCAACAGCTGCAGCAGGATCATGTTTCTCTGGGGCAGCGGGATCGTCCAGCCGAACAGATTGATCGTGCTGGCATGGGCGCGCGCACGCACGATGGCGAAGATGAGGCCGAGCAGGATCGCGACCCCCAGCAGGCGATCGGCGGCTGGATGGATGAGGTCCATCAGCGGAATGCCCGCGGGATCGAAGATGAGTGCCATGGCGACCATCACGGCGAAGGCAAGCCAGATGGCGAGCCAGGTGAGCAGCACGATCTGGCCGATCTCGCCGGCATCGAGGCCGCTGCGCGAATAGGTGCGGAACCGAATGGCGCCGCCCGTCAGCAGATGGAAACCCAGCAGGTTGGAGAAAGCGTAGCCGGCCATGCCGGAGAGGGCGGCGATCTGCCATGTCACGCGGCCGGGCGCAACCGAGCGGCTGGCGATGACATCGTAAAGGCCCAGCGCCACGAAACTGGCTGATGTCGCTAGGATGGCGGCAAGGATGGCATGCGGGCTCAGTGTGAATGCCTGACGCTGGATGTCGGACGGGTCTATCCCCGAAATCATCTGGTGAAGCGTCACAAGTGCCACTGCTGCTACGGCAATTGCCAGCACCTTGCCGGCATGGGAGCGAAGCCCTTTCGGTTCCGCCACCGCCATATCGTCTGTATTCGACATTCCTACCTTCGTCTCTCTTGCTATATCCCGCGGGCCGATCGGACTTGCCGCGCCGCTCCGGAAGCGCCCCTCAGCATCCCGCGCGAAGATGGTGATCCTCGGGCCGATGATGAACTGCGATTTTTACGCTCTATACTGGAAGGGCGGCATAATTCCCCTCAGATTTTGGCACCAATTGGGCACCGCAACATTTTTGATCTCAAATCAGGGAGCCGGCTGAGCCGCCAGCCGCTTGTGCAATCCGTCAATGATCTTCTGCGTCAAACCGTTGTAATCGCCGTCGAAATGATGCCCGCCGGTGGTCTTGATCGTCTGGATCGGGCTGCCCACAAGCTGCGGACAGGCGGTATCGTCCTCGTCCTCACCGTAAAAACACTGGATCATCGCGGGGTTGATCTTGCGAAGCTCGGGCAAGGTCGGGACTTCGTCACCGCTGCTGGAGCCTAGCCAGCCCTCGACCGTAATCTGGTAGGACGCGCCGGTGGAGAAGCCCAGCAGCGAAATCTGCGCGATGTCGGCCGCCGTGGCCTTGTCCAGCACATTGTAGACGGAAGGCAGCACGTCCGCGCCGAAGGAATAGCCGACCAGCAGCACATGCTTCACATGCCAGCGGTCCTTGTAGGTTGCGATCAGGTTTTCCAGGTCGGTCGCGATGGCCTGCGGCGTCTTAGCGGACCAGAAATAGCGAAGCGAATCGATGCCGACCGTTGGAATTCCCTTGCTTTGAAGGACGGTCGCGATCGATTTGTCGATATCACGCCAGCCGCCGTCGCCTGAATAGACGATGGCCAGCGTGTCCTCGGTCGGCGTTGCCGGCAGTTGGGCGATGGGCAGGTCGGAAATCGATCCCGCCGCCGGAGCAAGCAAGGCATCGACCGCCGCTTCGAGCGCGTCCCCAGCGGCGCTGGTGCTCTGTGTCAGGTTGATCGCGTGGCCCTGCTTGATCAGGCTGTCGATATGGCCGCGCTGGTCGGCCGTGCCGGCGGGGGTGAACACGACGTTCAGTTTTTCCGGGAGCTGCCCGGGCAGCAGGTCGTAGACGATGCCGTTGGCGGTATCATGCCGGGGCGCACCGCTGCACAGCGTGCGCTTCGACGGAAATGTCTCGGTCGGGTCCACGGCGACGCTACCGCCGATGGTCGCCGGCGGTGTCTGGGCGGCGATGCCCATCACCAAGCCGCCGGCCGTGCCGGATCCGACCAGGATCGGCGGCTTGTAAACGGAAGCCTTGCCTGCGCGCATCACCTCATGGCTCAGCGTCTCGATGTCCGACACCAGGTAGACGCAGTCGCCATCGGTCTTGTCTATCGCGGCGAGATAGCTGGGCATGTCGACGCCGACAACGGCGGCGCCCTTGTCCACCAGCCGCTTCGAAAGATCCTCGTCCGCCGGTGACCAGCCGTCGAGAGCGGAGAAGACGAACACGGTGACGGATGGCGGTTGCGCCGGCAAGGCAATGTGACCGCCAGGGATCATGCCGGTATCGAATTCCGCGGCCATGCCAGGCGTTGCACCGGAAGCAACGGCCACGAACAGCAATGCGGCGACCGACTTGAGACTGTTTGAAAGCGAAAGGGGCAAGATTGTCTTCTCAAAATTCTGTTCAGCGATTTTGTAAGCGGGCCGCGCGGCAAATAAAAGCCGCGGGGAAACCACGTCTTTGGGCTCCTGACCGGAATCCAAGGCAATATAATGTTCAACCCATCGCGCGAGCTGCGGCCTTTTGGCCGTCCATGGTGATCCCTGACAGTGGCGGCGGTGCGACGCGCCCGTCGCCATTGTTCGCCTCAGCCCAGCCCGATCCACCTGGCGCCTTGCCTAAACAGCGCCGCGGCATCCGGCTCGAAGCGGAAGGTGCCTATGAAATCATCCGCACAGTAGTGCGGCATCGTCTTGCGGATGGCGGCGGCAAAGCCGCGCGCCTCGTCGAGCCGACCCGCCAGTGCCAGGCAATGGGCGGCGATCGCCAGGATGATCGCATGGGCGTTGGGCCGGGCGGCGGCCTTCAGCGCCCACTCGGCCGCCTCGTCGAATTGGCCGAGGCGGACATGCGCCATCGCCCTGGCACCCAACATGCCGAACAGCAGCGGATCGAAGGGGCTCAGATGGCGCGAATGGTCGGATGAGCCGATCGCCGCCATTGGGTCACCTGACTGCGAGTGGACGAAGGACAGCGCGTAGTGGCCGAGCGCGAAGTTCGGGCTCAGATCCACGGCTCTTTCCAATTCGATCAAGGACCCGTCCTGCTCGCCACGCAGCCACAACGCCCGGCCCATGGCCCAATGCGCCGCCGGATTGTGGTCGTCGACCAGCAGGCTCCGGCCTGCGGATTCGAAAGCGAGCGCGCCTTCCCGGTCGCGGTCGCCCCAGCGCTGGAAGGCGCTTTGCCAATGGGTGAAGGACAGGCCGGCATAGGCGCGCGCAAAGGTCGGGTCCTGCTGCACGGCCACTTCGAAGAAATGCCGCGCCAGTTCGTTTTCCGACTGGGTGAAGCGGTACATGTGCCAGAGGCCGCGATGATAGGCCTCCCAGGCGTTCAGCGAGTTGGGCGCCTTCAGCATGGCGCGGTTGCGCTCGACCGTCTCGACTTCGATGGAGATCGAGGACACGATGTTGTTGCCGATGTCGTCCAGCACGGCGAAGATGTCGTCGGGCCTGCGTTCGAATGTCTCCGCCCAGACGATCCTGGCCGTGCCAACCTCGATGAGTTCGACCGTTACGATGATACGATCTGGCTGGCTGCGCACCGTGCCGGTGGTGACATAGTCGACGTTCAGCCTGCGGCCGGCATCCTCCGGCGCGATGGCCTTCTCGGCGAGCGCGAAGACCGACCCGCGTGCGATGACGAAAAAGTCCCGCAGCTTGGCCAGGCGGGTGATGATGTCGTGGGTCAGGCCGTCGGCCAGGCCGCCGCGAACGCCGGCCTCTTCGACGAACGGCATTACCGCAAGCCGGGCATGGCGATTTTCGGCCGGCGCATCGGCAGGCGCGATTGCCACCGGCTGCGCCGGCGCCGGCAGAAAGCGTGGCAGCGTCCGCAAAGCCGCGGCCGGCCGCTCGCCTCGAATCGTCCCCCAGGCCGCACGGACTGGCTCGAAATCGAGCTCTTCCGACTGAAACAACCGCGCGGCTGCCGTCATATGCGCCTCGGCCGCGCCGAACTGGCCGCGCTCAGCGAGATTTGCCAGCAGTGCCGCATGCGCGCGTGCGTCGAAGGGCGCCAGCTCCACCCATCTGTCGAGATGCGCCGACACCTCCTCCGAACCCGCCGGGAAGCCTATGACAAGATGTTCCAGGATGGCGGCATGGCACGACTGGAAGCGGCGGCGTTGCGCGGTCAGCCAGCTGTTGAAAGACGGGTTGCGATCGAGCTCCAGCCCATCGAGAAAATCACCCGCGAACAGTTTGGCCAGAGCCTGAAGTCGCTCCACACCGAGTGCCGCGATGCCTTCTGTGGCGGCCGTCGCAACGGCTATTGCGTCGACGAAACCGTCCTCGAGGCGCAGCGCAACCGTATCGCCCTGCGTCTCGATCCGGCGGCGGTCCGGTTCGTCGAGAACGCCGCGAAGCTTGCTGAGGTACCAGCGCAGCTCGCCCCTGGGATCGTTCGGCACATCCCACAAGAGCTCGCACAGGCGGCTGCGCCCCACCGGATGTGGCGCCAGCGCCAGATAGGCGAGGAGTGCGCGCAGCTTGCGCGATTGCGGAAGTTCGATTGTAGCGCCATCGCGCGCAACCGTCAGCGGCCCAAACAGGCGCACGACAAGGCCAGCCGTGCAGCCATCGGGGCTCGATAGGACGGATTCCACGTGCGTTCCCACGCCTGTTCCCACGCAGACCAGTCGGCGTCTCCTTTATCGCCAGAACGACAGGGCAGCGATGCGCCCACGCCGGATTGCCGGCACGTCAATGAACATAACGCGGCAAGGTCTCGAAACCTCGCCGCCCAAGCCGCCGGTTTGTAACCGGCTCGTGACGACAACGACGACAGACGAGGAGTTCTTCCATGTTGCATCAGCAGAAAATCAGAACCACGGCCGGGCGCGGGCGCCTGTTCGACAGCATTCTCGACACGGTCGGCGACACGCCGGTAATCCGCATCAACAATCTGGGACCTGCCCACGCGACCATCTATGTGAAGGCCGAGTTCTTCAATCCGGCGGCTTCGGTGAAGGACCGGCTGGCGCTCAACATCATCGAGGAAGGCGAGCGTAGCGGCGCGCTGAAGCCGGGGCAGACCATCGTCGAGGCGACCAGCGGCAACACCGGCATCGGGCTGGCCATGGTCTGCGCGCAAAAAGGCTATCCGCTGGTGGTGACCATGGCCGACAGCTTTTCCATCGAACGCCGCAAGCTGATGCGCATGCTGGGCGCCAAGGTGGTGCTGACACCACGCGCCCAGAAAGGTTTCGGCATGTACAAGAAGGCGGTGGAATTGGCCGAGGCCAACGGCTGGTTCCTCGCGCGTCAGTTCGAGACGAAGGCCAATGCGGCCATCCACGAGGCGACGACGGCGCGCGAGATCATCAATGATTTCGCCGGCTCACGGCTCGACTGCTTCGTCACCGGCTATGGCACCGGCGGTACAGTCGTCGGCGTTGCGCGTGTGTTGCGCCGCGAGCGGCCGGATACCCGCATCGTGCTTTCGGAACCGGCCAATGCCCAGCTCATCGGCAGCGGCAAGCCGCAGGAGCGCGGCGCCGATGGCGCGCCGGCCGCCAGCCATCCCGCCTTCGAGCCGCACCCGATCCAGGGCTGGACGCCGGACTTCATCCCGAATGTCCTGCAGGAGGCGATCGATGCCAGCCTTTACGACGAGGTGATGCCGATTGCCGGGCCCGAAGGCATCAAATGGGCCAAGGCGCTGGCGCAGAAGGAAGGCATATTCACCGGCATTTCCGGCGGCTCGACCTTTGCAGTGGCGCTCCAGGTCGCCGAGAAAGCGCCGGCGGGATCGGTGATCCTGTGCATGCTGCCCGACACCGGCGAACGCTACATGACCACGCCGCTGTTCGACGGTATCGAAGCCGAAATGGACGCCGACGAGATCGCCCTCTCGCGTTCGACGCCCGGCTGCCAGTTTCCGGCGGCTTGACGAGAGCCATGTCATGGACGGCGCACACGAAACACTTGGCATGGTGGCCGAGGAAACGCTTGACCCATCGGACTGGGCCGATGTGCAGACACTGTCGCATCGCATCGTCGACGATGCCGTCGCCTACCTGCGCGATGTCAGGGATCGTCCGGTGTGGCAGGAGATGCCAGGCGACGTGAAAGCGTTCTTCACCGCACCCCTGCCCCGATCGCCCGCGTCGCTGGCTGACGTCTATGGCGAAGTCGCTGAGAAGGTGATGCCCTATCCGATGGGCAACATCCACCCGCGCTTCTGGTCCTGGTACATGGGATCGAGCAATCTTGCCGGCGCGCTCGGCGATTTCCTGGCGGCGATCCAGGGCTCCAACCTCGGCGGCGGCAACCATGCCGCCGCGCTGGTGGACGGCCAGGTGGTGAACTGGTGCAAGGAGATGCTGGGTTTTCCGGCTTCGGCCAGCGGCACGCTGGTCAGCGGTGGCTCTATGGCCAACATCATCGGGCTGACCGTTGCGCGCAACACCAAGGCGGGCATCAACGTTCGCGAGCACGGCGTTGCCGCCATCGAGAAGCCCCTGCGCTTCTATGGTTCGGATCAGATCCACTCCTGCCACCGCAAGGCCATGGAGGCGCTTGGTCTTGGCAACCAGGCGCTGCGCCGTATTCCGACCGACGCCAGCCTGCGCATCGACATTGGTGCCTTGCGGGCGGCGATCGCCGAGGACCGCAAGGCGGGTTTCAAGCCGGCCTGCGTCATCGGCAACGCCGGCACGGTGAACACCGGGGCGATCGACAGTCTGCAGGTGCTTGCCAAGCTGGCGCATGAGGAAGACCTCTGGTTCCATGTCGACGGCTGCATCGGGGCCTTGATCGCGATTGCGCCACAGAATGCCCATCGCGTCGCCGGTATCAAATGGGCGGATTCGATCGCCCTTGACCCGCACAAATGGCTGCACGCGCCGTTCGAAGCGGGCTGCGCCCTGGTCAGGGACGCCTTGGCGCATCGCAACACCTTCGCCGTCACGCCGGAATATCTGGAATCGGCTCCGCGCGGCCTCGCCTCCGGCCAGTGGCTGCACGACTACGGCATGCAGACCACGCGCGGTTTTCGGGCACTCAAGGTCTGGATGGCACTGAAGGAGCATGGGATCGAGAAGTTCGGCCGGCTGATCGACCAGAACATCGCGCAGGCCGGCTATCTCGCTGAATTGATCGTGGACGAGCCGCTGCTGGAACTGGTTGTGCCGCCGACCATCAACATCGTCTGCTTCCGCTGTCGGCCCGGCGATATGACGGGCGCGACGCTGAAGGCGTTCAACACCGAGATCATGCTGCGATTGCAGGAACAGGGCATAGCCGCGCTTTCGGACACGACGGTGCGCGGCGAGCACTGCCTGCGGGTCGCCATCACCAACCACCGCACCCGGCGCGAGGACCTGGACCTGCTGGTGCGGGAGGTGGTGAGGCTGGTGCGGGAGATGGGGAAGCCGGGCGCTGCATCTTCCTAGTTACGGGCGGCCGTGCGAATCTGCTGCAATGATTCGGGGAGGTGCTCATGGTGACGCTGTTTCGCATTGCCGCGCTCGCCGCCCTTGTTCTCACCACGACCGCCCATGCGGCGGACATGGCCTTCTTCGTGAAGAACAAGCGCACGGAGGCTGTCGCGGTCGAACTGTTCAGCCATGACCGCGAGACTGTCTGGCCGGGCAACGACAAGGTTTTCCTCATCGATCCGAGCTCGCGGAAATCGATCCCGATCTCCTGCAATGCAGGTGAGCGCATCTGCTATGGCGCCTGGGTAAACGGCAATGACAGCATCTCCGCCGGCGTCGGTCCGGACAACGACCAGCCCTGTGACACTTGCTGCTTCACCTGCGTCGAGCATTCGACGGAGACGATCGATCTGGTGGAGTAGTGCTTGCCTTCTTCCCTTGTGGGAGAAGGTGGCCGAGCGAAGCGAGGTCGGATGAGGGGTGTTCCAGAAGACGCTAACGCCTCATTCCGTCCAGCACCCCTCAATCGTCTCGGCGCTAGCGCGCCGATCCACCTTCTCCCACAGGGGGGAGAAGGGAAGGCTTCTATCCCGCCACTCGCTCGAACTTCATCACCCAGTTGAGCTCCCAGCTCTGCCCATCGTCGGTCGAGAACGACTGCTCCCAGCGCGGGCTGGCACCCGCCGTCCACAGGAAGCGCACGCGCACGTTCTGCCCACCCTCGACATCGTCGCCGAAGAACTCGCCGCGTCCATCGACAAAGCGGCCGACGGTCGGCGGAAACAGCCGGAAACTCTTGGTGTCCGACCAGTAGATGGACCACAGGCCGGTTTCGGGATTGTGGAGGCGCAGCGTCATGCCGGTGAAATCGCGCACTGGGATGAACATCTGGTCGAGATTGCCGCCGAAGCCGCCGCCGGGGATCGGCATCACCTTTTCGACGCGCGAGGTGGCGGGGAAGGTTTCCCAATCCGTCGAGCCAACCAGCCGCCCGCGCAGGAACTCGTTGGTGATCGACCATTCGCCGACCAGGAAATCGAAATCGTCAAACCCGCTCATAATCACGTCCCCCCTCGACAGCATCGACCATGAATGCATCGCCTTCATAGCAGAGGCCTCCTGACAGGGCAGCGTCAGGAGCAGCCACCGCTTGTGTTTTTCGGCGGAGGACGGTTCCGTGCGGCCAGCACCCCAGCGGTCGGGACGCCATCCCGAAAAATCAGGATCCGGTCGCGGCCCCCCCTTCCGTGCACCAGCGCGGCATGGCATGGGTATCCATGCGGTCGGACGGGCCGTTTCTTTCCAGGGGGTTACCATGTTTTACGCTTATGCGCGCCGCACGCTGGCCGCGCTCTCTCTTGCCGTGTTGCTCGCACCGGCGGCACAGGCCGCCGACATCACCTTTGCCATCAAGAACAGCCATCCCAACGCCATGCGCGTCGAGCTTTACAGCCAGGACCGCGACTATGTCTGGCCGGGTGACGGCAAGGACTACTACCTCGATGACGGCGAGACCAAGCAGCTGCCGATATCCTGCAACCAGGGCGAATCGATCTGCTACGGCGCCTGGGTCGACGGTGACGAGGGAACCTATTGGGGCGTCGGACCCGGCAACAAGGAAAAATGCGAGGATTGCTGCTACACCTGCACCGGCGGCGAGACCGAGGAAATCAATCTGGTCCCCTGACCGGTTTGCCAGCTTGACGCTTTTCCCAGCGTAGCCATAGCTTGCACCAAGCAAATACCCAGAGCGCGCCGCGTCTGTCCTATCGGACGCGAGCGTGCTCCAGGCAACAGGAGCACAGCAATGGCTGGCATCGTCGAAAGCGAAAAGATCGACGTCGGGTTTTCAGGAAAACGCTGCATTCATTCGCGCAATTGCGTGCTTGGCGATCCGCATGTCTTCGTGCCCAATGCGCCCGGCGAGTGGATCCACCCTGAAGCGGCCAGCGTCGAGAAGATCGTGGCCCTCGCCGAAAACTGCCCTTCGGGCGCCATCACCTATGTCCGCAAGGATGGCGGGCCGCAGGAGAAGCCGCCGGCGGTGAACACCGTGCGTATCCGGGAGAATGGCCCGCTGGCTGTCCACGCCGAGATCGTGCTGGGCGAGAAGACGCTGTTCCGTGCCACGCTCTGCCGCTGCGGCGCCTCCGAAAACAAGCCGTTCTGTGACGGCAGCCACAGCAAGGCGGGGTTTGCCGCCACCGGGGAGCCGGCGCTCAAGGACACGCCGGCACTCGAAGCGCGGGACGGGCCACTCATTGTGAAGCCGACCACGAATGGCCCGCTCAAGCTAGAGGGCAATCTGGAGATCGTCACCGGCACCGGCCATACGGTCGAGCGGGCGACGGTTGCGTTCCTGTGCCGATGCGGCCATTCGGCCAACAAGCCTTACTGCGATGGTACCCATAAAAAGGTTGGCTTTGTGGGATGAAAGACCACCCACCAGCGTTAGTGTAGGATGAGGGTTCGCGCTCGGGAGGAATCCATCATGCGCACCATGCTCGTTCTTGCTCTGCTTGCCTTTGCCATGCCTGCCTATGCCGCCAACCATGCGGTCCAGATCAAGGGCATGAAATTCAACCCGGCGAAAATCTCGGTCGCCGTTGGCGATACCATCACTTTCACCAATGCCGACCCGATGACGCACACCGCCACCGCGCTTGACGGCTCCTTCGACACCGGTCACCTCGCCACCGGCAAGAGCGCCAAGGTCAAGATATCAGCTGCGGGCGCCCACCCATTCCATTGCGCGATCCACAGCACTATGAAGGGCACTGTCACGGCGAAATAGCACGGCTGGCCGGTTTTCCTTTCGGCGGCCGATCGGCTAAGGGCGGGGAGCAAACATCCTCGCTTCTCCGGATCGCCGCCTCAATGACCACCAAGACCAAGCCTCAGTCCTTCGCCAGGTCGCCCCTGTTCCTCGGGATCGACACCGGCGGCACCTATACCGACGCCGTGTTGTGGTCCGAAACGGAGGGCCCCCAACAAGGACCCAACAAGGGCAAGGTGCTGGCCAAGGCCAAGTCGCTGACGACGCGGCACGATCTTGCCGTCGGCATTTCAGGCGCGGTCGACGCGGTGCTGGCGAAGGCCGGCACCGACCCGGCGGCGATAAAACTGGTGTCGATGTCGACGACGCTTGCCACCAACGCGCTGGTCGAGGGCCAGGGCGGCCGGGTGGCGCTGATCATGATCGGCTTTTCGGAGGCCGACCTCGCGCGCGACGGGCTGAAGACGGCATTGGGCACTGACCCGGTGGTGTTCTGCCCTGGCGGTCATGATGTGCATGGCAATGCCGCGAAGCTGGACCTCTCGGCGTTGGAGGCAGCGCTGCCCGAGCTGGAAAAATCGGTGTCCGGCTTCGCCGTCTGCGCCTATTTCGCCACCCGCAATCCGGCGCATGAGATCACCGCCCGCGACCTGATCCGCGAGAAGACCGGCCTGCCGGTCACCGCCAGCCACGAACTCTCCGCCAAGCTCGGCGGCCCGCGCCGGGCGCTGACGACGCTGCTCAATGCAAGGCTGATCTCGATGATCGACCGGCTGGTGGCGGCAACCGAAGGTTTCCTCGAAGCCCGCAAGATCGCCGCCCCCCTGATGGTGGTGCGCGGCGACGGCGCGCTCGTCTCGGCCGCCTTCGCCCGTCAGCGACCGATCGAGACCATCCTGTCCGGCCCGGCCGCCAGTCTGGTCGGTGCCCACCACATGACCGGCCTCGACAATGCCATGGTCTCCGACATCGGCGGCACCACCACCGACGTCGCGGTGCTGGACAAGGGCCGGCCGCGGCTTGATCCCGAAGGCGCCACGGTCGGTGGCTTCCGCACCATGGTCGAGGCAGTGGCGATGCGCACCTTCGGCCTCGGCGGCGATTCCGAAGTGACGCTCGAAGACGGCGCGCTCAATCCGAAAATCCTGCTCGGGCCTCGCCGCCTGGTGCCGCTGGCCCTGGCCGGCATGATGCACACAGAAGCCGTGACCCTGGAACTCGAGCGCCAGCTGCGTTCGCCCAATCCAGGCCGCATGGACGGCCGGTTCGCCGTCAGGACAGGTGTGCCTGACCGGCTTGCCGCCGGGCTGACCGGGGCCGAGGCGCGGCTCTATGAGGTGATCGGTGCCACGCCAATTGCCGTCGACAAGCTTCTGACTTCGAATGCGCAGAACGCGACCCTGAACCGGCTGGTGTCGCGCGGGCTGGTGCATGTCGCCGGCTTCACGCCGTCCGACGCCGCCCATGTGCTGGGCAAGCAGGCGAATTGGGATGCGGCCACGGCGCGCCTCGGCGCCGAACTGTTCGCCCGCAGGCGCGACGGCCGGGGGCAAGCGATTGCCGCCTCGCCGGAAGCGATCTCGGAGCGGGTGCTGGTGACGCTGACGCGCTGGTCGGCCGAATACATCCTCGAAACCGCCTTTGCCGAGGATGGGCTCGATGGCGCATCGACCGTGGCGCATGCGCTGGTGCAGCGCGCGGTCGACGCGCATCCAGGCATCGCGCGCCTCAGCGTCGCGCTGGACCGGCCGGTCATCGGCCTCGGCGCCTCCGCGCCATTGCACTATGCCGGCCTGCCGCCATTGATCGGCAATGACTGCGTGGTGCCCGAGGATACCGACGTCGCCAACGCGCTTGGCGCGGTCGTCGGCCAGGTGCGGGTTTCGGCGGAGGCACGGGTCAGCCAGCCCAAGGAGGGCCTGTTTCGTGTCGCCTCGGGTGAGACCGTGCGTGACTTTCTCGATGAGGCAGCGGCGATCGCGTCAGCCGAAAGCGATGTCCGCGCCATTGCCGCCGGACGCGCCAGGGATGCCGGCACCGACAGCGCCGAAATCGAAGTCATGACCGAATTCCGGGTTTCGACCGTCGAAGGCCAGCGCATGTTCATCGAGGCGCATGTGGTGGCGGTGGCGTCCGGGCGGCCAAGGATCGCGGTTTGAGAGCCTAATCTCCCCCCTCGAGGGGGAGATTAGGCCGAAGGCGACAGAGGGGGTCGCCGCGCATGGAGCGCCAACTTTATTCTGTCGAGGAGGCTGAGCCCAGTCGAACCGACCCCCTCTGGCCGCTCCGCGGCCATCTCCCCCTCGAGGGGGGAGATCGGCGGCGTTGCCAACCTTGCCTAAATGGCCCCTTCACCTTAAGCCGAATTGACCCTCGAACCCCGACATGCCAAAGGCCCGCAAAAGCTTTCGTCTGGAGACACGCTGATGACCGACCGCATCGAGATCGCCGGATTGCGGATTGCCCGCGAGCTGCATGATTTCGTGGAGCGCGAGGCGCTGCCGGGCACCGGGATCGTGGCCGACGCATTCTGGAACGGCTTTTCGGCCATCGTCCACGACCTCGCGCCGAAGAACCGGGCGTTGCTTGCCAAGCGCGACGCCATGCAGGAGAAACTCGACGGCTGGTATCGCGCCCATGGCGCGCCCGTCGACATGGATGGATACAAGGCCTTCCTCAAGGAGATCGGCTATCTCGTTCCCGAAGGCCCGGCCTTCAGCGTGACGACGGACAATGTCGACCCGGAGATATCCGTCGTTGCCGGGCCGCAGCTGGTGGTGCCGGTGATGAATGCGCGCTATGCGCTGAACGCCGCCAATGCGCGCTGGGGTTCGCTCTATGATGCGCTCTACGGCACCGACGCCATTCCGGAAACGGTTGGCGCGGAAAGGGGCAGGAGCTTCAACCCCGCGCGCGGCGCCAAGGTGGTTGCCTGGTCCAAGAACTTTCTCGACGAGTCGGTACCGCTCACCTCCGGCAAATGGGCCGGAGTGAACGGGCTTTCGGTGGCGAACGGCGCGCTGCGGCTGAGCGCCGGCGCCGGCTCGACGACGCTTGCCGACCCCAGGCAATTCGCCGGCTATCGCGGCGATCCGGCCAATCCCGATGCCGTCCTCCTGGTGAAGAACGGCCTGCATACGGAGATCGTCATCGACCGCAACAACCAGATCGGCAAGACCGATCCGGCCGGGATTGCCGATGTCATCCTGGAATCTGCGCTGACCACCATCCAGGACTGCGAGGATTCGGTGGCGGCTGTCGATGCCGAGGACAAGGTCGTCGTCTACCGCAACTGGCTGGGCCTGATGAAGGGCGACCTGGCGGAAGAGATCACCAAGGGCGGCAAGACCTTTACCCGCAAGCTCAATCCCGATCGCTCATACACCGCGCCCAATGGCGGCACGCTGACCGTGCCCGGCCGCTCGCTGATGCTGGTGCGCAATGTCGGCCACCTGATGACCAACCCGGCGATATCAGACCGCGACGGCAACGAGGTGCCGGAAGGCATCATGGATGCGGCCATCACGGCGTTGATAGCGCTGCACGATGTCGGCCCGAAGGGACGTCGCGCCAATTCCCGCGCCGGTTCGATGTATGTGGTGAAGCCCAAGATGCACGGGCCGGAGGAAGTCGCCTTCGCCGCCGAGATCTTTGGCCGTGTCGAGGCGCTGCTCGGGATGGCCGACAATACCATCAAGATGGGCATCATGGACGAGGAGCGGCGCACCACCGTCAACCTCAAGGAGGCGATCCGCGCGGCAAAAGACCGCGTCGCCTTCATCAACACCGGCTTCCTCGACCGCACCGGCGACGAGATCCACACCTCGATGGAAGCCGGCCCGATGATCCGCAAGGGCGACATGAAGCAGGCGGCCTGGATTTCCGCCTACGAAGCCTGGAATGTCGACACTGGCCTCGAATGCGGACTGGCCGGCCATGCCCAGATCGGCAAGGGCATGTGGGCGATGCCCGACCTGATGGCGGCGATGCTGGTCGAAAAGATCGCCCATCCGAAGGCCGGCGCCAACACCGCCTGGGTGCCGTCGCCGACGGCGGCCACACTGCACGCCACGCACTACCACAAGGTCGATGTGCAGGCCGTGCAGGCGGCGCTGAGGAGCCGGCCCAAGGCAAAGCTCGACGACATCCTGTCGGTGCCGGTCGCGGTACGCCCGAACTGGAGCGACGCCGACATCCAGAAGGAGCTCGACAACAACGCACAGGGCATTCTTGGTTATGTCGTGCGCTGGATCGACCAGGGCGTCGGCTGCTCGAAAGTGCCAGATATCAACGACGTCGGGCTGATGGAGGATCGTGCCACGCTGCGCATCTCCTCGCAGCACATCGCCAACTGGCTGCGCCACGATGTCTGCTCGCGCATCCAGGTGATGGACTCCCTACGGCGCATGGCGGCGATCGTCGACCGGCAGAATGTCGGCGATCCGCTGTATCGGCCGATGGCACCGGATTTCGACAATTCAATCGCCTTCCTTGCCGCCTGCGATCTCGTCTTCAAGGGCCGCGAGCAGCCCAATGGCTATACGGAGCCGGTGCTGCACGCACGGCGGCTGGAGCTGAAGGCGAAAGAGCGGGTGGGCTAGGCGCCAACGGTAGATCCCTAGCGCTGACGTCCCCCTCCCCCTTGAGGGAGGGTGGCCGCGAAGCGGACGGGAGGGGTCGTCGAAGAGACTCTCGGCCTTGCCGAAGTTTGAAACCGAGCAGGTTTCGGACGTATCGATGAACGCCCTACCAAGGCACATCGTCGAAATTGGAGTTGGCGCACTGCCGTTGCGACCCCTCCCGTCCGCTTCGCGGCCACCCTCCCCTCAAGGGGGAGGGAAACGTCACGCCGCCTGCGCCACCCGCTCAGACATCATCCGGTAGGAAATCGCCTCGGCCAGATGGATGCGGCCCACCGTTTCGCTGGCGTCGAGGTCGGCCAGCGTCCGCGCGACTTTCAGCACGCGATGATAGGCTCGGGCGGAGAAGCCGAGCTTTTCGCTGGCGTCCTTCAGCAGCGTCAGGCCGGCGGCGTCCGGCGTCGCGATCGACTCGATGATGGAAGGCGAACAGTGCGCATTGGTGGTGGCGCGGGTGACGCCGAGGCGTTCGAAACGCTCGCGCTGGATGGTGCGGGCGCGCGCCACGCGCAGCGCCACGGCCTCGCTTTTCTCGGCCCGGTCCGGCCGGATCAGATCGCTGGCCGAAACCGCCGGCACCTCGATACGCAGATCGATGCGGTCGAGCAGAGGGCCGGAAATGCGCGCCTGATAGTCGGTGCGGCAGCGCTCGCCGCGCAGGCAGCGATAGCCGGGCTCGCCAGCCATGCCGCAGCGGCACGGATTCATCGCCGCGACCAGTTGGATGCGCGCCGGATAGGTGACGCGGTGGTTGGCGCGCGCGATCATGCAATCGCCGGTCTCCAACGGCTGGCGGAGCGCATCCAGCGTCTGCGGCGTGAATTCGGGGAATTCGTCGAGGAACAGCACGCCGTGATGGGCGAGCGAGACTTCTCCGGGCCGGGCACGTATGCCGCCGCCGACCATGGCCGCCATCGAGGCCGAATGGTGCGGGGCGCGGAATGGCCGCCGGTCGGTCAGCTTGCCTTCGCCGAGCTCGCCCGCCACCGATGCGATCATCGAGACTTCCAGAAGTTCCTTCGGCGCCAGCGGCGGCAGGATCGACGGCAGCCGCTGCGCCAGCATGGATTTTCCGGAACCGGGTGGGCCCACCATCAGCAGATTGTGCCCCCCAGCCGCCGCCACTTCCAGCGCCCGCTTGGCGGTCTCCTGGCCCTTGATGTCGCAGAGGTCGGGCAGGTCGCGCGCCGAGGCGTGGACGCCGGCCTCCGGCCGCGACAACACCTGCGTGCCACGGAAATGGTTGGCGATGGCGATCAGGCTGCGCGGCGCCAGAATATCGAATTCCCGCCCCGCCCAAGCCGCCTCCGGCCCACAAGCGAACGGACAGATCAGGCCCTTGCCCTCGGCATTGGCGCCGATCGCCGCCGGCAGCGCGCCGGCGACGGCGGCGATGGTGCCGTCGAGCGACAGTTCGCCGAGCACCACATAACCGGCCAGCATGTCGCCCGGAATGGCGCCAAGTGCCGCCATCAGGCCAAGCGCGATCGGCAAATCATAGTGGCTGCCCTCCTTGGGCAGGTCGGCGGGCGCCAGATTGACGGTGACTTTCTTCGACGGCATCGACAGGCCGGAGGCATGAAGTGCTGCCTGCACCCGTTCGCGGCTCTCGGCCACCGCCTTGTCGGCCAGGCCGACGATATGCATGTTGACCTTGCCGGGTGCGATCATCACCTGGACATCGACCGGTACGGCCTCGATGCCCTGGAAAGCCACCGTGCGAACCCGCGCCACCATTTCTTCTCAAGCCCCCAAGAGACCGGCTCGCTCGCGGCTGCGATCAGGCCGCGAGCGAGGTCAGCCTAGACAACCATAGATTTTCATTTTGAGCAAGAACATTACAGGAACATTTGACCACACAAGATCATTTGTCGCCCATGCTCGGTCTTTGATCGGGGTCTTCCAGCGCACAATCAAGTTCAGGGCTCGATGACACTAGAGAACCATCGCCGTGGTCAGGCGACAGAAGCCACTGAGAGCATGCGGGCGACTCTGGCTGCCGCAGCCATTTCACTCTCAAGGTTTCACAGCCTTCTATCTGAAGAGGGTGTTTGTCCTCGACAGGAGACGACGCCCCCAACCCAGCAAGGCTCCCTCGGGCGTCTCCACGGCAGGCTGCGCATACTTCGCGCAGAAATAGACGCAATAGGTCGTATTGCAGACCGAACTCTTGTCCCGCAGGCGCAGCGAGCCATCGAGCATGTTGCCGAGTTGCGGTCCCCCACACAGGGAAACATCGCCCTCGGGCGTGATGGCCACAAACTTGTAGCCCGCATCGCATGTGCGTCCCTTGAAGGAGGGCACGCCGCCGAGATAGTCCTCGTCGCTGAAGAAGTTGATGGTCGGCGCCTCGCCCATGCCGTCGAGAACATTCTGGTAGGCGGTCTGGCCGCCGAGGAGCGCCGTCCTGAATCGCGCCTTGTCCACCTCGCTATAGGCATCCGGATAGCGTTTGCCTTGGAAATTTTCGCGCAGGATCTTGGGCGTCACGGCAAGTCCGGCATCGCGGATGGGGCCGGCCATCTCGTCGAAGTTGGCGAGCACCTCGGGCGTCGCCACCATGGTGATCAGCATGGTGAAGCCGGCGTCGCGAAGCGTCACAGCGCGCCGCACAAAGGCGGCAATGCCATTCTTCCTCTCCCGTTCGTTGGGATGGAAGGCGGCGTGGATGAAACGGATACGCTGCGGATCAACCGCACCGATGAGTGACAGGACCGTGTCGAGGGATAGGTTGGTGTTGACCGAGAGGTGATGGCGTTGCGTCAGCAACTGGCATAGGCGACTGAATTCGGGATAGGCGGTCGGCTCCCCTCCCGTGATGTGGAGGAGCCAGGTCAGGCCGGTGGCATCGAATGCCTCCTGCCACTTCTCCGGCCTGGCGTGGGCACCTATCTTGGTGGCAAGGACTTCTGGCGGCGAGAAGCAATAGGTGCAGCGAAAATTGCATCCCCGAAGGAGGGTCCAATCAGCTTCGACATCATAGAAGCGCGAAGCGTTTCCAGGAGCGCTGCTTGCGGCAAGATGTGCCGAGGCCATCGCACTTCCATCCGCCATAGTCGTGCCCTGCTTCACGAAGCTCCGCCCCGTCGCTTCCGGTAAAAACAGAAGAGCCTCGAACGGTTAACTTACGGTACCCGGTCAAGTGGTGGGAGTCCATGCAGGCTCCGGAGCTGTCGCCGACCGGTTTCGGCGCTGCCTAAATCGATCGGTTGGGGATGCAGTTGGAATCTAGCGATACCGACCTCTTGAGCACAATCAATTGCTTGATCAAATCAAGAACATCACCCGAACATGCAATCGCTAAAGTTGCAGTCAGATCAAGCCCGGTTGCAAAAGCGGAACATGGCTAAGACAAAATGAAAACGGCTTATGTCCGCTTCGCCTCGACGGCGTCCCAGAACAGGCTGGCGATGTCGGCGCCGCCGAAACGGCGGACTTCGCGCACGCCGGTCGGCGACGTCACGTTGATCTCGGTCATGTAGTCGCCGATGACGTCGATGCCGACCAGGATGAAACCGCGCTGCTTCAGCGACGGACCGATGCGGGCGCAGATCTCGCGCTCGCGCGCGGTCAGTTCGGTCTTTTCGGCGCGGCCGCCGACATGCATGTTGGAGCGTGAATCATGCTCGGCCGGCACCCGGTTGATGGCGCCGACCGGTTCGCCGTCAATCAGGATGATGCGCTTGTCGCCCTTGCGCACGTCCTTGAGGTAGCGCTGGACGATATAGGGCTCGCGGAACATCTGGCCGAACATTTCGAGCAGCGAGGCCAAGTTGCGGTCGGCCTCCAGCAGATGGAAGATGCCGGCGCCGCCATTGCCGTAGAGCGGCTTGATGATGATGTCGCCGAACTCCTTGCGGAAGGCGGCGACTTCCAGCGGGTCCTTGGTGATCAGCGTGTCCGGCATCAGGTCGGAAAATTCGGTGACGAAGATCTTTTCCGGGCTGTTGCGCACCCAGGCCGGATCATTGACGACCAGCGTCTTCGGGTGGATACGCTCGAGGATGTGCGTGGTGGTGATGTAGTTCATGTCGAAGGGCGGGTCCTGCCTGAGCAGGACGACGTCCATCTCCGACAGGTCGGTGCGCACCTTCTCGCCCAGCGAGTAGTGGCTGCCCTTCTCGTCGCGGACGGTCATTTCCTCGATGCGGGCAAACACCTTGCCGTCGCGTAGTGACAGCCGGTCGGGCGTGTAGTGGAACAGCTGGTGGCCGCGCCGCTGTGCTTCCAGCGACAGCGCGAAGGACGTATCCCCCGCAATCGACACTGTGGAGATATGGTCCATCTGGACGGCAATTTTCAGCTTCATGTCAGATCTCCGAGGCAGTCGACGCAAGCGATATAAGGAACCCGCGGCGTTCTGCCAATCGGGCCAGCGCCGGATGCGGCTTGGGGCTGATGGCAAGACTCGGCGGAAGAGGCCCTTAGCGGTCGAATACCAGCCGCGAATAGCCGAGGAATGACAGTGTCATGGCAGCCAGCGACGCGACCGCGAGCGCGGCCAGCGGCGGAGCCGCCGGGAGTGCGAGCAGGATGGCCGAATAGACGAGATAGTTGACGATGCTGGTGGCGATGCCGACGCCGCCATAGCGCGCGCCTTCCCGTGCGATGCCGCGGCTCGATGGCTGGAAGGTCAGATGCCGGTTGATCGACCAGGTGACGCACAAGGCGAAGCCGATCGACAGGATGCGGGCGAGGAAAGGCCCGTATGGCGTAACGTCCAGCAGCAACCACAGTGCCACCGCATCGGCGACGAAGCCGATGCCGCCGGCGAAAATGAAACGAACGATGCGTTTCATGATCAATCGTCAGGCCGCGCGGGGCGTCTTGCCGTGCGGGGTCTTGAGCGTTTCAGGCTCGCCCGCGCGCTCGCGGCGCTCGACACGGCCCGACGGCATCGACAGATAGAAGATACGCTTCTGCTCGGCCCGGCCGCGCGACACGGAATCGAGGATCAGCCCGGTCACCGCCGCCAGCATGGAGAGCAGCAGCAACGCGACGGACAGCACCCAGGTCGGCATGCGCGGAACAAGGCCGGTCTCGACGAATTCGATCAGCACCGGCGCCATCAGGAACAGGCTGGCTCCGAGGAAGAATACCGAAAAGGCGCCGAAGAAGCGCAGCGGCTGCGTCTCCTTCACCAGCATGGCGAACATCCACAGGATCTTGGCGCCGTCACGATAGGTCGACAGTTTCGAGGACGACCCTTCCGGACGGCGGCCATAGTCGAGCGCGATCTCGCTGACCGGCAGTTTGAGCTGCGAGGCATGGACCGACATCTCGGTCTCGATCTCGAAGCCGCCGGACACGGCGGGGAAGCTCTTTACGAAACGCCTTGTGAAAACGCGATAGCCGGAGAAGATGTCGGTGAAATCGGTGCCGAACAGCCGCTTGTAGAGGCTGTTGAAGATACGGTTGCCGAAGGCATGGCCGGTCCTGCCGGCATCGTCGGTGACGCCGCGCCTGGTGCCGACCACCATGTCGGAGCGTTCGGTCAGCAGCGTGTTGATCAGTTGCGGCGCGTCCTCGGGGGCGTAGGTGCCGTCGCCATCCGCCATCAGATAGATGTCGGCATCGATATCGGCGAACATGCGGCGCACCACATTGCCCTTGCCCTGGCGCGCCTCGCGCACGACTATGGCGCCTGCGGCGCGAGCCCGCAGCGCGGTCAGATCCTTGGAATTGTTGTCGTAGACATAGATCTGCGCCGAAGGCAGCGTTTCACGAAACCGCCTGACCACCTCGGCGATCGTCAGCTCCTCATTGTAGCAGGGCAAGAGCACGGCGATGGAAGGTTCACAACGAACTTCTTGCGGCATTTTCATCTCCGGCGCCTTGCCTGACGATATGGTGGCGCTGAGAGCCAGCCCGTTCAGGCGGCTTTACTATTTATTGAAGCCGTTAAGGCCAGGTTAGGACCGGTCTACATTCCTCCAAAGGTCATGAGAATGAGTGGCCAAGGACCGCGCTTCCACCTGGAAGTTCGATCTCGTGCTGGCGCCGCTTGCCGCGCCGGCAGCCTTGCCGCCAGCGTCTCGTGACGAAGAACCCGTACCGTCGTTTGAACATCGAGGTTGGTTCAAGCTGCAAGGAAGCTGACAGACTTGGTGCGATTCCCATTCGAAGGCGGTTCTCAGGCGCCTCTCAGCCGCTCTGAGGACGCTACTTGGGTGCGGCAACGGCCGTACCGAAGCCGACCGTGACGGGATCAGCAGTTGCCTGCCGATTGCCCACATATCGTACACGCAGTTGAAGGAACGGCGCTTCGACGCATGTGTAGCTGAGGTAGCCGATCGGGATGGTCGCCAGGAAGCACAGGCCGGACCAGAGGCACGCCACGTAGAAATTGCTTATGCTCATAATTCTGGTGTTGATGAACTCAGCCAACTGCATGACGAAAAACAGGTGCAGCAGATAGATTGAATAACTATAAGACCCGGCCTTCTCCATGATCTTGAGCGGAAGGCTCGCTCGCTTCTGCGAAAAACTCGTATCGTAGTATGCGATCCCAAACGAATACGCTGCCGCCTCGATGGTCGGCAAGATGATCCATATCCAGTGCGGCGACGGATAACGCACCAGTTGATAAAATCCGCCGGCGGCATCGAACCACCAGAAGAACCCCGAAAATGCCGCCAGAACAGCCATCGCCAGCCAGTGCCGGTCCTTCGCATAGGCGCGAACCTGGAAGGCGAAGATGCCGGCCAAGAACTGGTCTCCATGTCCAATGATGGTCCAGGCGGCTACAGACTGCGCCTGGCCGATTTGCTCGTACAGCGCGACCCGCAGCAAGATGGCTGCCGCAATGAACAGCAGGGGAGCGAACACGAACCGCCTGGATGCCATCAGCAGGAACGGAAGCAGTATATAGAAGTGGGCTTCTACGGTTATGGACCAGCCGCCATTCGGAAGGATGGGAAGAACAAGCCCCTCACCGACCCCCGTGAAATATTCGCCCAAGGGTTGTCCAGCCATGTATCTCCGGCAAGCCTCGATACATATCACGGCCAAAAGCAGCGGAAGCAGTCTTAGCGCCCTGTTGGCAAAAAAGGGCAGATACCGGATCTGCTTTCCATCAAGGAGCTTGGCAAACAGGTAGCCGGAAAGCGCCATGAACAATGAAACGCCGGTATGCCCTTCATCCAGAAGGCTGAACACGGGAAAAGCCGGTACGAAGCCATAAGGTACAGGCCCCTCAGGGGACTGGTGGAGAAAATGCCAGGTGAAGACCAGAAAAATCGCCAGGCCGCGAATATGATCAAGCGCCGGGTAATGTTCTCCAGTCGAGGATTTCATGATTCAGACCACGGATCCCGCGTTTTGCGCAATCGTTCCACAGACCTTGCACGACCAATCTCTGCGTCAGAATTATTTTCAATTCATTAAACGCAGAAAGTCGGGGCTCCGGCACATACTCCTCTAAACTTGGGCATCGCCGATGTGTGCGTCCCGCAAACTTCTGCCCCATGTGCGGTAGACCCGGGGTCCTCGTTCCGGGCAGGGCCGCGTGTGGAGTGCTGATGTTACCGAGCTGCGGCGGGATCGTCGAAAACGGATGAACCAGGAGGCGTTCCACAGTCACTACCGAGATTGCCCTACTGCCGCCGATAAGAACCTCAACGACGAAGTCCGCTGGATCGTTGTCGTTCAGCACTATTCGACGGGAAACTCCGTCGGCGAGAACGACCGTGAAGCTGCGGTTGTACCGCTGGCCCTCTTTGTTGGACGGGTGAACGCAGTCAAGTAACCGCTGACGTTCATCCGGTTCAGGACTGAAAGCCAGCCTCGCCAAGGCGGCTTTACTATTTATTGAAGCCGACAAGGCTAGGCTAGGACCGGTCGACATTCCTCCAAAGGTCATGAAATGGGCACAGCCAAGGACGGCGCCTGGAAGTTCGATCTCGTGCTGGCGCTGCTCGCCGCTCTGGTGGCCGTTGCCGTCAGCGCCTATGCGGGTTTCCCGCAATTGGCCAACGCCCATGGCGACAATGACAGCCTGCTGCAGCTGGTCCAGGTGCGCGACCTGCTGGCCGGCCAGGGCTGGTTCGACATGCACCAGTACAGGATGGGCCCGGAAGGCGGCTTCATCATGCACTGGTCGCGGCTGCTCGACGCGCCGCTTGCCCTTGCCATTCTGGGCACCTCCGCACTGACCGGCAACATGGCCCTGGCCGAGAGGATCGTGCAAGTGGCCTGGCCGGCCCTGCAATTCTGGCTTTCGGTGTTCTTCATCATTCGCGCGGCGCGCAATTTCGCCGGAGAGCGCGCCGTCGTGCCCGCCATCGTCGTCGGTGGCGCGGCGCTCTATTATCTGGGGATCTTTTCGCCGGGCTCTCTCGACCACCACAATATCCAGCTGATGCTGACGCTTGCGAGCCTCAGCTTGCTGCTCGACGCACCGACCCGCAGATGGGCGGCCATGCCTTCCGGGATTTGCGCGGCGCTGACCATGGCCATCGGCATGGAGAGCGCGCCTTATGCCGGCGCCCTCGGCGTCCTCGTCGCCATGCTCTTCCTCACCGGCGGAACGGGGGAGCGGCTGATCGCCCACGATTTCGGCATTGGCTTTGCCGGCGTTTGCGCCGTCGTCTTCGCCACCACCGTGCCGGTGTCCGCATGGAGCCAGGCGCAATGCGACACATTCTCGGTCGTGCAGTTCGCGGCCGCCGCGATCGGCGGCGCCGGCCTGGCGGCCATTGCCACGATCGATGCCATGAACCGCACGCTCCAGCGGCGGGTGATGTCGCTCGGCTTGCTTGCCCTGGCGCTGGGCGCGGTCGTCGTGGTGCTGTTTCCGCAATGCCTGGCCATGCCCTACGCAAATCTCGACCCACGCATCAAGACGCTGTGGCTCGACCACATCGACGAGGCGCAGTCGCTGTACAAACTCATATTCGAGAATCCGGCGCGGGTGGCGGCGCGTTATGCAACGCCGCTGCTGGCGATCATCCTGATGGCGCTGCGGCTGCGCGGTGGCGGCTGGCGCAGGCAGGACAGCATTGTCGGCGCGCTGCTCGTCGTCGCCTTCATCGTCAGCACCTGGGAGGTGCGGGCGTCGACATTCTCGATCGCCTTCGCGGTCATCCCGCTTTCCGCCTGGATCGCGAAATGGCGCCAGCGGGCGGAAACCAGTTCCTCGCGCGGCGTGGCCTTGAAGATGGCCGCTGTCTGGCTGGTGTCGGTGAATGCCGTCTGGACGGGCGCCGCAGCCGCCGCCTCGCTTGCGTTCGAAGCCGACAAGCCGGTGGCCGACCATGGCGACGTTGACGCGACCTGCGAGAGCAAGGCCACCTTCACCATGCTAGGCCAGCAGCCACAAACCACGGTGCTGGCGATTTCCAATCTTGGATCGCCCATCCTGGCCTACACGCAAAACCGTGTTTTCGCCGGGCCCTATCATCGCAACATCGCGGGAAATCTCCTGGCGCTCGACGCCTTCATGGGATCGACCGCGGCCGCCAGGACGATCGCCAGGGATCACCGCGTCGGCCTCGTCGCGGTGTGCCGCGGCAACCCGGAAACCAGGCTTCTCGCCTCCAAGGCACCGGAGGGCTTTCTTGCCGGGCTTGCGGGCGGCAACGTGCCGGAATGGCTCGAACCGATCGCGCAAACGCAGGGTAGCCAGCTCGAACTCTATCGCGTGCGGCCAGGCAGTTGAGCAAGTATTTTTCAGCTGTTCGGGCCAATCTACATTGCCCTGAGAAAACTCGACTTCGGGATACGTTTCCTAAAGGGTTTGCTGCCAGTCTGGAAATAAATTCCGAGTTCTAAAACAGGGACACCGATGCAAACGTCGTTTGGCACCGGTCAGGCAAACAGGGAGACAACGGATCTGGCGTTCACTGATCCGTTGACCGGGCTTGGCAATCATCGTCGATTCTTCGACAAGGTCGACCGTCTGATCAGCGATCGGGCCGACGACCCGGCGCCTTTCACCGTCGGCATTCTCGACCTGGACGGCTTCAAGCCGATCAACGACCTGTTCGGGCACAAGGCCGGCGACGACATCCTGATCCAGGTGGCGATGCGGCTGCGCGCCTCGATGGACGGCTACTCCACGGTCTGCCGCATCGGTGCCGACGAGTTCGCCTTTCTCTATCCGATGGTGTTCAGCGAGGAAGCTGCGGCCGAGAAATCCCGCATGCTGATCGAGATCCTGTCGGCGCCCTATGATGTCGGCGAACGCACGGCAAGGCTCTCGGCCTCGGTCGGCTGCTCGCTGTTCTATTCGGGCGACGAGACGACCGAAATCCTCGTCAACAAGGCCGAGACGGCGCTTTACCACGCCAAGCGTTCGGGACGCGGTCGGGTGGTCGTCTACACCCGCGAAATGGAAGAGGCGGCCAAGCGCGTCACCCGCATCGAACAGGCCTTGCGCCGCGCCGTCTCGGCCGGCGAGGTAGAGCCACATTTCCAGCCCATCGTCGACCTGAACACGCGCCGCACCGTCGGTTTCGAGACGCTGGCGCGCTGGACCGACCGCGACCTCGGCTCGGTGCCGCCGACGGTGTTCATTCCCATCGCCGAGGAGCGCGGCATCATCGGCCCACTGTCGCAGCTGGTGCTGCGCAAGGCCACTGAGGCAGCCAGGAGCTGGCCCAAGGACCTGTTCCTGTCCTTCAACCTGTCGCCGTCGCAGCTCGTCGACCAGAACACCGGCCTGCACATACTGGCGATCCTCGACCGCACCGGCTTCGACCCGCGCCGGCTGGAAATCGAGATCACCGAGACCGGCCTGATGAACGATCCGGCCTCGGCCGAGAAGATCGTCGAGGATCTGCGCCGCGTCGGCATCCGCGTGTCGCTCGACGATTTCGGTACTGGGCAGTCCTCGCTTGGCCGTTTGCGCGAATTCCATTTCGACAAGCTCAAGATCGACCGCGCCTTCGTCTCCTCCATTCTCGACGACCGTCCGTCGGAACACATCATCCGGGCGATCCTTGCCATGTGCGAGGGGCTTGGCATGGACGTCGTCGCCGAAGGCATCGAGCAGGAGGCGCAGGCCGACCGGCTCGTCCAGTTCGGCTGCGCCGGCGGGCAGGGTTACCTGTTCGGCAGGCCGGTCGACGCCGACGCGACGCTCGGCTACCTGCGCGATTCGTTCCGCGGCGCCCTGCACGCCAAGGCGATCTGAGCCACCGATCCGCGATCTGTCCGGAAGCACATTGAGCTCGCGCTGAGCCGCGATGTCTTTTTGTCAGACATAAGCAAAACGAATCTGCTTTTCGCCCTTGCCCGCCGGACGTGTCTGGCTAGGATGCGCGCCGGTCCGGCTTGGAGAAACAGATCATGATGCCATCGGCGCATTTTGCCGACCTCGAAGGCGCTTCGGTGCTGATCACCGGCGGCGGTTCGGGCATTGGCGCGGCCTTGACCGAGAGCTTTGTGCGCCAGGGCGCCAATGTCGCCTTCATCGACATCGCCGACGGCCCCAGCCAGGTGCTTGCCGACCGCATCGAGAAAGAGCTCCGACGGCGGCCCCTCTATCTCAAGACCGACCTGCGCGACATCGAAGCCTTGCGCGCCTCCGCGGCCAGCGCGGCCGAAGCGCATGGCGACGTCACCGTGCTGATCAACAACGCCGCAGTCGACGATCGGCATGCCGTGGAAGACGTCACGGTGGAATTCTGGGACAACAACCAGGCGATCAATCTGCGGCCGCACTTCTTCACCGCGCAGGCGGTGGCGCCGGGCATGAAGCGGGCAGGCGGCGGTTCGATCATCAATTTCACCTCGACATCCTATCTGATCAACCATCCGGACATGCCCTCCTATACCGCCGCCAAGGCGGCGATCGTCGGCCTGACCAAGGGTCTGGCCGGAAAGCTTGGAAGCGACGGCATCCGCGTCAACGCGGTCGCCCCCGGCTGGGTCATCACCGAGCGACAAAGAGATCTCTGGGTGACCGAGCAGGCTCTCGCCGCCCATGTCGCCAAACAATGCATCAAGGAAGTGATGCGTCCCGATGACATGGTCGGGACGGCATTGTTCCTGGCGTCGGATGCTTCGCGCATGCTGACCGCGCAGATGCTGATCGTCGACGGGGGCTTCCTGTGAGCGAGGCAGCGGCCGTTGCAGTCGTTGACTGGGGCACGACCCGTCTCAGGGCCTGGCTGATCGACGAAACGGGAAAGGTCCTTGCCGAGCGCCGTGGCGACGACGGGTTGATCACCGCGCAGCAAAAGGGGTTTTCGACCATTCTCGAAGGCCATCTGGCGGCCATGGGCGCGACGGCGCAACTGCCCGTCATCATCTGCGGCATGGCCGGCTCTCGCCAAGGCTGGCTGGAGGCGCCCTATGTAACCGTGCCGTCGCCGCTCAGTGCCATTCTCGCGGGTGCTGCGCGGGTTCCCGGCCAGGAACGCGACATCCGCATCGTGCCTGGTCTCGCCCAGCGCCTGGCCGACGCACCGGACGTCATGCGTGGCGAGGAAACGCAGCTCGCGGGCGCTGGTTTGCCGGCAAAGGGTCGCCATGTCGTCTGCATGCCGGGCACTCATTCCAAATGGGTTGTGATCGAGGATGGCGGCGTCGCCGGCTTCTGCACCTGGCCGACCGGCGAACTGTTTTCGGTGCTGGCTGGCCATTCGATCCTGCGTCACTCGCTGGGCGAGCATCCAGAGCCGGTCACGGCCGAAAACCCATTCTTCCGACGCTGGTGCGAGACGGCGTTGAGCGAAGGCGGCGACGTCACCTCAAAACTGTTCTCGATCCGCGCCGCCGGCCTGCTTCAGGACCTCAAGGCCGACGATGCGGCCGCTTGCCTGTCCGGCCTGCTGATCGGCGGCGAGATCGCCTCGGCGAGACGCCGCTATGGAGATGCATCCGCATCCGTCGTGCTGATCGCTTCCGGCGCGCTGGCGTCGCTTTACGGGGAAGCGCTTGGCCTTGCCGGGCTTGCGGTCAGGACCGTCGACGCGGACGAAGCCGTGCGCGCCGGCCTTATCGAAGCGGCACGAGAGAATGGCATGATCGCCAGAACCGGAGTTGCCCGATGACGCAGACAGCAAGCTTTCCGAAGCTCAAGCGCGGGCTGGTCGCCATCCTGCGTGGCCTTAAAGCGGCCGAAGCCATAGCCATGGGCCAGGCAATCTTCGACGCCGGCATCGAGGCGATCGAAGTGCCGCTCAACTCACCCGAGCCCTTTTCGTCGATCGCCCGGATCGTGGACGTGCTTCCGAAAACCGCCCTGGTCGGCGCCGGCACCGTTTTGACGGCTGCGGATGTCGATGGCCTGCACAAGGCCGGTGGGCGGCTTCTGGTCAGCCCCAATATCGACGCCGAGGTGATGGCGCGGGCGATGCATCATGGCTTGGTGACAATGCCCGGCGTGCTGACACCTACCGAGGCGTTCCAGGCCATCCGGCTGGGCGCCTCGGCGCTGAAATTCTTTCCGGCAAGCGTGATCGGCGCGGCCGGCATTTCCGCCATGCGCGCGGTGCTGCCGCCATCGACGCTGGTGGGCGCGGTTGGCGGCGTTTCGGAAAAAGACTTTGCCGGCTACAAGGCGGCGGGAGTCACCATGTTTGGCCTCGGCTCCAGCCTGTTCAAGCCGGGCATGAGCGTCGATGAGGTGGCCGCGCGCGCGCATGCCGCTGTGGCGGCCTGGGACGCAGCCTTCGGAGAGGCATGATGAGCGAGATCGTTTCCGTCTTTTCCGACCATGTCTGCCAGTTGGGCGAGGGGCCGAGCTATGATCCCGGCACCGACGCGCTTTTCTGGTTCGACATCGTCAACGGCCATATGCTGGAGAAGGGCCTTTCCGGCGGTGCTGTAAAAATCCATGAGCTCGGCCAGATGGCCAGCGCCGTCGCCATCATAGACGATAACAGACAGCTTATCGCCACAGAAACCGGCCTGCATGTGCGCGACGTGACTACCGGCAAGCTGACGCTGCACACGGCGATCGAGGCCGATAATCCGCTCACCCGCTCCAACGATTCCCGCGTCCACCCCTGCGGCGCGTTCTGGACCGGCACGATGGGCAAGGACGAGGAGAAGGGCGCCGGCGCGATCTACTGGTTCTTCAAGGGCGAGCTGCGCCGGCTGTTTTCCGACATCACCGTGTCGAATTCGATCTGCTTTTCCGAGGATGGCACGATCGCCTACTACACCGACACCGCGACCGGCCTCCTGATGCGCGTCACCTGCGATCCGGCAACCGGCCTGCCCACAGGTGAGCCAAAAGTGTTCGTCGACCATCGCTCGTCGAAGGGCCATGTCGACGGCTCGGTCGTGGACCGCGACGGCGTGCTGTGGAACGCCGTCTGGGGTGGCAAGGCGGTGAAGGCCTATTCGCCCGATGGCACGCTGCAGCGCGAAATCGCGATGCCGGTGACGCAGCCTTCCTGCCCCGCATTCGTCGGGCGCAAGGGCGATCGGCTGACAGTGACATCGGCCTGGAAGGGCAAGGACGAAAAACAGCGCAAGCTCGATCCGCAGGCCGGCATGACCTTCCTGCTCGACATTCCCGTCAACGGCCGCTTTGAACCGCGCGTGCTGATCGCCTGAGTTTGCCAAGCGCGGCCTGATATGCGCCGCGTTGACGCAGTCCGCCACTGTCACGCATGCGTCCGGCATGCGTCGGTTTCGCGAAAGCCGATTGCAAGCGCCATGCGATGGTAGACCAAAGCACCGCCAGGAATCGTCCGACCATGCCCAACACCAAGCCGAAGCTGATCCTTGTCTACGAGCCGGAGAAGGCCTGCTTCGACCGGCTGATCGCCGACGGTTATGCCCCCGACCGTGCCACGGAGATTTCGTCCTACCTGGCGCAGTCGACCGATCTTGCGTATGAGTTCGAAGCGCTCGCCGCCGCCTGCCTCAGGCGCGGTCTTTCCTTTGGGCCGGTGACGCTCGACGATGCCGCTGATGCGCTCGCCGACCAGAATCCGCAGGACACGCTTGTCTGGACACTGTCCGACGGCATCGCCTATTTCCGGGGTGGCGCGGCACCGGCACTCGCCAGGCTCAAGGGGCTGAAGACGATCGGCGCCGACGATTCCCTGTTCGCACTCTGCCAGGACAAGTTCCGTTCCGGCGCTGTGCTCGGCGCACTCGGCCTGCCGGCGCCGCAGGCTGGCCTTGCCCGCAACGGAAAATGGCTGGTGGAACCACCGGCGGCGGCGGCGGGCTGGTTCGTCAAGCCGAACCGGCTGGGCGCCAAGATCGGCATCTGGCCGGATTCACGCTGCAATGACCTGAGCCACGCGCTCGAACTCAGCCGGCGCGTCTACGCAGCCTATCGCGACGATGTCGTCGTGCAGCCCTACGTCCCCGGCCGCAATGTGCGCGCCAGTTTCCTCGGGCTGGTGCCCGGCGCCGGTGTCGAGGCGCTCGGTGTCGCCTTTGTCGATTCAGGTGCCGATTTCCAGACCATGGAAGACAGCATGGCGCTCTACGGCGAAACGGGCGAAGCGGCGAAGGCGCAAGGACAATACGCCGAGCCGGAACTGCTGCCGGTCGGCGACAGCCAGCCAGGCGCCGATGCAAAAATACGCAGCATAGCCGAGCGGCTGATGAGCGGGCTCGGCCTGCGCGATGTGTTTTCGATCGATCTCAGGGTCGAGTCCGACGACACTATTCATCTCATAGAATTCGAGGTCTGCCCCGGCCTGCCCTGCTTCGATTTTCGCGCCTATTGCCGCTCGCAGTGGAATATGAGCCTGGCCGATGCCATGGCCGAGATGGCGGCAAGCCGGCTGTCGGGCCCGCAAAGGCTTGCGGCGCAATAGCCTGCCTTGACGCCCTCCGCATCGCCTCTACTGTCGCGGCCTTGTCAATGAAGGCCGCCCGATGACCACCACGCCAGTCAGCTCCGAGAGCCTGCATCACCACATCAAGCGCATGAGCGGACGCGATCCGCATGAGGCGCATCGCGTCGCCACACCGCTGGAGCTTCTTTTCGACCTGACCTTCGCCACTGCCTTCGGCCTTGCCTCGTCGCAGCTGGCGCATTCCCTGGCGGAAGGCCACTATACCGCCGCGCTGCTTGGCTTCGGCTTTGCGAGCTTCGCCATCTGCTGGGCCTGGATCAACTTTTCCTGGTTCTCTTCCGCCTACGACACCGACGACTGGATCTTCCGCCTCGTCACCATGGTGCAGATGATCGGCGTGCTGGTGCTGGCGATAGGCCTGCCGCGCATGTTCACCTCGATCGAGAACGGCGAGCATCTCGACAATTCCATTATGGTGCTGGGCTACGTCATCATGCGCGTGGCCATGATTTTCCAGTGGCTGCGCGCGGCAAGGCAAGATCCCTCGAGGCGTGAAATCTGCCTGACTTACGTCACCGCCATCTCGATCGCGCAGGTCGGCTGGGTGGTGCAGATTCTGTTCGACTTCTCGGTACTGACAAGCCTGGTGCTTGGCGCGATCCTGCTTGTCATCGAACTTGCCGGGCCGGTGATTGCCGAGCGCAGGAATGGTGGCACGCCCTGGCATGCCCACCATATGGCCGAGCGTTACAGCCTGTTCGCCATCATCGCGCTGGGCGAAAGCGTCGTGGGCACGCTGGCGACGCTGTCGGCCGTGGTCGAGGAGCAGGGCTGGAACCTCGATGCCGTGCTTGTCGGCGTTGCCGGCACCGGGCTCACTTTCGGTATGTGGTGGGTTTATTACATGCTGCCATCAGCACCGGTCCTCCACGCGCATCGGGAGCGCGCCTTCGTCTGGGGTTATGGCCAGATGCTGGTCGTCGCTGCAATCGTCGCGACGGGAGCCGGCCTGCATGTCGCGGCCTATTTCATCGAGCACAAAGCTCATATCGGCCCCCTGGCGACCCTGCTTTCCGCCGCCGTGCCGCTCGCCATTTTCCTCGGCGCGATCTACGCGCTCTACTACTACCTCGTGCCGCGTTTCGACCTTTTCCATATCTGGCTGTTGGCGGGAACCGCGGCGGTGGTCGCGCTTGCCATTGTCGCCGCGCTCGCCGGCGTGGACATGGCCGTTTGCCTCATCATCCTGACGATGGCGCCGGCGTTCACCGTCGTCGGCTACGAAATCCACGGCCACCGGCACCAAGCCGAATCGCTGGCGCTCGACGCGCGACAAACGCTGCACTGAGACAGGGGGCGCCCGCCGGGGCGGTATCCGTCCGTGCGTCAGATGCCTTCGACCAGGACGATCTCGCCATCGGCGACTTTCTGGCGGATGGCGACCGCGCGCTGATACTCCGGCGAATGGTAGCAGTCATGCGCCACGCCAAGCGATTCGAATTCGATGATGACGTTGCGCGCGCGGCCAGCCCCCTCGGCTTTCTCATGCTCGCCGCCGCGCGCCAGGAATTTCGCGCCGAAACGGTCGAAGGCCAGCTTGGAGGCGGCGACATACTCCTTGTAGCCTTCGGCGTCGCGCACATCGACGCGGGCGATCCAGTATCCCTTGGGCATTTTTTCCTCCCTGATTTCCGTTGTAGGGCGAAAGCCCGAATTTGAAAGTCGCTCCGGATGACCGCCGGTGTGCCTTCAGGCGGAGCGCATTTCGGCAAGGATCGCCTCGGCCGCCGCACGCCTGTCAGCCGCCCCGACAACCGGGCGGGCAACGACAAGATGGCTGGAGCCGCTGCGGATCGCCTGCGCCGGCGTCACCACGCGCTTCTGGTCACCATGGTCGCTGCCCGCAAGCCTTATGCCCGGCGTGACAACCGCCATGTTCGGCCCGACGATTCGCCGCACCGCTTCGGTTTCCTCGGCCGAGCAGACGATGCCGCCCATGCCGGCATGGAGCGCCTGTTCCGAGCGCCTCAGCACCAGCGTGTGCGGATCATATTCATAGCCGGCGTCGATCACGTCCTGCTCGTCCATCGAGGTCAGCACGGTGACGCCAAGCAGGCAAAGGTCGCTACCCCTGGCCGCCTCTACCGCCGCTCTCATCGTCTTGGGATAGGCGTGCAGCGTCAGCATGCTCATGCCCATCTTGACGATGTTCTCGACGCCCTTGGCCACCGTATTGTCGATGTCGAGCAACTTCATGTCGAGAAAGACCTTCGTGCCGCCGCTGGCCAGCTCGCGGGCGAAGTCGAGCCCGCCGGCGAAGGCAAGCTGATAGCCGATCTTGTAGAAGGAGACGACGCCGTCGAGCTCGCGCACCACCTTCTCGGCTTCAGCCACCGTTGGCACGTCGAGGCCAACGATCAGTCTTTCCTGGATCGACTGGGCCTGAATGGATTGAGCCTGCATGGCGGCGGCAATCACGCCTCGACCCGGGTCGACAGCATGCGCGATGTTTCGATCAGCGTGCGGCATAGATGCTCCATCGATTGGCGTAGTCTTTCGTCCGTGAAATGCCCGTCCTTGTCGAAAGCGCCGCTGGCGCCCGACACCGAGCATTCCGGCGTGATCACTTCCAGCTGGCATCTGACCAGCACGGCGCGTAGATGATTGATACAGCGTATGCCGGCGAACTTGCCGTCGGAGGAGGAACAAAGCGCGGCAGGCTTGCCGGCAAAAGGCCTGAACGGCCGGCCGCCGTCCTTGCGCACCCGGCTCACCCAGTCGATCGTGTTCTTGAGCAGCGGCGGGATGGAGCCATTATACTCCGGCGTCGCGATCAGCAGCCCGTCATGGGCTGCGACCAGCCGGGCGAGCTTCATGGCATTCTCGGGAATGCCTTTTTCCCTTTCCAGATCCTCATCCAGGATCGGCAGCGGATAGTCGGCGAGCGAGATGCGGGTCACGACCGCGCCCTGCATGGCGAGTTCGGTCTGCGCCACGTCGGCGGTCCTGCCGCTGAAGGCGCCGGTCCGGACCGAGCCGGCGAAAACGAGGATTTTCGGGATCACTGCCATGGGCCTACCTTGTCAGCCGGCAGGTATAGGTCAAGTGTTGCCCGAATCCCAAGCGCTTATCAGCCTCAATGCGCGCCGCGCCGGTAGATCCACAGCTGCGTTGGCGGGATGTTGCGGATGACGAAGTGGAAATGCTCGACGGTGTAATTGCCGCGGCCGGGCGGGATAGGCGACATCGGGCCGTAGGTCAGTTGCACGATCGGCCGGCCGGCCGGGATGCGGTCGAGCAGGCTGTTGATATAGGCGATGCGCTGGGCGACCGGAAAGTTGAGCAGCGGCACGCCGGAGACGACGGAATCGAAGGTCAGGCCGCTCTTGTCGCCGAGCGTGGCATCGAGATTGAAAGCGTCGCCCTCGATGACGTTGACGCCAGGGTAGAGCCGGCGCAGATGGCGCACGAAGTCGGTGGAATACTCGACCGCGTAGAGGTTTTCGGGCCGCACGCCCTGGGCGAGGATGGCGCGGGTGATGACACCCGTGCCCGGGCCGACCTCAAGCACCGGCAGGCCCGATTTCGGATTGACGATCGACGCCATCTTGCGAGCGGTGATGGAACTGGTCGGCACGATCGAGCCGACCGTCTTCGGCTTGTCGATCCACCCTTTGAAGAATTTGAGCTCGTCGTCGAACTTTTCGGCCAGCGTCTTCCGCAACCCGGGACCACGTGTCATGCAAGTTCTCCAGAACGCCCCACGATGGTACTTAACACTTGGGTGACCCAAGGCAAGGTGCTGTCATGCCAATGTCGTGGACAAGATAGTTTTGGTCGTGTCTCAAGGCGTGATGCGTTTCACGGATTGACCCGGCGTGCGTTGGATTCCGCCAGATCGATATCGTTGCCCCCAAAACCGGTTCCCGCTTTTGGGCGACATGCATCAGCGCTCGCCAAAAGATTCGAAGAAATCCTTCATGCGGGTGAAAAAGCCGCTCGACTGGGGCGAATTGTCCTTCGACGAGAGCTGTTCAAACTCTTCCAGCAGCTCGCGCTGGCGACGCGACAGGTTCTGCGGCGTCTCGACGGCCGTCTGGATGTAGAGATCGCCGATATTGGCCTGGCGCAGCACCGGCATGCCTTTGCCCTTGAGGCGGAACTGGCGACCGTTCTGGGTGCCTTCCGGCACCTTCACCTTGGTCTGCGTTCCATCCAGCGTCGTCACCTCGAAGGAGCCGCCAAGGGCGGCTGTCGTCATCGAGATCGGCACCTTGCAATAGAGGTCGGCGCCATCGCGCTGGAAGAACTCGTGCGGCTTGACCGCCAGGAAAATATAAAGGTCGCCGGACGGGCCGCCGCGCAGGCCGGCCTCGCCCTCATTGGCAAGCCGGATGCGGGTGCCGTCCTCGATGCCGGCCGGAATGTTGACCGACAGCGAACGCTCCTCGGTGACGCGGCCCTGGCCAGCGCATTTCGGGCACGGATCCTTGATGGTCTGGCCGCGGCCCTGGCATTGCGGGCAGGTGCGCTCGATGGAGAAGAAGCCCTGCGTGGCGCGCACCTTGCCATGGCCATTGCACATCGAGCAGGTGACAGGCTGGGTGCCGGGCTTGGCGCCGGTGCCCGAGCATTCGGTGCAGGAGATCGAGGCCGGCACGCGGATCTGCGCGGTCTTGCCGGCGAACGCCTCTTCCAGCGAGATTTCCATGTTGTAGCGCAGGTCGGCGCCACGCTCGCGGCCGCCCGAGGAGCGGCGCTGGCGCCCGCCCATCATGTCGCCGAAAATGTCCTCGAAAATATCGGCGAAGCCGCCGGCGCCGAACCCTTGCGCGCCGCCATTCATGCCGCCCTGCTCGAAGGCGGCGTGACCGAAGCGGTCATAGGCCGCGCGCTTCTGCGGGTCCTTCAGCGTCTCGTAGGCTTCGTTGATTTCCTTGAACTTGTGCTCGCAGGAATGATCGCCGGGATTGCGGTCGGGATGGAACTGCATGGCGAGCTTGCGGAAAGCGCTCTTGAGCTCCTTCTCGTCGGCACCCTTCTGGACACCCAGCGTTTCGTAGAAATCAGCTTTCATTTTTTCCCGCTGTCCGGATGCTCAACGTCTTGATGCATTGTTGCGTCGTTTGCCGGCACGCCGTTCCGATTTAGGTGCGATGGAGCCGGGATGCCAGTGTCAGCGCGGGCTTGCCCGCATTTTTTCGGCCAAGCCGATATTTTTTTCAGCCGAGGTTGCAAAAAAGCCCGGCTTTGCGCCGGGCTTTTCCGCTTTGTCAGCCGTCAGGCCGTTCAGGCCGACTTCTTCTTGTCGTCGTTTTCGTCGATTTCCTCGAAATCGGCATCGACCACGTCGCTGTCCTTGGCGGCGTCCGCCTTGGCATCGGCTTCCGCCGCTTCCTTCTGCGAAGCCTCGTACATGGCCTGGCCAAGCTTCATCGAAGCTTCGGCAAGCACTTGCGACTTGGCCTCGATGTCGGCGGCGTCGTCGCCTTCGGAAGCCGTCTTCAGGGCGGCGATGGCATCGACGATCGCCTTGCGGTCGGTTTCCGAAACCTTGTCGCCATATTCCTTCAGCGACTTCTCCGAGGAATGCAGCATCGCTTCGGCCTGGTTGCGGGCCTCGACCAGCCCGCGACGCTTCTTGTCGGTCTCGGCATTGGCCTCGGCGTCCTTCACCATCTTCTCGATGTCGGCGTCCGAAAGACCACCCGACGCCTGGATGCGGATCTGGTGCTCCTTGCCGGTGCCCTTGTCCTTGGCCGAGACGTTGACGATGCCGTTGGCGTCGATGTCGAATGTGACCTCGATCTGCGGCACGCCGCGCGGGGCCGGCGGGATGCCGACTAGGTCGAACTGGCCGAGCGCCTTGTTGTCGGCTGCCATTTCACGCTCGCCCTGGAAGACACGGATGGTCACGGCCGACTGACTGTCCTCAGCCGTCGAGAACACCTGGCTCTTCTTGGTCGGGATCGTGGTGTTGCGCTCGATCAGACGGGTGAACACGCCACCCAGCGTCTCGATGCCGAGCGACAGCGGCGTCACGTCGAGCAGCAGCACATCCTTGACGTCGCCCTGCAGCACGCCGGCCTGGATGGCGGCACCCAGTGCGACAACCTCATCGGGGTTGACGCCCTTGTGCGGCTCCTTGCCGAAGAACTGCTTCACGATCTCCTGGATCTTGGGCATGCGGGTCATGCCGCCGACCAGGACCACCTCGTCGATCTCGCCGGCTTTCAGGCCGGCATCCTTGAGCGCCGCCTTGCAGGGCTCGATGGTGCGCTGGACGAGATCCTCGACCAGGCTTTCGAACTTGGCGCGCGTCAGCTTCAGCGTCAGGTGCTTGGGACCGGTCGCGTCGGCGGTGATGAAGGGCAGGTTGATTTCGGTCTGGGTCGTCGACGACAGCTCGATCTTGGCCTTTTCCGCAGCTTCCTTGAGGCGCTGCAGGGCAAGCTTGTCGTTCTTCAGGTCGATACCCTGTTCCTTCTTGAACTCGGCCGCCAGATATTCGACCAGACGCATGTCGAAATCCTCGCCACCGAGGAAGGTGTCGCCGTTGGTCGACTTGACCTCGAACACGCCGTCGCCGATTTCGAGCACCGAAATGTCGAACGTGCCGCCGCCAAGGTCATAGACCGCAATGGTCTTGCCTTCCTTCTTGTCGAGGCCATAGGCAAGGGCTGCCGCGGTCGGCTCGTTGATGATGCGCAGGACCTCGAGGCCGGCGATCTTGCCGGCGTCCTTGGTTGCCTGGCGCTGGGCGTCGTTGAAATAAGCGGGAACGGTGATGACCGCCTTCTCGACCTTCTCGCCGAGATAGGCTTCCGCCGTCTCTTTCATCTTCTGCAGGATCATGGCCGAAATCTGCGACGGCGACTGCTTCTTGCCGCCGGCTTCGACCCAGGCATCGCCATTGTCGCCCTTGACGATCTTGTAGGGGACAAGCTTCTTGTCCTTATCCGTCACCGGATCGTCATAGCGGCGGCCGATCAGGCGCTTGACCGCGAAGATTGTGTTTTCAGGATTGGTGACCGCCTGGCGCTTTGCCGGCTGGCCGACCAGACGTTCGCCGTCGCCTGAGATGGCGACGATGGAAGGCGTCGTGCGCGCGCCTTCCGCATTCTCGATCACCTTGGGTTCCTTGCCATCCATGATGGCGATGCAGGAGTTGGTGGTGCCGAGATCGATACCGATTACTTTTGCCATTTTTCTAGTCTCTCCGCTAAGCAGGCTCTCAGGACCCGTACAGGCGTTCCGACGAAAGCCCCTGTTCACAAGAAATCCCGTTCCGGCAACCGGCATTCCGGCGCCGAACGGCTTGGCGCGTATATAAGAACAGGCTGCGCAACGCGCAAGCATTCTGCTGAAGACGTCCACCGTCCTTGCCGGTTGACCGGGAACGGCCTAACTATGCATCATGCATAGGATTATCCCCGCCAGGATATGGTGATGGCAGAAGACGTCGCAAACGAAAGCCGGGAAAAGCTCCGGCTGGAAAACATCTTCGGTGCCATGAGCCTCGCCCTGGTCGACAAGATGGAGAAGGCATTCGGCGCGGAGACCGGCCTCGGCCCCAGCGCCGTCGCGGCCGTCGTCCAGATCGGCTCGAACCCCGGCCTGTCGATCGAGGTGCTCAGGCGCACCATCGCCTTGTCGCATTCGGCGACCGTCAGGCTGATCGATCACCTTGTCGAGCAAGGGCTGGTGCTGCGGGGTAGCGGCATCGACGGCGACCGCAGGTCGAAAGCCCTGCATCTCACCGAGGCCGGCACAGCCGTCTTCCAGCGCAACCTGGCCGCACGCCGCGCCGTCATCGACCGCGCCGTCGGCGTCCTCAGCGCCGAAGAGACCCAGGCCCTTGGCGCGCTGGTCGAAAAACTGCTGCCGGCGCTGGTCGACCTCGGCGACGACCAGAACGTTGTCTGCAGGGTGTGCGACGAATCCGTCTGCGTGCGCGAGCGCTGCCCGATCAGCCATATGAGCTGATGCCTCGCCTTCGGCCGAGGTCATCCATGAACCTTTCCATCCCGAGCGGCGACTGACGTTCAGGAGCCGCATGGCGCGGCCCGGAAAGGAAGTCCCATGACTGGAAAACCAGAGGCTTCAAGGTCTCCGGGAACAATGGGAGCCCAGCGCGACCACCGCCTTCGGGACGGATCGGATGCGCTGGGCTTTCCGCTGATTCCGTTGACCCTGCGTAAGAGCCGGCGTATCGTGACAATGAGGAAAGCAGACAATTCGATCAGGGAAAAACGTGACGGAACGCCGCGCCTTGCCCTGATTCGCGCGGCAAGACCGGGCGTTGCTCCCCCAGCCTACGGGGATAGCTCCATGTCTCGCGTCCACGGCTCGTTCATGTCCCCTGCCGGCCGCCTGCGCCACGCCATCCACACGATCGGCGGATTTCTGGCGCTGGCCCTCACCGCCAGCCTGTGGTTCGGCGGACCCGCCGGGGCGCAGGACGCGCAGACGCAGATCATCTATCCGGGCTCGATGGCGGTGACCGGTTTTTCCGGCACAACCATCCCCAATTTCGACCAGGGCCTGCCGCCCGGCGTCGACCCGGTCGACGAAACCTTCATCGACACCACACGCGCCACCTTGCGCGTGTTCGACGTTTCCCATCTCGGCGGGCCGGCTTCCGGCCAGCTTGTCTCGACGCCGCCGCCCTTCGAGGTGACGGCCGGACAGATCGGCCAGGTTTTCGGCCTCACCTATGATGACGGCATGCGCGATGGCGTTCCGTCCGGCATTCCCAACCTTTATGCGGCGGCGAGTTCGCTGCACGGCATTCGCATCGTCACACCCGACACCAAGGGCACTGGGCGGCCGCAGCGGCAGCATCACGGCACCGCCGGCGCCACCTTCATGGAAGGCCAGTTCGGCCTTGAAAACGGCGGCGGGCCGGGCACGATCTGGAAGATCGACGGCATAACCGGCCAGGTCAGCAAGTTCGCCGATATCGAGACCAACAGCGGTCCCGGCATCGGCAACATCACCTTCGACACCAACCACCGCCAGTTCTTCGCCTCCGACCTGGACACCGGCCTCATCCACCGCATCGATGCCAACGGCGCGCCGGTCGACACGTTCGACCATGGCGTCGCCGGGCGTCCGGCGCACGGGCTCGCCCCGGTCGCCGATGACGGCTCGGTGATGGACATACAGGGCGCCGCCTTCGACACGGAAAACCCCGCGACCTGGGGCTATACACAGGACGAGCGCCGCGTCTGGGCCGTCGCCTACCATGGCGGCCGGCTTTACTATTCGGTCGGCGAGAAGGCCGAGATTTGGTCGGTGGGCATTGCCCGCGACGGCAAGTTCTCCGGCGATCCGCGCTGGGAGCTGACGGTCAAGGCCGACCAGGACTATGCCGTCACCGACATTGCCTTCGACAACAAGGGCTTCATGTACCTGGCCCAGCGCGGCCCGGTCGAGAACCGCTATGACTACAGCCTGTTCGCCGATTCCGGCAAAGGCGAGGTCATTCGCTACTGGCGCGAAAATCCGGACGACCCAGTGACGGAATCGACCTGGGTGCCGGTGCCGCAGGAATACGCGGTCGGTTTCCCGGACGGCAACCGGCAGTCCGCCGGGGGCGTCGACCTGCAATATGGCTATGACGCCGACGGCAATCTCGATACCAGCGTCTGCACGGACACGCTGGTCAACACCGGCGACAAGCTGCGTGAGAACCCCACCCTTGCCGACCGGCTTGCCGCCGGCGGGCCGCTGGCCGTGCATGGTGTCCAGATCACGCCGAGCGCGCTGATCAAGCCGGCGAACGTGCCGCCCTTCGGCTCGTGGTTCACCGATTTCGATGGTTATTTCGAAGACCCCGACGTTGAAGGCCATGTCGGCGATGTCAAGGTCTGGCACCCCTGCGAGGGCCGTGCCGGCTATTATGAACAGATACCGGGCGGCTACCTGCCACCCTTCTATCCGCCGGACCTTCCACCGCCCGGCAATCTGCCGCCCTGTCTCGATGTCGAGGATGTCCAGTATTTCTGCACGCCCTCGGGGCTCAGGGCCGATCTCTATCTCCATGACCATGCCGGCTTGGGCGGCGATTCGATCACGGCTCAGTCCAGGACACCGGGCGTCGGGGTGACCACACCCCAGTCGCACGCGCCTGGCGCGCCATACACGATCGACATCACCGGCCATAATCCGGGCGATACAGTCAATGTCGGGCTCTGCTTCTACAGGAAGTCCGACCAGGACAAGGGCGGCTATTACCCTTGCTGCAAGATGACCGTGCCGCTGCGGACGCCAGCCGTCCGTTGCGAACGCTGAGGAGGGAAAGATGACCATTCTTGCCCTGTCCCCGCTCGCGACGAGCACCCGACCAACCGTCATGGAGACCATCATGAAACCCCTGTCATATGCCAGGCGCGGTTCGCGCTGGCTGATGGCGGCCGGTATCGCGGTCGCCATGCTCGGCCCCACGCCGGGCTTCACCGAAGACCTCGCGGCCAAGACCAACCAGGCAGCCAACCCTGATCCCGGCCTCGATCTCGACAACTCCCGCATCATCAATCCGGAACCGGGCCGGGTCGTGCCCTTCTTCACCAAGACGGGCGGCCAAAGAGGCTGCGACTATGTCGAATATTCGCTGAGCTTCGGCCTGCGCGGCGATCCGCAGAGCTTTGCCAGCCCAAGCCTGGTGGCCTCGTTGAAAGCCGCCAGGCTCGACTTCAAGGACCAGCTTCCGCACGGCCTGCAGATCGTCAATGTCCAGGTGTCCGGCGACGGCACGGATTCGTCGGGCGGACCTCTGCCCATTGCCACGATCAGCACCTCGGCAAGCCCCAACGATACGGCTGGTGTTTCCGACTTCCGCATCTCGGCCACCGATCTCGACGGCCTTGGCGGCGCCAACGAGCGCGTCATCAACTTCCGCATCACCGCCAAGATCGACCATGCGGCGTTTCCCTCGCCGACCACTGTCGACAACCAAGGCATGATCACGGTGGCCAAGGGCGGCGGCGCGGGAACCATCATCCCGTCGCAGGACCCGGGCAAGCCCGACGACGGCAACATTCTCACCGGCGTCAAGACCTCGATCAGGATCGACGTCACCAAGTGCAACCCGCCGCCACCTCCCCAGCACGAATGCTTCAAGATCGAAAGAGGCACGGTCGATTGCGTACCCGGCGGCGGCGCCTTCATCTACCACATGCCGGTCGGACCGGAGATGGGCGGCAAGTGGGTACAGCTTTCGACGACGACGCCGGGCATCACCATCATCCCCGACACGCAGCAGGTGCCGGCTGGCGGCGGCGTGCTCAACTGGAAGATCGTCGGCGCATCGCCCGGCGAGACGATCCACATCATCGTCACCGGCATCAACTCCTATGCCGGCCCTAAGGAGGGCTGGGGCCTTTGTTGCACGCAGACGATCGACATCGTCATCCCGCCGGACCTGAAATGTCCGCCACGCGATAGGGAGCCCGACCTCAAGGTGGAGAAACATGCCGATGTGCCGCGTTGCACGATGGCCGGCGGCTGCGACTTCACCATCAGGGTCACCAATGTCGGCACCGCACCCTACAACGGCAAGATCGTGCTCGACGAGGTGACGCTGCCGGCCGGTTCGACCATCGATTCAGGGCCGAATGCACCCTGGGTCTGTACACCCACGACAAGCCCGATGAGTTGCACCTATCCGGTGACCACGCTTAATCCGGGCGCCTTTGTCGACCTCAAGATCGGCTTCAAACCGGCTCCGGGCTGGCCGGGCCACGACTTGCGCAACTGCGCCACCTATGACTACGGCGCAAGCGGCAAGCCGCTGTTCGGCAGCCAGCAGAACGACCGGGGCTGCGCCTCGATCCCGATCTGCCGGCGTGGCGATCGTGACCGCGACTGCCAGCCGCCGGTCGAAAAGAAGGTCGACCTGATCCTGAAGAAGCGGGCGCGCGGCGAAGTATGCACGGCCGATGGCGTCTGCACCTTCGTGATCGATGTCATCAACAACGGCACCGCCACCTATAGCGGCCCGCTGACGGTGACCGACACCTATCCAGGCGGCGCACCGGCATCCTCGACCTTCGGCCCGACCCCGCCATGGACCTGCGGGCCGACCGGTCCCGGCCAGTTCCGCTGCGACGATGCCGGCATCACACTGGTGCCGGGCGCTTCGACATCGATCGTCGTCAGGGCGGTGATGCCGGCCGGATATCGATCGGACACGGTCGAGAACTGCGCCGAGGTAAAACCCATCCCTGGTGAAACCGACCTCTCCAACAACAAGGCCTGCGCCACGGAACGCATCCGTCATCCAAACGGCGGCTCCAGCATCCGTGTCGAGAAGACCGGCGACAGCACCTGCCAGGTTGGCCGGCCCTGCTCGTTCACCATCACCATCACCAATGATGGGCCAGGTGCGTTCTCGGGTCCGGTCCGCATCGGTGACGCGGTCGGCGTCGATGGCCTGGGTCGGCTGGACGGCGTTGCGATCACCTCGATCGACCCGCCTTTCGGCTGCTCGCCGGAGCCAGCAACTCTGCCCGCATCCTGCATCGCCAACCTGTCGCTCGGCGCCGGGGAAAGCCATGTCCACCATGTGAGCGTGGTCCTTCCCGACGACGGCCGCCTCGCCAGCCTGCAGGGCACTGTCAACGGGCAGAACTGCGTCGGCGTCCTGCCTCCGGACACGCCGGTGCAGGGCGGAGGCGACGTGCTCCCAGGCAATGCCACCAATGTGCAGGGCGAGCGCGGCAAAGCCTATGCCTGCCACCCCTTCACCATCACGCATCCGCTGAAGCAGGGATGTTCCACGGGCTTTGTGATGAACGACGCCGGCAACTGCGTCTGCCCGCAAGGCACCAGCTTCCGCAACGGCCAGTGCTCATCGGGCGGCGGCATCAACCTTCTGCCGCTTCCCATCCCGCAGCGTTGCGTGCTGCTGCCGGGCCAGATCCGGACCACCGACGGGCAATGTATCTGTCCGCGCGGAACCGATCTGCGGAACGGACGGTGCGCGCCGAGCAAGCAGCAACCCTCGGGCCAGTGCACCTTGCTGCCCGGCCAGTACCGCAACCTGGATGGCGACTGCGTCTGCCGGCAGGGCGTGGTGGTGAACGGCGCCTGCCAGATCATCAAGCAGCGGTGCACGATCCGCGGCGCGGTGCAGGCACCGGATGGCAGCTGCACCTGCCCCGACGGGACGCATAGGCAGAACCGGGCATGCGTGCCGGACCGGCCAAGACCGACGCAATGCACGCTGCTGCGTGGCCAGGTCCGCACCCAGGACGGCGCTTGCGTCTGCCCGGATGGCACGCAACTGCGTGGCAGGGCCTGCGTACCGGTCAGGACCGTGCAGCAATGCGACATCCGCGGTCAGGTGCGCGGCAAGAGCGACGCCTGCGTCTGCCCACGCGGGACCCAGGTGATCGACGGCGCATGCCGCAAGCTTCAGGTGAAGTGTGCACCCGGCGCGCGGATGATCAACGGCCAGTGCCAGCCGATCGTGAGGCGACTCTGCCCGGCCGGAACGACCGGCCGGTATCCGGACTGTGTTCCGATCCGCCGGAATCCATCGATCGAGATCAACCCGGGCCTGCTGCTCAACCCGAACATCCTGCTGCCAAGGCGCCAGCCGCAGGTGGATCAGCAGGCTCCGGCGCGAAACAACCTGATGCTGAAGCCGTAATCATTCACAACTCAGAAGACCAACACCCCGCCGGTTCGCCGGCGGGGTTTTCTTTGGACCTTGGCCACCAGGGCCAAGACGGCAACGACTAGCTCACCGCCTGAGCGTCTGTTGGTCAGGCACTCGACAAGTCACGCCCGGGACATTAAAGCGCGTCGCGTTGAACGGATTCATGCGGCGCGCTTGAAGTGTCTATCTTCATGCATGTCGTTGTCCCAAAACCGCTGCGCACTTTTGGGCGACATGCATCAGGCTGCCGACCCAGGCAAAAGCACCTTGAAAGGTCGTCCGATGAGCAAGAAAACCTTGATAGCGCCATCGGTGCTGGCGTCAGACTTTTCGAAGCTTGGTGACGAGGTCGAAGCAGTAGCAGCGGCCGGCGCCGACTGGATCCATCTGGACGTGATGGACGGGCATTTCGTGCCCAACATCACCTTCGGCCCGCCCGTGATCAAGGCGATCCGCAACCGCACAAAGGCATTCTTCGACTGCCATCTGATGATTGCGCCGGCCGATCCCTATCTGGCCGCCTTTGCCGAGGCCGGCTGCGACGGCATGACGGTGCATGCCGAGGCCGGACCGCATCTCGACCGCTCGTTGCAGACAATCCGCAACCTCGGCAAGAAGGCCGGCGTGTCGCTCAACCCGGCTACACCGGAAAGCGCCATCGAATATGTGCTCGACCGTCTCGACCTGATCCTGATCATGACCGTCAACCCGGGCTTCGGCGGCCAGGCCTTCATTCCCGGCATCGTCGAGAAGGTGAAGCGGGTGAAGGCACTGATCGGCGGCCGGCCCATCCATATCGAGATCGACGGCGGCGTTTCCGCCGAAACAGCGCCCTTGGTCACAGCCGCCGGCGCCAACGTCCTGGTGGCGGGCGCTGCCGTCTTCAAGGGCAACAGCGTCGAGGCGTATCGGGCGAACATCGAGGCGATCCGGTCAGCGGCCGACAACGCGGCCCGCTGACGCGCGACGCCACCTGTAGCCTCGCCGTAGCGGCCCGCAGCCGGAGGGTATGATGAGCAACCACCTGTTCGACGCTTTCCGCTCCCGGATGCCCGCGCCAGAGCGGCTTTTGCTGGAGGCGGATGACCGGCGTTCGCTCACCTATGGCGATATGCTGGCGCGGTCGGCGCAGCTGGCGCACGCGCTCCTGCAACTGGATGTCGAGCCGGGCGACCGGGTTGCCGTCCAGGTCGAGAAAAGCCCGGAGGCGCTGCTGCTCTATCTTGCCTGCGTGCGTGCGGGCGCCGTCTTTCTGCCGCTCAACACCGCCTATACGCTGACGGAGCTCGGATATTTCTTCGGCGATGCCGAGCCACGAGTCATCGTCTGCGATCCGGCGAAGGCTGCCGACATCGGGCGCCTGGTCGAGACATCCGGCGCCATCGTGGTCACCCTAGACCGCAATGGCCGGGGATCGCTGGCGGACCAGGCCTCGCGGCAGTCTTCCAACTTCCACGATGTCGAGCGGGGCGCGGACGATCTCGCTGCGATCCTCTACACGTCGGGAACGACCGGTCGCTCGAAGGGCGCCATGCTCAGCCATGAGAACCTTGCTTCGAACGCGCGGGTGCTGGTTGACCAATGGCGCTTCACGAGCGACGACGTGCTGGTCCACGCGCTGCCGATCTTCCACACGCATGGTCTGTTCGTCGCCACAAACGTCACACTGATGGCCGGCGCCTCCATGCTGTTCGAGCAGAAATTCGACCCGGCCCGCATCGTCTCGCTGCTGCCGCGCGCCACCACGCTGATGGGCGTGCCGACCTTCTATGTGCGCCTGCTGCAGCAGGACGGCCTGAATCACGAATCGACAAAGACCATCCGGCTGTTCATTTCCGGATCGGCGCCGTTGTTGGCGGAAACGCACAACGCATGGCGTGAGCGCACCGGCCACGCCATCCTCGAGCGCTACGGCATGACCGAGACCAACATGAACACGTCGAACCCCTATGAGGGCGAACGGCGTGCCGGCACGGTCGGCTTTCCCTTGCCTGGGGTGTCGCTGCGCATCGCCGATCCCGACGGCGGCGGGACGCTTGCCCAAGGCGAGATCGGCATGATCGAGGTGAAGGGCCCGAACGTCTTCGGCGGCTATTGGCGCATGCCGGAAAAGACCCGGGCCGAGTTTCGCGGCGACGGCTTCTTCATCACCGGCGATCTCGGCATGATCGACGCCGATGGCTATGTCCACATCGTCGGGCGCGGCAAGGACCTGATCATTTCCGGCGGCTACAACATCTACCCGAAGGAACTGGAGAGCGAGATCGACGCGCTCGACGGCGTCAGCGAAAGCGCGGTCATTGGCGTTACCCATCCGGATTTCGGCGAAGGCGTCACCGCCGTCGTCGTCCGGTCGCCGGCCTCGACGATCACCGCCGCCGAAATCCTCGGCGCCATCACGGAACGGGTGGCCAAGTACAAGCATCCGAAGCGCGTGATCTTCGTCGACGAGTTGCCGCGCAACACGATGGGCAAGGTGCAGAAGAACCTCCTGCGCGATGCATACAAGGATCTCTACGCGTCCTAGCTAGCGGTTCGCTGTTTCCGGGAAACGGCGAACCGCTCCCTGTCTTTTGTTGACGCAATTCCGGACGGAAACCGCGTCACGCTTTCCTGGAATTGCTCTCGGACAGCGCCACCTTACTCCAGCTTGCGCGGCCTTTCGACCCGAGTGCCGGACCCCCACAAGGCGCGCTTCAACAGGCTGCGTTTGCGCGCGATGAGGTCGATATCGCTGACCAATTTTGCGCCGCCCTTGCGCCGCTCGAGCGTGATCTTTCGCGTGTGGAAGGCTTCCAGCTCGGCGCGGTGTGCCACGCTGATCATGGTGATATCAGGCAATTCACGGATCACCGTTTCCATCAACCGGTCCTGGCTCTTTTCATCGAGGGCCGAGGTCGCTTCATCCAGCACGACGATGTCGGGACTATGCAGCAGCAGGCGCGCGAAGGCGAGGCGCTGTTTCTCGCCACCCGATAGCGTCTGGTCCCATGGCGCTTCATCCTTGATCCGGTCGGCGAGATGGCCGAGGCCGACCTTGTCGAGGGCAGCCTTGATCCGTTTGACCGTCCACTTCTCGGCCGCCGCGGGATAGGCGACCGCGCGGCGCAGCGTGCCCGAGGGGATGTAGGGGCGCTGCGGGAGCATGAACAGTCGTTTGTCGGGGTGGAAATTGACGCTGCCGCTCCCCCAAGGCCACAGGCCGGCGATCGCCCGCACCAGTGTCGATTTGCCCGAGCCGGATTCGCCGGACACCAGCACCCGCTCACCGGGTTCGATCACCACCTCGGTCTCCTTGACCATGGAGGTGCCGTCGTCGAGCGTCACCGAGAGATTGTCGAGGGAGAGCATCGCGTCGCCCTCGGTCTCACCATGCTTGATGCGTCCCAGATCGTCGCTCTTTTCGGCGCGCTCCAGCCCGTCGAGCGACATCATCAGCGAGGCGGCGCGGTGTGCGGAGGCGTTCCAGTCGGCCAGACGCGGGTAGTTGTCGACCAACCAGCCGAATGCGCCCTGAACGATGGCGAAGGCGGAGGCGGCCTGCATGACCTGGCCGAGCGACATCGAGCCTTCAAGGAATTTTGGCGCGCACAGCAGAACCGGTACGACCGGCGCGAACAGGCTGGAGCCCTGCGAGACCAGCGCCGTGCGCATGTGCTGGCCGGTCAGCTGCGCCCATCGCTTGAGCACGCTGGCAAAGGTCTTGTCGAGGCCGCTACTCTCCTCTTCCTCGCCGCCAAGCAAGGCGATGCTCTCGCCGTTTTCACGCACGCGCGTCAGCACGTAGCGGAATTCGGCTTCCGCCTGGTTCTTCTTCTCGGAGAGCTGGACAAAATCGCGGCCGATGATGAACATCGAGGTGGAGGTGATCGCGGCATAGAACACCGCGGTAATGACGAGGAAGCCGGGAACGGTGACGGTTGAGCCGCCGATCGGCAAGGTGAGCGCGCCGCCGATCGTCCACAGCACCACGATGAAGGTCGAGGCCGACAGGAAAGCGGAAATGACGCCTGCGACGAAATCGACGGGCGACTCGGTGGCGACCCGCAGATCGTCCGACAGGCGGGCCTCGGGGTTCTGGTGGTCGCCTTTCACGAGGTTCAACTGATAGTAGCGGCCGCTGGCCAGCCAGCGCGCTATGACCGAAGTGGTCAGCCAGGACCGCCAGCGGCGCTGCATTGTCATGCGCAGGTAGACCTGTGCAACGACAAGGCTCATGCTTCCGAGCATGAGCGGCACAAACACTGCGCTCAGGACATAGACGGTGTGGGCGTCGCGCTTCTCAATGGCGTCGAAAATCGCGCGGTTCCAGACATTGATCCCGTATTGGAAGCCGACATTGATGCCGATCAGGATCAGCAGCCCGAGCGTCAACGGCCAGGCGAGCCTGTCGCCGTGCCGGGCCCAATAACCTCGCCCGCTCATCCAGAAGCGCCTCAGCAGGTATTTCTTGCGGGCCTGTTCGGACTCCTCGGGCGTCAGTTCCAAATCGGGTTCGACGGCATCCGGGGGCGGCGCCGCCTCGCCGACGATCTCCGATGCGGCTTCGACTGTAGACGCCTTCTTTTCGCGCGACTTTTCCTCACGTGGCTCTTGTCGTCGCGGCTGTCCTCGACGCGGCTTCAGGGCGCCGCGCGGCTCGATGCGGTCGGCCGGTTTCATTTTGGATTTCGCCTCGGACATACGCCCGATAACGACCTCAAAATCAAAAGGTTTCATAACGTCCGCTTGAGATGAAAGCGCGCCCAACAGCGCCCGTCATTCAGGGTACAGCAGATCGACGACATGGTCGGCGATCGCCAGGCTCGCCGTCAGGCCAGGGCTTTCAATGCCGAACAGATTGACGATCCGGCCGGCGCCATGATCGGCAGGCCCCTGCACCATGAAATCGGCGGCCGACTGGCCGGGACCGGAGAGTTTCGGCCTGATGCCGGCGTAGGCGGGCAGCAGGGCACCGGCGGCAAGATCGGGCCAATAGCGCCTGATCTCATCGTAGAAGACCGCGCTTCGAACGGGGTCGACCGTGTAGTCCACGCTGTCGACCCATTCGACATCCGGACCGAAGCGCGCGCTGCCGCCAAGGTCGAGGGTCAGATGCACGCCGAGCCCGCCATCGACCGGGACCGGATAGATCAGCCGGGAAAAAGGCGAACGGCCCGAAAGGGCAAAATAATTCCCGCGCGCCAGCCACAAGCGCGGAATGCGGTTTTGCGGAAAGCCCTCGATACGACCAGCCAAAGCCTGTGCGTCGAGGCCAGCGGCGTTGATCAAGGCACCGGCCTGCAGCGCGAAGGGCTCGCCATCGGCATCCTGCGTGCGGATTTCGATCCCGTCGGGTGTGGCTGTGGCGCCGGTAACGGTGGTGAGGAACGCAAATGAAGCGCCGGCTGCTTCCGCATCGCCGCGCAGCGACAGCATCAGTGCGTGGCCGTCGATGATGCCGGTAGACGGGGACAGCAATGCGCCGGCGCAGTTCAGCGCGGGTTCGAGGCTTTGAGCCTGCGCCCGTGTCAGCAATTCGAGGTCGGTTACGCCGGAGCGTTCCGCATTGGTCCGGATCGCCGACAGCTTGTCGAGTTGCACGGGCTCGACGGCGACGATCAGCTTGCCGGTGCGCGCATGGCCGATGTTGCGGTCGCGGCAGTAGGCGTAGAGCCGTTCGCGCCCTTCAACGCAAAGCCGGGCCTTCAGGCTTCCCGGCGCATAATAGATACCGGCGTGGATGACTTCGGAGTTGCGCGCGCTTGTGCCGGTGCCGATGGCATCGGTCTTTTCAACCACCAGCACCGAGCGCCCGGACACAGCGAGCGCCCTGGCGACGGCAAGGCCCACGACACCCGCCCCGGCGACAACGCAGTCGACTTCGTGCATGGGCTGTTTCCCCGGAGCGGCCGATCCTAGATCTTCGCGCCCGCTTCGAAAACACTGGCGCCGTCGATCCAGACGCCCTTGACGTCGAGGTCATCCGACAGCGCAACGATGTCGGCGGCGGTGCCGTTGGCGAACCGCCCGAGCCGATGCGACTGGCCGATCGCCTGCGCCGGATAGAGCGAGGCCATGCGCAACGCCTCGTCGAGATCGAGGCCGATGACGCGGTGGACGAAGCGCACCGCCGATATCATGTCGAGGTCGGCGCCGGCCAGCGTGCCGTCGGCCAGCCGCAAGGTGCCATCCTTGCGGAAAACGGTGCGGCCGTTCAGCGTGAACGAGGTCATGTCGGTGCCGATCGTCGCCATGGCGTCGGTGACCAGGACAATTTTCGCCGGCCCCTGCTTGGCACGCAAGGCGATCGCCATGGTGGCGGGGTCGACATGGATGCCGTCAGCGATGATGCCGGCCGACAGGGTGCCGATATCGATCGCAGCACCCGCAAGCCCCGGCTCACGGTTGCCGATCTGGCTCATGGCGTTGAACAGATGGGTGACCATCGATGCCCCGGCATCGGCGAAGTCGCGCGCGCTGGCATAGCCGGTATCCGAATGGCCGAGGCTGACGACAACGCCCGCCTTGGCCAGGACGGCAACGCGGGCAGGGTCGACGGATTCGGGCGCGATCGTCGTCAGCAGCACCGGCAGCTGTTGGCGCGCGGCGATCAGCGCCGCCTGGTCGGCATCCGTCATCGGCCTGATCAGCTTCGGATCATGCGCGCCCTTGCGGGCGATCGACAGATGCGGGCCTTCGAGATGCAGGCCAAGGAAGCCCGGCACCTTCAGCCGCGCGGCTTGCGCCCCGGCGGCAATCGCTGCAGCGGTGATCTCCGGCGTGTCCGTGATCAGCGTCGGCAGCAGCGCCGTCGTGCCGAAGGGCGCATGTGCCCGGCAGATGGTTTCGATCGAGGCAACGTCTGGATGGTCGTTGAGCATGACGCCACCGCCGCCATTGACCTGCAGGTCGACGAAGCCGGGTGCAAGGATGCCGCCGCCGGTGTCGACCTTGCTGATATCGGAGGGGACAGCGCCGGCAGGCAAGATGGCCTCGACGAGGCCATCGCGCACGACAAGCGCGTGGTCTTCATGCCAATCGTCGCCGTCGAAAATGCGGGCGCCAGTCAGGGCAAAACGATCGCTCATACTGTTTCCGTCACCTTGCGAAGATTGCGCGGCGCGTCCGGATCGAGGCCGCGATGGCGGGCGAAGGCCTCGACGAACATGTAGAAGGAGACGATCAGCGTCAGCGGATCGGTCAACGGGTGGCCGGTGGCGACATGCGGCAGGCGCGTGGCGCGATTGGCAAGCGCGGAGGTGACGAACACCGGTGCGCCCTTGGCCGCGAGGCTGTCGGCGGCCTCGGCGACGGACGGTTCGGAAGCGTCGCGGGCGGCCAGCGCCAGCACCGGAAAGTCCGGGCCGATCAGCGCCAGCGGGCCATGCATGACTTCGGCGGCGCTATAGGCCTCGGCATGCATGCCGCAGGTCTCCTTGAACTTCAGCGCCGCCTCGTTGGCCATCGCCGCCGACGGGCCGCGGCCCAGGATGAACAGCGACTTCTGCTTCTCGATCGTCTCGGCCAGCACGCTCATCCAGTCGCAGGCGATCGCCTTGCCGAAGTGCTCGGGCAAGCGGGCAAGGGCGGCCAGCAGCGCATCATCGCCGGTGGAGTGCGCCATCAAGGCGAGGCCGGCGACGGCGGAATTGATGAAGGTTTTGGTCGCCGCGACGCTGCGCTCGGGTCCGGCCAGGATGTCGATGGAATAGTCGCAAGCGCGTGCCAGCGGGGAGTCGGCGGTGTTGGTGATGGCGACTGTCAATGCGCCGCCTGCCTTCGCCGCTTCTGCCATGGCGACGATGTCCGGGCTCTTGCCCGACTGCGAGATCGCCAGGCAAGCGGAACCGTTGAGCCTGAGCTTGGCGCCATAGATCGAGGCGATCGACGGGCCGACCGACGCGACCGCGAGGCCGGCGGTGAGTTCGACGGCATATTTCATGAAGGTTGCGGCATGGTCAGAGGAGCCGCGCGCCACGGTGACGACGAAGTGCGGGTCACGTTCGCGGATGCCGCGACCGGCCTCCGTCAGTGCCGCCCCTGACCCGTCGAGCAGGCGGGCGACGGCCTCCGGGATCTCTTCGATCTCGCGTCGCATATGGGTCATTTCTGTCGACATTGTCGGCACTGCACTCATGGTCGGCCCTCTTCGCTCGGCCCTGTCAGCCGCAGTTCGGCGACGAAATCATAGGCGTCGCCCCTGTAGATCGAGCGGGTGAATTCTATCACCTTGCCGCTCGCCAGATAGGAAATACGTTCGATGTGCAGGCCGGCAATGCCGGGCGGCACTTCGAGCAGGCGTGCGTCACCATCGCCGAGATTGGCGGCGGAAATGCGCTGCACCGCCCGCACCGGCCGGTTGCCGGTCAACTCCAGCGCCGCGTAGAGCGAGGAGCCGATCCCCGCCGGATCGGGCAGCACGCTGGCCGACAGCGAGGCGCGTTCGATCGCCAGCGGCGTGTCGTTGGCGATGCGCAGGCGCGCGACGCGCGCCACGAGTTCGCTGGACGACAGGCCGAGCACCATCATCTCGTCTGGCGAAGGCGCGTAAAGGCCACGGTCGAGCCAGGCCGAACGCACCGCCATGCCGCGCCGCGCCATGTCCTCGGTGAAGGAGGTCAGCCGCGACAGCGACTGCTCGACGCGTTCCATGCGCGGCGCCACGAAGGTGCCGGAGCCATGGCGCTGGACCAGGATGCCGCCCTTGACGAGGTCTTGCACCGCCTTGCGCACGGTGACGCGCGAAATGTCGGCCTTGGTGGCGATGTCACGTTCGGAGGGCAGTGCATCGCCCGGCCCGATCAGGCCGCGATTGACGGCGTCCTCGATGCTCTTGCGCAGCTGCAGATAGAGCGGTGCGCCGCTCTGCGACGATTGTTTCAGCGTGGCGAAGATCTGGTCTGCGGCATCGCTCATCGAGCCGCCTCCGCCCTGGCGAAAAGACGGGCCGCCATCTGTACCGCGCCGCCCAGTGCATCGTCGAGCGGCGGCTTCAGCAGCGCCTGGTAGCGTACCGACAGGCGCGGCGCGTAAAGCGGCGCCAGCCCGCCAAGCAGGCAGAGCGGCGCATCGCCAGCAAGATCGAGCGCGCCAAGCGAGGCTTCGACATCGGCGATCGACTTGTCGACGATCCAGTTGGCGACGCTGTCGCCCTTCGCCGCGTGCTCGAAGACCTTTGGCGCGAAGCCGCCGAAGTCGCCGGGCTTGGCATTTGTGGTGAATTCGACAACGTCCTCCGGATTGTTGCGGAAAACGGCGAGCATGCTGTCGGTCAGAGGCGAACCTTCGCGGACGCCGTCATAGGCAAGCAACGTCTGCTCCAGAAGGTCGCGGCCAATGCGGGCGCCGCTGCCCTGGTCGCCGACCTGGAACCCCCAGCCGCCGATCGCCCGCGACTGGCCATTCTTGCGCGCCATGTAGGCGGTGCCGGTGCCCAGGATCGCCATCGCGCCATCACCGGAACCAACCGCGCCTTCCAGCGCGATCTCGGCATCGGTCTCGACGCGGCTGATGCTGAACGGCAGGATTGCTTCGAGCTGCTGCCGGTAGGTGCCGACATTGGCGCCGGCGAGGCCGAGAATGGCGGGGGTTTGCGGGATCAAGTCCGGATCCTGGCCGGCGGCGATGAATGCCTGCCGCGCCGCCTCGACGATGTTCGTCCTGGCGCCGGTGAGGTCAGTGCGGATATTGGCGGCGCCGCTTTTGGCGCGGCCGACGACCGTGCCGTCCGCCGTTGCCAGGGCGGCCCTGCAGCTGGTGCCGCCGCCATCGATACCGAGCACGAAATTCACGCGATTTCTCCTCCGGCTTGATAATACCAATAAAATACCAATAGCCAAGGATTAATTTCCGTTTCAAAAAGATTAAGGCGTATTTTATTGAAAAACCTACGCATTTCGTCGGCTCACTGATTTCTGGACCGCGAATCCGTTAATGCATGTGGACAAGTGGTATTTTTTTGGTATTGTTTCCGAGGTTGGAGGAAATGGGATGGCCGAAACGCGCACAGAAGCGCTTCACCAGAATGCCAGGGGTCTGGATATCCAGGCTCCGGACGCCATCCTTTCCTCGCTCGCCGATGCGCAGATCGAGGCCGCCAAGGCCGTGCGCGGCGCCATTCCGGCCATTGCCCGTGCCGCCGAAGTCATCGCGAACCGACTGAACAGCGGTGGCAGGCTCGCTTACGCCGCCGCCGGCAGTTCCGGCCTGATGGCGTTGGCCGATGCGCTGGAACTGCCGGGCACTTTCGGCATCAAGCGGGAGCGCATCGCCATCCTGATCGCCGGCGGCGACGAAGCCTTCAAGACACTTGCCGGTGGCCCGGAGGACGATACCGACGAAGCCTCGGCTGCCCTTGCCAACGCCGGCATCGGCGAGGGCGACTGCCTGATCGCCATCTCCGCCAGCGGCTCGACACCCTATGCGGTCAGAGCCATCGAGGACGCGCGACGCCGTGGCGCTGCAACCATCGGCATCGCCAACAACAAGGACACGCCGCTGCTGCGGCTGGCAGACGTTGCCATCCTGCTCGAAACGCCGCCGGAGGTGATCGCCGGCTCGACGCGCATGGGTGCCGGCACCGCCCAGAAGATCGCGCTCAACATGCTGTCGACGCTGACCGCCATCCATCTCGGCCATGTGCATGACGGCTACATGGTCAACCTCATGGCCGACAATATCAAGTTGCGCGACCGCGCGGCGCGCATCGTCGCCGCCATCAGCGGGCGCGGCAAGGACGACGCGGCCCGCCTGCTGGAGAAAAGCGGCGGCGCGGTCAAGACAGCCATTCTGCTCGCCGCCGGCGCCGCCAGCGCCGATGCGGCCGAGAAGATACTGGAAGGGACCGGCCAGAAGCTGCGGCCCGCCCTTTCCGCGATCGAGGGGAGCAAGGGACACAAAACCCCTGTTCTCATCAAAACCGAACCTGAAAAAGGTCAACAGGGAGACTGAGCATGAAAACGAAACTACTGACGGCACTTCTTCTCGGTACAAGCATTCTCGGCTCGGCCGGAGTGGCCTATGCCGCCGACGTAACGCTCAACATCGAAAGCTGGCGCGGCGACGACCTTGCCATCTGGAAGGACAAGCTGATCCCGGCTTTCGAAGCCAAGAACCCCGGCATCAAGGTGGTGTTCGCACCATCGGCTCCGACCGAATATGACGCAGCACTTGGCGCCAAGCTCGCCGCCGGCTCGGCGGGCGACCTGATCAGCTGCCGCCCGTTCGACAAGTCGCTTGAACTGTTCAAGAAGGGCAACCTCGCCGATCTGACATCGCTGCCCGGCATGGAGAACTTCTCGCCCGTGGCCAAGGCCGCCTGGCAGACCGACGACGGCAAGGCGAGCTTCTGCGTGCCGATGGCCTCCGTGATCCACGGCTTCATCTACAACAAGGACGCCTTCGACAAGCTCGGCATCAAGGTGCCGGAGACCCGCGACGAGTTCTTCGCCGCGCTCGACAAGATCAAGGCCGACGGCACCTACATCCCGATGGCGATGGGCACCAAGGATCTGTGGGAAGCCGCGACCATGGGCTACCAGAACATCGGCCCGAACTACTGGAAGGGCGAGGACGGCCGCGCGGCCCTGATCAAGGGCACGCAGAAGCTGACCGACAAGGACTGGGTCGCGCCGTATGAAGAGCTGGCCAAGTGGAAGCCCTATCTGGGCGACGGCTTCGAAGCACAGACCTATCCGGACAGCCAGAACCTGTTCACGCTGGGCCGCGCCGCCATCTACCCGGCCGGCTCATGGGAAATCGGCCTGTTCAACACGCAGGCCCAGTTCAAGATGGGCGCCTTCCGGCCGCCGGTCGAGAAGGCCGGCGACACCTGCTACATCTCCGACCATACCGATATCGGCATGGGCCTGAATGCAGCATCGAAGAATGCCGATGCGGCCAAGACCTTCCTGTCCTGGGTCGCCTCGCCGGACTTCGCCACCATCTACGCCAATGCGCTGCCGGGCTTCTTCAGCCTGAACTCCTCGCCGGTGAAGATGGCAGACCCGCTGGCGCAGGAATTCGTCTCCTGGCGCGGCAAGTGCAAGTCGACGATCCGCTCGACCTACCAGATCCTGTCGCGCGGCACGCCGAACCTCGAGAACGAGACGTGGGTTGAATCGGCCAACGTCATCAACGGCACCGACACGCCGGAAGCTGCCGCCAAGAAGCTGCAGACCGGTCTCGACAGCTGGTACAAGCCGGCTAAGTAAGACTTCAGGCAACGGAGCCGGCCGGGCGCATGCCCAGCCGGCTCCGGATTATCCCAGATTGCGATTGTCGGCACCGCCTCCCGGCCTTACCCTCTTCTTCTCCGGGCAAGGCCAGCTGACTTGTCGCAAGCCTTGTCCTCCTCCGGGGACGGACACGGGCATTGCATCGAGGCTTTTTCTACCATCACACCCTTTAGAACCGAGAGACGGCGGGGACCGAACTCATGGCCGCAGAAATACGACCGAAACGACCGTTCCGCTGGCACATAGGCATCTTCCTGGCGCCGGCCGTGCTCGTCTATACGGCGATCATGATCCTGCCGCTGGCTGGTACGCTGCAGCTGTCGCTGTTTCGCAACATCGAGCAGCACCAGGTCTTCGTCGGACTGGAAAACTTCCGCACCCTGTTCGGCGACCCCAACTGGTCAGTGGGTTTCTGGAATGCGCTGAGGAACAACACCTGGTTCTTCATCATCCACATGCTGGTGCAGAATCCGATCGGCGTCATGCTGGCGGCGCTGCTCTCCAGCCCCAGGCTGAGATTCGCCGTCTTCTACCGCACGGCGATCTTCGTGCCGACGATCCTGTCCTTCGTCATCGTCGGCTTCGCCTGGAAGCTGATCCTGTCGCCGCTGTGGGGCGTGGCGCCGCATATGCTTGATCTTGTCGGCCTGAAAAGCCTGTTCACGCCATGGCTGGGCAAGGAGCAATATGCGCTGACCGCGCTCAGCCTGATCTCGGTGTGGCAGTTCGTCGGCATCCCGATGATGCTGATCTACGCCGCGCTGCTGTCGATCCCCGAAGAGGTGATCGAGGCGGCTGAATGCGACGGGATCACCGGCATGTCGCAATTCTGGAAGATCAAGCTGCCGCTGATCCTGCCGTCGATCGGCATCATCTCGATCCTCACCTTCGTCGGCAATTTCAATGCCTTCGACCTGATCTACACCGCGCAAGGGGCGCTCGCCGGGCCGAACTATTCGACCGATATTCTCGGCACCTTCCTCTACCGCGCCTTCTTCGGCTTCCAGTTGCAGGTCGGCGATCCCAACATGGGCGCTGCGATCGCCACGATGATGTTCCTGATCATCCTCGGCGGCGTCTGCGTCTACCTGTTCCTCGTGCAGACGCGCCTGCGTCGCTACCAGTTCTGAGGAGCAAGAGATGAGCACGGCCACCCGTTCCCTGCCCCGCACCATCGGCGCCCACGCGATCCTGTTGACCTATACGGCGATCGCGCTGTTTCCGGTGATCCTGGTCATCATGAATTCGTTCAAGTCACGCGCCGGCATTTTTGGCGCGCCGCTCACGCCGCCGACACCAAAGACATTCGACCTGATCGGCTACACCACCGTGATCGGCCAGGGCGACTTCATCCACTATTTCCAGAACAGCCTTGTCGTCACCGTCGCCTCGCTGTTCTTCGTGCTGCTGTTCGGCGCCATGGCGGCCTTCTCGCTGTCGGAGTACCGGTTTCGCGGCAATTCGCTGATGGGTCTGTATCTGGCGCTCGGCATCATGATCCCGATCCGGCTCGGCACCGTCGCCATCCTGCAATTGATGGTGGCGAGCGGGCTGGTCAACACGCTGACGTCGCTGATCCTGGTCTACACCGCGCAAGGCTTGCCGCTGGCCGTCTTCATCCTGTCGGAATTCATGAAACAGGTGTCCGACGACCTGAAGAATGCAGGACGCATCGACGGCCTGTCGGAATACACGATCTTCTTCCGGCTGGTGCTGCCGCTGGTGCGGCCGTCGATGGCGACGGTCGCCGTCTTCACCATGATCCCGATCTGGAACGATCTGTGGTTCCCGCTGATCCTGGCGCCATCGGAAGAGACCAAGACCGTGACGCTGGGCGCGCAGCTGTTCCTCGGCCAGTTCGTCACCAACTGGAACGCGATCCTGGCCGCACTCTCGCTGGCGATCATGCCGGTGCTCATCCTCTATGTCATCTTCTCGCGGCAACTGATCCGCGGCATCACCTCCGGAGCAGTCAAGTGAGTTCGCAGAAACCTCTTCGTGTCGTCGTCGCCGGACTCGGCAATATGGGCCGCAGCCATGCGCTGGCCTATCATAACAATCCGGGCTTCGAGATCGCCGCGCTGATCAACCGCTCCGACGTGCCACTGCCGGACGGGCTTTCCGGCTACGGCATCCGCCGTTCGTTCGACGAGGCGCTGCGCGACGAAAAGCCCGATGTCGCCTGCATCGCCACCTATTCGGACAGCCATGCCGACTATGCGGTGAGGGCGTTCGAGGCCGGCTGCCATGTCTTCGTCGAAAAGCCGCTGGCAACGACAGTGGCCGATGCCAAGCGTGTCGTCGCGGCCGCCAAGGCCAACGGCAAGAAACTGGTGATCGGTTACATCCTTCGCCATCACCCGTCCTGGATCAGGCTGATCGCCGAAGCGCGCAAGCTCGGCGGCCCCTATGTGTTTCGCATGAACCTCAACCAGCAATCCTCGGGCCATACCTGGGAGACGCACAAGCAGCTGATGCAGACGACCTCGCCGATCGTCGATTGCGGCGTGCACTATCTCGACGTGATGCTGCAGATCACTGACGCCAAACCGGTCGAGGTGCGCGGCATGGGGCTGCGGCTGACCGAGGAGATCGCGCCGTCGATGTACAATTACGGCCATCTGCAGGTGCTGTTCGACGACGGTTCGGTCGGCTGGTACGAGGCCGGCTGGGGGCCGATGATTTCGGAGACGGCCTTCTTCGTGAAGGACGTGATTTCGCCCAATGGCTGCGTGTCGATCGTGATGAAGGAAGGCGTGAAGTCCGACGACATCGACACCCACACCAAGACCTCGACCATACGCCTGCACAGTGCCGCGACCGGGGCGGACGGCAAGTTCCTCAAGCAGGACGAGATGCTGTCGATGGCGGGCGAGCCCGGCCATCAGGATCTCTGCGACCTCGAACAGGCCTTCGTGCTGAAGGCGATCCGCGAGGATCTGGATCTCACCAAACACATGGACGACGCGGTGAAATCGCTCGCCGTCTGCCTTGCCGCCGACGAGAGCGTGCGCAGCGGCGCTGCCGTCAAACTCTAAGACGAGTCGAACTCTAGAACAGGGACGAAGCCGTGGGCTCGCTGAACATCGAGAACGTGAAGAAGGCCTTCGGGCCGGTCGAGGTGCTGAAGGGCATCAACCTCGAGGTGACGGATGGCGAGTTCGTCGTCTTCGTCGGCCCGTCCGGCTGCGGCAAGTCGACTTTGCTCAGGGTCATTGCCGGGCTGGAGGATTCGACCTCGGGCCGGGTGGTGATCGACGGCGTGGACGTCTCCACCATACCGCCAGCCAAACGCGGCATCGCCATGGTGTTCCAGACCTATGCGCTCTACCCGCATCTGACGGTGAAGAACAATATGGGCCTTGGCCTCAAGCAGGCAGGCACGCCGGCGGCCGAGATCGAGCGGCGCATCGGCGTCGCATCGGCGATGTTGTCGCTGGAGCCCTATCTCGGAAGGCGGCCGGCCGAACTGTCCGGCGGCCAGCGCCAGCGCGTCGCCATCGGCCGCGCCGTGGTGCGCGAGCCCAAGCTTTTTCTCTTCGATGAGCCGCTGTCGAATCTCGATGCGGCGCTGCGCGTCAACACGCGTCTGGAGATCGCGCAGCTGCATCGCCGGCTGAAGGCAACGATGATCTACGTCACCCACGACCAGGTCGAGGCGATGACGCTGGCCGACAAGATCGTGGTGCTGAACGCCGGCCGGATCGAACAGATCGGCGGGCCGATGGAACTCTACAACGCGCCCGCCAACGAGTTCGTCGCCGGTTTCATCGGCTCGCCGAAGATGAACTTCATTGATGGCGCCCGGCTTGGCGAGACGGCCAAGACCATCGGCGTGCGTCCCGAGCATCTGACCGTCGATCCGAAGTCCGGGGCCTGGAAGGGAACCGTGGTGCATGCCGAGCATCTCGGCGCCGACACCAATCTCTATCTCGACTGCGAGAAGGCCGGACTGATCACCGTTCGTATCTTCGGCGTCTACGATGCAGAACCCGGCGCGACCCTCTATGCGACGCCGGATCCGGCCCGGACGTACAGGTTCGGCGCCGACGGGAAAGTGCTGAAATAGCCGCCTGGGAGATGGCGCGGCGGCGTCATCTCGCCTTTGCGATCTGCCTGGCGATGGCGCGGGCCTGGATGCCGGCGCTGTGGAAATAGCTGGTCAGGCTCGGCCGCATGCCGATGAACCATAGGCCGGGCTGGCCGGTTGGCGTGCCGCCATTGGCCTTCGAGACGCCCTTGCCGTCGAGGACGCCGAGATCGCCGACCATGGTTTCGAGACCGCTGCGATAGCCGGTCGCCGCAATCACCACGTCCGGCTCGATGACCTTGCCGTCGCTCAGGCGCACGCTTTTGCCGCTGAAGGACGCCACCGGCGCGACCACCGTGATACGGCCGGCCTTGAGTGCCGCCACGGCACCGTCGTCGACCGCAATGGCGATCTGTTCGGCGCCGAGGCGGCTCGCACCGCCCTTCGGCGCCGGCGGCAAGCCATGGCGCGTGAGGTCGCCAAAGATGAGACGCTGCGTTGCCGAGATCATCGTGTCGACGACCGATGTCGGCAATTGCGCCATGATGCCGGCGAAGCGATGGACGGCCACGCTGCCGACCCGCTTGGGCAGCAGCGATGGCCCCTGCCTTGCCGACAGCCATATCTCCTTGGTGTCGACACCGGAAAGATGGTTGAGCACATCGAAGCCTGAATTTCCAGCACCCACCACCAACACGCTCTTGCCCGCATAGGCCTGCGCCGCGCCGAACTCGCCGGCGTGGATGAGCCGGCCCTGAAAGGATTTTATCCCGTCCCAATCCGGTATCCACGGCAAGCGGTCACGCCCCGTGGCCACGATCACCTGGCTGGCCCGACGCACGCCCTCGATGGTGTGCACAAGCCAGCCGCCATCCTTGCGCTCGATGCGCTCGACGGTCGTGCCAAATTCGACAACGAGGCCCCGCTCAGTGGCAAACCGTTCCAGATAATCGACGATGACGCCCTTGTTCGGGAAGGCGGGGGTACGGGGCGGGTAGGAAAGCCCCGGCAGCATGGAAAGCGCCCGGTGGGTGTTGAGGTGCAACTGCTCATGCCGGCACCGCCACGGCTCGGCGAGCCGAAACTCCTTCTCCAGGATGACGACCGACACACCATGGCCGCGCAGCGCATCGGCGGCTGCCAACCCGGCGGCGCCCGCGCCTATGACGATCACCGGCTCGTTGGCTGCCGGCCCGGTCGTTGTTGCCGCCATTGCGTCGCGAATCCTTTTTCGATGCATTCCCGCCAGTTGCGCCCTATATGGCACTTGCGCGATATGGTCGATAATCAGGTCGCGTCAATGCGATTGATTCGAGGTCCGTGGGCTGGGGGATTTCGTGTTAACGGTGCATGGCCCAACGGGAAGGGTCGTGCGGAGAGATCAAAGCGGTGCAGCGTTCCTTGCGTGTCCAGCGGGACACGCAGCGCAGTAGCCGGCACGCGGAAGTTCGACCATGCCCCCCTTGCGCATCTATTTTGATCGCCTGCTCGAAGGCGCGGCGCCCAAGGTGGAACGGCGCGGACTAACTCTTGTCGAGCGGCTGGCGCTGGTTCGCCGGCATGGCGATTTCTCGCTTGCCTATTCGACCGCCGTCCAGGACAAGCTTTCCTATTTCGGCGATACCGACGGCTACATCGCCTTCGGCACCAAGATGAAGCACCACTTCGCGCTTGGCGATCCGGTGGTGGCTCCAGCCCTCCGGCCCGACTACATCAGGCGCTTCGTCGAGAGCGCCGGCAGCCCATGGTTCGTGCAGATCGGCGAAGAGACCGCGCGGGTGCTGGCCGAGCTCGGCTACAAGATCAATCGCCTGGGCGTCGACACCCGCCTCAATCTGCCCGAACATGATTTTTCCGGCAAACGCAACGAGACCGTGCGCTATTCCGAGCGCTGGCTCTTGAAGAAAGGCTTTTCGTTCGACGAGGACAGGCGCACGGTCCCCCTCGACGAGATCGCCCGGCTTTCCGGAAACTGGCGCGGCGACCGCATCGTCAAGCGATGGGAGATGGGTTTCCTCAACCGCCCGTTCTACGACAATCTCGGCAAAGACATGCGCCGTTTCGTGCTGTACGACCCGGACGGTGACCTTGTCGCGCTGCTCGATTTCGACCCGCTGTTTCGCGACGGCAAGGTCATCGGCTACACGACGGCCTTCAAGCGCAAGCATGTCGGTGCCTCGTCGCATGCCGAGATCGGGCTGACCAAATTCGCCGTCGACCGTTTTCGCGAAGAGGGCATCTCGGTCGTCACGCTCGGCCTGTCGCCGATGCTCGACATCGGGTCAAGCGGATTTGCCGAGAGCGATTTCTGGCGCAATGCCTTCCAGCGTGCCTATGACTCGCCATGGGTCAACCGCCGCCGGTTCAACCTGCAGGGCCAGGCGGCATTCAAGCGCCGCTTCCATGGCGCGGAGGAGCCGGTCTATATCGCCTTCCGCGAAGGGACTTATGTCGAGATGCTCGGGCTGTTGCGGCTGGTCAAGGCGATTTGAAGTTCTGGTTTGGCTTCGCCGCGTCAGTTCCTTAGCCGGTAGCCGGTCCTGAAGATCCAGGCGACGATCGCTATGCAGATCGCCAGGAAGGCCAGCGTCATGCCCAGGCTGACACCGACAGAGACGTCAGCCTTGCCGAAAAAACTCCAGCGGAACCCACTGATCAGGTACACCACCGGGTTGAACAGCGTGATCGTCTTCCAGATGCCGGGCAGCATGTGGATCGAATAGAAGCTGCCGCCGAGGAAGGTCAGCGGCGTGATGATCAGAAGCGGCACCAGCTGCAGCTGCTCGAAGCTTTTTGCCCAGATGCCGATGATGAAACCGAACAGGCTGAAGGTCACCGCCGTCAGCACCAGGAAGGCAACCATCCAGAACGGATGTTCGATGTGAAGCGGCACGAACAGTGATGCCGTCGCCAGGATGATCAAGCCGAGGATGATCGACTTGGTCGCGGCACCCCCGACATAGGCGATGACGATCTCCAGATAGGAGACCGGCGCCGACAGCAATTCGTAGATCGAGCCGACGAACTTCGGGAAGTAGATGGCGAAGGACGCGTTGGAGATCGATTGCGTCAAGAGCGACAGCATGATCAGCCCCGGCACGATGAAGGCGCCATAGCTGATGCCGTCGATCTCGGTGATGCGCGAGCCGATGGCCGAGCCGAAGACAACGAAATAGAGCGATGTCGAGATGACCGGCGAGACGATGCTTTGCAGCACGGTGCGGAACGCGCGCGCCATCTCGACCCGGTAGATCGCCCATACTGCGCGCAGGTTCATGGCTCTCTCCTCACCAGATTGACGAAGATCTCCTCGAGCGAGCTGTTGAGCGTGTCGATGTCGCGGAACTGGATGCCGCCGGCTTCGAGATCGCGGATCAGCGATGCGACGCCGGGGCGCTCGGCCTGGTTGTCATAGGTGTAGGTCAGCTGCCCGCCATCCGGCGACAGCTCCAGCGCATAGCTCGAGAAGGCCTCCGGAATGACCGTCAGCGGGTTGCGCAGCTCCAGCACCAGCCGCTTGCGGCCGAGCTTGCGCATCAGCTCGGCCTTGTTCTCGACCAGGATGATCTCGCCGCGATTGATGACGCCGACGCGGTCGGCCATGGCCTCGGCTTCCTCGATGTAATGCGTGGTGAGGATGATGGTGACGCCGTCCTCGCGCAGCCGGCGCACCATCTCCCACATGTCCTGGCGCAATTCGACGTCGACGCCGGCGGTCGGCTCGTCGAGGAACAGGACGCGCGGCTCGTGCGACAGCGCCTTGGCGATCATCAGCCGCCGCTTCATGCCGCCCGAGAGCGTAATCGCCTTGGCGTCCTTCTTGTCCCACAGCGAAAGATCGCGCAGCACCTTCTCAACAAAGCCATGGTTGGCCGGCTTGCCGAACAGGCCGCGGCTATAGTTGACCGTCGCCCAGACCGTCTCGAAGGCGTCGATCGTCAGTTCCTGCGGCACCAGGCCGATCAGGCTGCGCGCCGCGCGGTAATCCTTGCTGATGTCGTGGCCGTCGACCGTGACCGTGCCCGTCGAGCGGTTGACGATGCCGCAGACGATCGAGATCAGCGTCGTCTTGCCGGCGCCATTGGGCCCGAGCAGTGCGAAGATTTCGCCACGCTGGATGTCGAGGTTGACTTCCTTGAGCGCGGTGAAACCGGTGGCGTAGGTCTTGGAGACCCCGGAAATGGACAGGATGGAGGGCATGGCTGAACGGCTGCTTGAAAGAGGTCCCCTGATATAGGCCGAATGTCGCTGCGTGCAACCGGAAGTCAATGGCGTCGCTGACAGTTCTGGGGCGCTGCTGACAGTTCTGGACATTGGAAGCAATCGCCTGGGAATGCGCCGCATGCAACCGGTAAAATTGTCCTGTGGCGTTGAGCCTCGCGGCAGGACGCCGCTTTGACCTGAACGCGCTTCGGGCCTATTCTTCGCGAGTATTAGCAGCAGCCGGAGCCCGCCATGGACCCGCTCATACTTTCGCGCATCCAGTTCGGCGCGAATATATCGTTTCATATTCTGTTTCCGACCATCACCATTGCGCTCGGCTGGGTGCTGCTCTTCTTCAAACTTCGCTATAACGCGACAGGCGATTCAGCCTGGATGCGCGCCTATTTTACCTGGGTGAAGGTGTTCGCGCTGTCCTTCGCCATGGGCGTGGTTTCCGGTGTCACGATGAGCTTCCAGTTCGGCACCAACTGGCCGGGCTACATGGAAAAGGTCGGCAATATCGCCGGGCCGTTGCTGGCCTATGAGATCCTCACCGCCTTCTTCCTCGAAGCTGCGTTCCTCGGCATCATGCTGTTCGGCTTCCGCCGCGTCTCCAACCGCATCCACACGTTGGCGACGGTGCTGGTGGCCGGCGGCACCACCTTGTCCGCCTTCTGGATCATCGCGCTCAATTCCTGGATGCAGACGCCAGCCGGCTTCGAGATCCGTGACGGCGTGGCACACGCCGTCGACTGGTGGGCGATCGTCTTCAATCCGTCGATGCCCTACCGCCTCGTCCACATGCTGCTTGCCTCCGGCCTGACGGTCTCGTTCCTGATCGCCGGCCTGTCGGCGCTGCGCTATCTCTACGGCGACCGTTCGGAATCGATGTGGAAGGCGCTGCGCACCGGCGTGTTCACCGCGGCTGTCCTGATCCCGATCCAGATCTTTGCCGGCGACCAGCATGGCCTGAACACGCTGGAGCATCAGCCGCAGAAGGTCGCCGCCATGGAAGCGAACTGGAACACCGGCCCCAACGTGCCGCTGATCCTGTTTGCCATCCCCGACGAAGCGGCCAGGGAGAACAGGTTCGAGCTCGCCATTCCCGATGGCGCGAGCCTGATCCTGCGCCACAGCGCCAGCGGGGTCGTGCCGGGCCTGAACGACTATCCCGGCAACCATCCCCCGGTGTTTCCGGTGTTCTGGGGGTTTCGCATCATGGTCGGCACCGGGCTGATGATGCTCGCCGTCTCCTGGTCGGCCGCCTTCTTCCTCAAACGCCGCCACAGCCTGCCAAAGCCGCTCGCCATGCTGATGGTGCCGATGGGGCTGTCCGGCTGGCTGGCGACGCTCGCCGGCTGGTACACCACCGAGATCGGCCGCCAGCCCTGGCTGGTCACCGGCGTGCTCAAGACCGCCGACGCCGTTGGCCCGATCGCCGGCAGCCATGTCGCGCTGACGCTCGTCATCTACCTGATCCTCTATGTGCTGCTTTTGATCGCCTATCTCGGCGTGCTGGTGCATCTGGCGCTGAAAGCAGCGAAGGACGGCGACACCTCGCCGTTGCCGGGTGTTCTCAACGCGCCGCTGTCACAGCCGGCCGCAGGAGCGTGACATGAGCTACGACTGGCCAACCCTGCTCCCCCTGATCTTCGCCGGCCTGATGGGGCTCGCCATCCTGATCTACGTCATTCTCGATGGCTTCGATCTCGGCATCGGCATCCTGTTTTCGGTGGCTGAAGATGCCGAGCAGGACACGATGATCGCGGCCATCGGCCCGTTCTGGGACGCCAACGAAACCTGGCTGGTGCTGGCGGTCGGCCTGTTGCTGGTCGCCTTCCCGCTGGCGCACGGCATCATCCTCACCGCGCTCTACATCCCGGTCTTCGTGCTGCTGATCGGCCTGATCCTGCGCGGCGTCGCCTTCGATTTCCGCGCCAAGGTGCCGGCAGGCAGGAAGCATCGCTGGAACCGCATCTTCTTCCTGGGCTCAATCATCGCCTCGCTGGCGCAGGGCTATATGCTGGGCGTCTATGTGCTGGGCCTCGATGTCGGCCTGGGCGGCATGGCCTTCGGCGCGCTGGTGGCGCTCTGCCTTTCGGCGGCCTATGCGGCGATGGGCGCGGCCTGGGTGATCTACAAGACCGAAGGCGCGTTGCAGAAGAAGGCTGTGCGTTGGCTGCGCACCGCGCTGGTGCTGACCGCGTTCGGCATGGCCGCCGTGTCGCTGGCGACCCCCTTCGCCAGCCCGCGCATCTTCGACAAATGGTTCGTCTGGCCGGAGGTGCTTTATCTGTCGCCGCTGCCGATCCTGTCGGCGATACTGTTCCTGTGGCTGTGGTGGCAGACCTTCCATCTGCCGAAGCCCGATGACCGCCATTCCCTGACGCCATTCCTGACGCTGGCCGCCATCTTCGCGCTCGGCTTTGCGGGGCTGGCCTGGTCGTTCTATCCGTTCGTGGTGCCCGACCGGCTGACGATCTGGCAGGCGGCATCCGCGCCCGAAAGCCTGGCCATCATCCTGGCCGGCACGGTGGTGGTACTGCCGGTCATCATCTTCTATTCGTTCTATGCCTACCGGGTGTTCGGCGGCAAGGCGACGGACCTGACATACGATTGACCGGGACCGCCGCCCGCTCGCGGCGGCACCCGGCGGATCCGGCTATCCAGGCGCTTCAGATCAACCCGGAATCGCGTGCCGCCGCCGTGGCCTGGCCGCGAGAGCCGGCGTCCAGCTTGCCCAGCACCGCCGAGACATGGTGGTCGACGGTCTTTGGCGAAATGGTAAGATGCTCGGCAATCCGTTTGTTGGAAAAGCCACGCTCGATCAGCTGCAGCACTTCCATCTGCCGCTGGGTCAGGCCGGCGCTGTTGGCGCGTGTGGTGCGGCGCGGCCCGCGCGCAATGTGGTTGACGCCGTTTCGCCGCATGGTGTCGCGCACATGGCTCGCAACCGGCCGGGCGCCGAGGGCCTCGAAGATCTCCAGCGCCAGGCGTTGCGACGCCTCGTCGCCCTGGGCGAGCGCCAGTGCGCGTTCGTAGGGCGCGTCGAGATCCGCCCAAATCGCGGCCGCCGCTCGCCAGTCTCCGTGAAGAAGCATCCGGTAGGGCGCGGCCATGCCGGCCGTGTCGCCGGGGGCGACATCGGGAGCCAGCAGCTGCCGCCAGCAGGCCAGTTCGGCGAAGACCGCCCGCGTCGGTGAGAGGGTTTCGGCAAGATCGATCAGTCGCAGCGCCTCATCCTTTTGCGCCTCGCCCAGCCATGCCTGCTCGGCAACGACAGCGGCATAGGGCAACAGCCGCTGCAGTTCGGCTCCCCTTTCCAGGAACCGCATCATCTCGCCGAGAAGCGGTTCGACCGATGGATCGCCGTGCCGCAGCCGCAGTTTCACCAGGGCCACCAAGGCGGGATAGCGCACCAGGGCCGTTGCCTGGTCATCGCCCAGGATTTCCAGCGCCTCGGCGGCCGCCTCGTCCCAGCGACCCCAGCGCAGCAGCAACTGGGCCCGCACGCCACGCATGTAATCGCGCCAGGTGGCGAGATCGTTCTCGACGCAATAGTCGATGCCGCGATCGAGAAAGGACTGAGCCTCGGCATAGCTCAGCTGGTTCATGCCGCCGCAGGCGCAGTTGGTGAAGGCGCGCGCGGCATGTTCCTGGAAATTCTCCGCAAGCGCGATTTCGAGGCTGCGGCCCAGATGCAGTCGGCTGCTCGCCGGATCCAGCCATTGCTCGGCGGCGCCGACATTGTTGAGCGCGTGGCAGACGACATCAGGCCGGTCCAGCTGCTCGGCCAATTCGATCGCCCTGCCGCCCAGCGACAATGTCTCGTCCAGCCTTTCGGCCAGCATCGCCAGCTGCGACAGGTTCGAATAGGCCATGGCGAGTTCGGCACTTGGCGGAACCGTCTCCAGCAACGCAACCGCCTGGGCGCCGAACAGGTCGGCTGCCTGTCGGTCGCCCAGCAGATAGGCGAAGCGCGATAGCCACCTGAGGCTGTCGCCTTCCTTCAGCGTGTTGCCCAGCGCCTGTTGCAGCACACGCGCCTGTTCCTGCGCCTTGATGGCCTCGTCGATGCGCGCGATCAAATGGCACTCGAACGCATATTGCTCGTAAAGTCCGGCGCGCTCGTCCATCGGCAAGGTGTCGGCCTGGCGCAAGGCGGCCTCGTAGTAGCCGGCGGCGTCGCGATGCGCGCCGACGCGTGAGGCCTCGCGTGCGGCGACCGGTGCGAATTGGCGCACCGCCTCCAGATCGTGCGCCTCCACCGCGTGATGGACGAGGCGCGCGGTGGCCACGCCGCCATTTTCGAGCAGCGCCGACAAAGCGCGCTGGTTGAACTCGCGCCTTTGGCTTGTCGCCAGCATCGTCTCGATGGCGCGACGGGCGATCTCATGGCGAAACGCATAGGCGTCGCCAAGATCGTCCAACAGGCCATGCGAGACGCATTCCGCCAGCTGGCCGGCGCTGGCCACGCCGCACAGGCCCGTCAAGGCCCAGGCGTCGGCTCGCCTCGGGAACACCGAGACGGCATCGAGCATCGCGCGGGCGCCAGCGGACAGGCGTTCGGCCCGCGCGACCACGGCATCGCGCACGCTGGCTGGCAGCGCTGTCTCGCTTTCGGCGCTCAACAGTTCGGTGACGAAGAAGGCGTTGCCGGCCGTCGCCCTGTAGATGGCATCGCCATCGCGGCCGGCCGCATTGGCGAGCGAAAGCACCGCCGCCTCGCTCAACAGCGGCACATCGATCCGGGCGATGCTCGCGGCCGGAATTTCGCCGAGCGCGCGGCGCACGCGCATCTGTCCTTCGCTGCGGTCGGTACGCGCCGTCAAAAGCAGCAGGATGTGGGTGTTGGCAATGCGCCGGCCAAGAAAGCGGACGAAGTCGAGCGTCGCGTCGTCGGCCCAGTGCAAGTCCTCGATCACCAGCAGGGTTGGCTGCGTCCTTGCCTCGAAGACGTCCAGCGCGTCGGAGAACAAGGGCAGCCTCCGTCCCTGCCGGGCGTCGATCGCCTGCGGCATCGCCCACTGTGCCTCGCGGGCGAGATCGTAGAGCGGCCCGAGCGGGTCGGGGATCGACAGGTCCTCGCAGGCGCTGCGCAATATGCGCGCACCGTTGGCCGGTCCGGCGATGAATGCCTCGACAAGCGCCGACTTGCCGGCGCCCGCCTCTCCAACCAACGCCACGACGTGGCCGCGGCCGCTCGCCGCCTCCGCCATGAGGCCGTCCAGTTGCTCCAGCTGTGTCTGCCGTTCCAGAAGCATCGTCATTCGCTCACAGGGATCAGTCCAGCGATCTCGCCATGTCCGCCAGGATAGATCGGGTCGGTATCTGCTTTGTGGCTCCCAGCATGAACGTTGCAAACATGGGGAATCGTCCCGCCAAATATGGGGAAAGGCTCCGATGCGCGCCGTTTACGAGCGTGATCTTTGTCCAGCCGCGCTCGGATCGAGCGTGAATCAATGGAAAAAGGAAGACATCCATGCCCCGTTACATAGTCGAACGCACATTTCCGGACGGCCTTAACGTGCCGATGAACGATGCCGGCGCCAATGCGCTGGGCGGCGTCATCATGCGCAATGCCGAAAAAGGCGTGACCTGGGTCCGATCCTACGTGTCGCCCGACAAGAAGCACTCCTTCTGCATCTACGATGCGCCTTCGCCCGAAGCCATTCGCAGCACCGCCCAGAAGAATTCGCTGCCTGTCGACAAGGTCACGGAGGTGCGGGTCCTTGACCCCTACTTTTATCGTTGATCGCGCCGATGAGCATCGGCCTGCCGTTCGCGTCGATCGCGACATGCCTGATGACGCGGCCAACGCCGAAATCCTGCCGGCTTCGGGAACGGTCGGACGAGGCACGATACTGGGCCGGGGTTTCCGGCGGGTTGCCTCGCTGCTGTTTTCGCCCTTGCGCGAAAGGCGGCGCCGGTTGCCTCCACAAGACGATTTTCTGAGGCGGGACGTCGGGCTGCCGCAACGGGAAACGCGGCGCAACCACTGGGAATACTGGAACGACCTGGATTTCCGTTGATCCGAAAGCGCACGGGCGGCTTCGAAAGCGGGGCCGGCCGCGCATCATCAACAACGAATGGAGACATCATGAACGCCACACTTTGGGGCAGGCGCCTAGCCGTGCTGTCCATCATGTGCCTGTCCAGCGCCGCCCATGCGGCCGGGACGAATGCGCTGGCCGAGAAGGTGCGCGCCGCCAACAGCCGCTTCGAGAACGTGGCGGCGGCGGTCGCCGAAGGCTATGCGCCGATCCCCTGCGCCAGCAGCATCACCGGCGGTGCCATGGGCATCCACTATGTCAACGCGGCCTATCTGAAGGACGATACGATCAATCTCGCGAAGCCGCAGGCCGTCATGTACGAGCCGATGGCCGACGGAAAGCTCAAGCTGGTGGCGGTCGAGTACATCACCTCGAAGGGACCGGCCTCGCTGGAGGGACAGCTGTTCAACTTCGACAGCGCGCCCAACCGCTATGGCCTCGGCCCGTTCTATGAACTGCATGTCTGGGTCTGGAAACAGAACCCGACCGGCACCTTCGCCGACATGAACCCGAACGTGTCGTGCGATGCGATGAAGATGGGCGGCTGAGTGCGCAAATCTCCCCCCTCGAGGGGGGTGAGGAGTGGTCCGCGTAGCGGACGGAAAGCCAATTGCTTGGCTTTCCGAACGACGAACGCGGCAGGCCAGAGGGGGTCGGTTCGACCGGAGGCGGCCTCCTGCGGCGGATGGAGGTTGGCGCTCCACGCGCGGCGACCCCCTCTGTCGCCTTCGGCGACATCTCCCCCTCGAGGGGGGAGATAACCCGAGACTCAGTTAGAGGCCGACTGCACCAGAACCGGCTTCTCGCTATACAGCGCCGGGAACAGCTGCTTGAGGTTCGCCACCTTGGGCAGGTCGTTGTAGACGATGTAGGGATAGGTCGGGTTCAGCGTCAGGAAATCCTGATGGTAGCCCTCTGCCGGATAGAAGGTCTTGCCCATCTCCAGCGTGGTCACGATCGGCTTTGAAAACACCTTGGCCTTGTCGAGCTGGGCGATGTAGCTTTCGGCGATCTTCTTCTGCGCGTCGTTTTCGGCGAAGATGGTCGAACGATACTGGGTGCCCTCGTCCGGGCCCTGATAGTTCAGCTGCGTCGGATTGTGGGCGACCGAGAAATAGACCTGCAGCAGCTGGCCATAGGTGACCTTGGACGGCTCGTAGGTGATCTCGACGGATTCGGCATGCCCGGTCCGGCCGGTGCCGACCGTCTCGTAGACAGCCGTGTCCTTCTTGCCGCCGGTGTAACCCGAGACGGCCCTGGTCACGCCCTTGACGTGCTGGAACACGCCCTGCACGCCCCAGAAACAGCCGCCGGCAAAGATCGCGGTCTCGGTGCCGCTGGCGGCCTTTTCGTCCATCGCCGGCGGCGGGATCACCACGGCATCCTCGGCCGAGATTGCCGGCGACTGCCAGAAGACGGCACCGGCCGCTGCCAAGGCGAGCGCGGCAAGCGCGCCCCTGGCGAAATTCAGCGAGTGCCTTGCGGCTGGTTTTCGAATGTCAGTCATGGCTTGAGCTCCTGTGACGTCCATCGGACGAGAGTTTATGGGATAAGTTGCGCGCATGCGACGCATGAGTTGCGGCGCCGCGTCACTTTCGCGTGCGGCCGCAAGGCCGGTTTCAATTGGTATCGGTCGCGGGCTTCATGGCGTCTGCAGCCGGCTTCATGGCATTCGAGGCCATCGGATCGGCCGGTTTCATCGCATCAGCCGCAGGCTTCATGGCATTCGAAGGCTTCATCGCATCCGTGGCTGGCTTCATGGCGTTGGCAGCGGGCTTCATCGCATTGACAGCGTCGTCGGCGCGCGCGGCGCCACTGGCGAAAAGCACGGTCGAGCACAACGCGAAGGCGATGGCGGGCAGGCGGCTGGACTTGATCATTGGTGGTATCCTCTTGAGGTTGATGGCAGCCCCATGGCGGCCGGCGAATGCGGCGCCGCTCGTGCGGTGTTGCGCGAAACGGTTTCAGTTCGTCGCGGCGGCCAGGATCGGTCCGCCGCCTGGCGACTGGACGAGCACGGCGGTGCTGAGGCCACCCGGCGCGGCGGGCAGCGGCAGGTCGGTGGCATTGCCGGTCCAACTGCCGAGTTTCGCCAGTGAATGGACGACATTGGCGTGCGGCAAGGTGCGGCCGGTGTTTTCGCCGCGCGCCACCGGCACCTCGACGACGCCACGCTGATACCGAACCAGCCAGACATCGGCCCGGCCGCCCGGCGCCGAGCCGGCGCCGATGCTGATCTTGCCGCCGTCGAGCGACAGCGACGGGCCGCTGGTGCGGCCGCTCGCGGAAATCAGATGCTCGATTTCGCCCGGCGCGGCGCCAACGACATCGGCATGGCCGTTGACAACCACTTGCGGCGTGAACGGGCCGTCATGGCCGAGCGGCGGCTCATAGCTGACCTGGCGCTGGGTGAATTCCTGCCTGCCGAATGTGTCCTTCCAGCCGAGATAGTCCCAGTAGGTGACGTTGAACGACAGCGCCAGCACGCCCGGCTGGTCCTTGACCTTGATCAGGTTGGCATTGGCCGGCGGGCAGGACGAGCAGCCCTGGCTGGTGAACAGCTCCACGACGGTGAGCGGCTGGGCTTGCGCCGTGACGATCGACGCCGCGAGCGCTAGCGCGCCCAGGCTGGACAATGCAACGAACCTGGATTTGGCTGGTGATCCCGACATTGGCGTGCTCCCGTGGGGACGGCACCTTGATGCGCCGTTCATCCCCCCACTTCGCCGCCACGCGCCGCTTCGTTACAGCGCTCACCGGTTTGTGATCATAGAGCCCTCTCCCTTCTCCCCTTGTGGGAGAAGGTGGATCGGCGCGCAGCGCCGAGACGGTTGAGGGGTGTTGGAGGGAATGAGGCGTTGGTGTCTTCTGGAACACCCCTCATCCGTCGCCTTCGGCGACACCTTCTCCCACAGGGGGGAGAAGGAAGAGCGCCACTACCGCCACGGCTGCAGATTTCTATCCCTTACATAGGCGATGATCGTGTCGCAGACGGCATTCATGTCTTTCAGGACATCGTCGTTCCAAAAGCGCAGTATGCGAAAGCCCCTAGCCTTTAGGTCGGCATCACGAATCCGGTCGGAATCCGATTCCGCGTGCTGACTACCATCGATCTCGATGATCAAGCTGGCTTCGAGGCAAGCAAAATCCGCAATGTATTTTCCGACTGGCATCTGACGCCGGAATTTTATGCGGTCGAGCCTTCGATCCCGCAACTCTTGCCAAAGCCTGCCTTCGGCTTCCGTCATCTCCCGCCGAAGTGCGCGGGCAAAGCTGCGTTTGGTTGGCGGAACGGGCTGATGCGGCATGGAATCAGTTTAATCAGCCGTCGCGCTCCGTCCAGCACCCCTCAACCGTCTCGACGCTGCGCGCCGATCCACCTTCTCCCACAAGGGGAGAAGGCAAGCTACTGCGTCAGCACCGTCTGCGAGGGGCGCTGGTTGAAGTCGCACTTGCCGGTCACGGTGTAGAAGAAGTCGGCCTGGCTGACGTCTTCGGGCACCGCGGAGCCACCATCTTCCCAGGCCTGGTAGGCTGTCTGGCCGCATGGCACGGCTGTAAAGATATCGACGGTCGTGCCGGCCGGGATCTCGGGCATGTTGTTCTCGGCCGAGCCGATGAACAGCCTGTTCGACGTGGTCGGGTCGTTTGATTTCAGCACGTTCGGCGAACCAGAGGGAACGTCCATCTCCAGATAGAGTTGCCCCATCTGGCTGACATCGATCGCCGCGCCCACGCCAGTCGAGGGATAAAACGTATTGGTACAATAGTATGTCGTGCCATACGAATCGGTCTGGATAACCGATCCGGTGGGCAGGCTTTTCTGGAGGTTCTTCAATGTGCCAGTTGTGCAGACCTGCTTCTGAACCATCGTGGTGGTGCTGCCGTTGACCGTGTAGGCGGTCGTCGTGCCGTAGCCCTTGGGATCGCCGTAGCCATTGTAGGTATAGGTGATCTGCATCAGCTTCTGTGCCGTGGTCGCTCCGAACTGCGTGCCCCAGAGGTAGACGGTCTTGTTCCACCAGCCCGAGGCCTTATCGAGCTTGAAGGTGGCCTGCACCAGGGACGGCGTCTTGGTGACCGACGATGTGACACCGATCTGCACCGTACTGATCTGGGCGACCTGCATGAAATTGGTCGGCATGGCGTAACTGGCCGAGGTGTTGGCGGCGGTGGTGCCGTCGGCCGCGATGGTGAAGCTGTTGAGCGTCGCGGTGCCCTGTCCGTTGTTGGCCTTGAACTGGTCCTGCAGCGACTGCAGGCGGGCCGCCGTGGTTGTCGTTGGCGGCAGCGTCATGATCGCCAGCGTGGCCGCGTCAAGCGCGTCCTGCATGCTGCCCTTGTCGGTGACCGCGGTGGTGTAATCCACCGACAGGCCAACGGCGGCGATCATCGGGATGATGCCGACAGCGAATATTGGAAGAAGGGAACCGCTTCTAGATGTGAGAAACTTGCCAGCAAGCCGCAGCATTCGTTAACCCCCGCAACTGGAATATTTCATTCGGCTAACATGCAGGTCGCAAATTATGCTCTAACGCGATCGATCAAATTTTAGCGGTTGGCGCTGAAACCATTGCGCCGGCAGGTAAGCGGCCACCCCGTGCGGCTTGCCGATGCACCTTGCCCCTGCTAAAGCGCGCGACATGAGCACGCCCCTCGACCACATCCGCAATTTCTCCATCGTCGCCCATATCGACCATGGCAAGTCCACGCTCGCCGACCGCCTGATCCAGCTGACCGGAGGGCTGGAGCTGCGCGACATGAAGGAGCAGGTGCTGGACTCGATGGACATCGAGCGCGAGCGCGGCATCACCATCAAGGCGCAGACGGTGCGGCTGAAGTACCGCGCCAACAATGGCGAGGACTATATCCTCAACCTGATCGACACGCCCGGCCATGTCGACTTCGCCTATGAAGTGTCGCGGTCGCTAGCCGCCTGCGAGGGTTCGCTGCTGGTGGTCGACGCTTCCCAGGGCGTCGAGGCGCAGACGCTGGCCAATGTCTACCAGGCGATCGACAACAACCACGAGATCGTCGTGGTGCTGAACAAGGTCGACCTGCCGGCCGCCGAGCCGGAGCGCATCCGCGAACAGGTCGAGGAAGTCATCGGCATCGACGCTTCCAACGCCGTGCTGATCTCGGCCAAGACCGGGCTCGGCATCCCCGACGTGCTCGAAGCCATCGTCCACCAATTGCCGCCGCCGCGCGAAGGCGACGCGACGGCTCCGTTGAAGGCGATGCTGGTCGACAGCTGGTACGATGCCTATCTCGGCGTCATCGTCCTGGTGCGCATCATCGACGGCGTTTTGAAGAAGGGCCAGACCATCCGCATGATGGGCACCGGCGCCAAACACCTGGTCGAGCGCACCGGCGTGTTCACGCCCGCCCGCATCAATGTCGACGAGCTTGGCCCCGGCGAGTTCGGCTTCTTCACCGGCTCGATCAAGGAAGTGGCCGATACACGCGTCGGCGACACCATCACCGAGGACAAGCGCGCCACCGCGCATGCCTTGCCCGGCTTCAAGCCGGCGCAGCCAGTGGTGTTCTGCGGCCTGTTCCCGGTCGACGCCGCTGATTTCGAGGATCTGCGCGCCGCCGTCGGCAAACTGCGCCTCAACGACGCCAGCTTCTCCTATGAAATGGAGACCAGTGCCGCGCTCGGCTTCGGCTATCGCTGCGGCTTCCTGGGCCTGCTGCATCTGGAAATCATCCAGGAGCGGCTGGAGCGCGAGTTCAACCTCGACCTCATCGCCACGGCACCTTCCGTCGTCTACCGGCTGCTGCTCAATGACGGCTCGATGAAGGAACTGCACAACCCCGCCGACATGCCCGACGTGGTGAAGATCTCGGCGATCGAGGAGCCGTGGATCCGCGCCACCATCCTGACCCCCGACGACTATCTCGGCGGCATCCTGAAGCTCTGCCAGGACCGGCGCGGCGTCCAGGCCGACCTGTCCTATGTCGGCAAGCGCGCCATGCTGACCTACGATCTGCCGCTCAACGAAGTCGTCTTCGACTTCTATGATCGGCTGAAATCGATCTCCAAGGGCTACGCCTCCTTCGACTACCACCTCACCGACTACAAGGAAGGCGACCTGGTGAAGATGTCGATCCTGGTCAATGAGGAGCCGGTCGACGCGCTGTCGATGCTGGTGCACCGCACGGCGGCGGAAAAGCGCGGACGGCAGATGTGCGAGAAGCTGAAGGAGCTGATCCCGCACCATCTGTTCAAGATCCCGATCCAGGCCGCCATCGGCGGCAAGGTCATCGCGCGCGAAACCATCTCGGCGCTGCGCAAGGACGTGACCGCCAAGTGCTACGGCGGCGACGTCTCGCGCAAACGCAAGCTGCTGGACAAGCAGAAAGAAGGCAAGAAGCGGATGCGCCAGTTCGGCAAGGTGGATATCCCGCAGGAAGCGTTTATCCAGGCGCTGAAGATGGGCGATTGACGATCACCCACGAACAGGGTTTGTTTGTCTGATACCTTCTCATAAGGATTAGATGATCAAAGAAAATGAAAGATTTCTTTGAAGCCGCTGTAGCTAATGTATACCGGCACGGCGATACCGACATATTCCCGTTTCCGGTAGAAAACAGGATATTGTACGACAAGAGAGAGCATTTCATTAAGTTGCTCCTGAACGTCAAGTCGACGTTCGCGGAAGCATTCTCGCAGAATCCACCCAATGACATACGATCTCTCGTGGCTATTAATCATGCTGGGTTTAGATGGGCATCTCAGCTTGATCCCGTCTGGAATGCTTTCCTATTAGGATGCGTCCTTTCAATCGCAGGTTCCATTGAGGATAGCAGGCTCGGCATAGAGCGGGTATTCTCGTATCGATTGAACAAAGAAACCTACCTATCTGGAGATTTGTTCCGCCGCGATATCTCTTGGCAAGACTTCATAAAGAACTCTTACAACGAAGCCGCGAACTGTGAATACGTGGTAACATGCGACATAGCCGACTGTTACTCGCGGATAAGCCATCACAAACTCGACAATAGCCTACGTCTGATCAATTGCCCCAATGACGTAAGAGTAATAATACTTGAGTACCTGAAATTATTTACCGGCACTAGATCGGCAGGACTCCCCATAGGCGGCCCCGCCGCTCGGATACTTTCTGAGCTGGCTCTGAACAACTCGGATCAATATCTCTTTAGCTCCGGAATACGGTTCTTTCGGTATGCCGACGACTACCATGTATTCTGCCAAACGAGACGAGAAGCGCATGATGTCATCGTTCAGATATACAAGGCCCTCGACAACGAGGGTTTGACCTTACAGAAATCAAAGACTCGCATACTTCCTTCTGCAGAATTCAAGAATGTTATGTCGCCCTCGATCGGGGAGCAGGGCGACGGCCGTTCGCCGACGCAGCGACTAATGTCTTTGACTTTGCGATTTGACCCCTACGCACCAAACGCCCAGGAGCAGTATGATGCGCTGAAGGACGAGCTAGAGAAAATTGACATCGTTTCTCTGCTTAATGAGCAATTATCGCAGACACGCGTGCATATACCGACCGCTCGGAAAATAGTGGAGGCACTAAAATACTCCGGTTCGGCTACGAGGCATGGGGCTTCGCTTTCTATGCTTGACAACATGGATTCTCTTTTCCCGATTGCTACATCAGTTTTTCAAACTATCTATGGGATGTTTGACGGCATGGATGACGCGGCCAAAACTTCCGTTACAAGTAAGATAATCGATCTTTACGACTCCAAGCACGAGGTGATGAATGTTGAGATGCATATCGCTTACGCCAATCGCATCATCTCTAAACAAAATAGCATAAATAACACTAATTATTTGCACAAATGCTTCGAAACTGAAAATTCCGATCTCATTAGACGTGACATTATTTTGATATTCGCAAATTGGGGGAATTTTGCTTGGTGGTCTATGTTCAAGGCCAACTTCGTAGCGATTTCGGGGTGGCAAAGAAGGGCCTTGATACTTGCATCGTACTCAATGGTGGACGAGGGTGCGCACTGGCGCGACCATGCAAAGAGCCGCTTCGACCCATTTGAAAAAATTGTCAGAGATTGGCGTTCCGAGAAGCCAAGTCTCCAAATACCGCTGTAGCGACTATGATCAGCGAGAAGACGTTTGCCAATCAATTCTCAAACTTTTGGCGGGAGACGTTGCCTAATTTGGAACCAGTGACTCGATCCGTTAATCTGGGATACAGTCGGATTTCGGATCCTGTTCGTTCGCGCAACGCTGCCAGTAGGCGGGACCTGATTAGCGAGTCCGGCCGACGACTTTTCTTCAAAATCTGGGAAAAACCAGGCAGCGAAAGAGCGATCCTGCTTGAGGAAGCTTTGCTAGAGGCGGCAAAATATTTGAGCGATGGCAGCGTAGAGGGTGAATACGGCGAATTTTACTGTGACGACAGCGAAGATATTGAGATTAATCGCCTTGCCGATTGGCTTACACGGTATTTTGATCGCCCTGCCTCTAGCCCAGCACGTATACGGATTCCCCAATTCAAAGGACATGGCTTGATATCGTCTTGTAGCGGAGACTTCGAGGACGATGACTGTCTGATTGAGATGAAGTATGTTTCAAGAAATTTCAGAAGTCACGACATTAGACAAGTTATTGTTTATTCTGCTTTGAAATATTTCGAGGATGGGGCGAGATTTCGAGAGCTCAGGCTTATCAACCCATTTCTGGGAATAGAGTTCGTTACGAATGTGGACGAATTGATTTACAGTGCGTCCGGGGTTAATTCTCTCCAGTTTTTCCAACGTCTGTCGTATGCGGTCTCAAGCGGCGAGATATCTCATTAGGATGCCCGGCGCGATGGGGCTACAGAAAGTACGCGGCATGCGGCGACGGTCAATTTCGAACTGACCTGGCGAAGCCCGACACCATCCGCTTCGCCGGTCAACACACGCACTCTGAATAGCGGACCGCCCTTTGAGAACACCCCGCCTTGGAGTATCCTCTTCACGGCTTGGGGGAGATCTCAAATGCGTTCCACCACCCCTCTCGACACCTTCGCAGCAACCGGCCTCGCCATCGGTGGCGCTTTCGGCCTTGCCGGCACCTTCGTTGCCAGCGCTCCGCTGCGCGAAACACTCTGGACGATCGACGGCGTGGCACTCGTGGTGGCGACCGCGCTGCTGACGATGAAATACCAGCGGCTGGGGAACGATTGCGTGGCCGCCGGATTCTTGACCTTTCTCGCCGGCGAGAGCCTGCTGATGGCCGGCAATGCGGCGGGGCTGGAGGCCAGCGTGCCTTCCTATGTCGGCGGCATCACGCTTTGGGCGGCCGCACTGGTCATGGTCAGCGTGCCGAAAACGTTTGCCCTGTGGATGCGGCTCACCGCTGTTGTGGCCGCCGTGCTGTTTGTCGTCTCGGCTTGCATGATCATATGGGGCGCTCCCCTGCTGCCGACCTCGTCGCCTTTGCCCGCCGCCGGCTATCCGTTCCTGGTCCTCACCTTCATCGGCTGGATCTGGACGCTGCTGAAGCCCGCACGGTGAACCGGTCCATGCGCCCATGTCCGCGTCCGTCGAACTCCATAACAGCGCCACCGGAAAGATCTTTCCGGCAGTCGGGCCATTCCTGATCTCAGGGATTTTCGGCGTCTTCGCGCTGATGGGGCTGGCTTCGGGCGCTCCGGTTGGGGGCGTGCTGCTGGTGGCGGTGGTGGCGCTTGGCTGCCTGGGGTTCGGTTTCTTCATCGCGCACGGCGCCTTCGACACCAGCGCGCAGGTCGTGCTTGACGAGCACGGTTTTCGCGACCGGCGCGGCGGCGACGTGCTGGTGCCCTGGCGGACAGTGCGCAGCGTGCGCCTCGTTTCCGGCCAGGGTTCGTCGATGCTCAGCTTCGAACTGACGGGGCCGCCGCCCGATGCGATCCGCCACGCGCCCGCCAATGCGCTCGCCCGCTTCCTGCCCTTCGGTGGGAACACCGTGCACATGGAGGTCTCGTCGCTCGACATGAGCGGCGCCGACATGATGGCGGCGATCCACCAGTTGGCGCCGTATGTGAGGGTGGGGCGGTAGAGGCGTCTTGCCTCTTCCATGAGGGGAGAGGGAAAAGACGGGCGTCGGCGCTGCCCCTCACCTGCCTGCCGGCATCCTCTCCCCGTATGGGGACGGGGAGAGGGCGCTGTCATCGCCGGTTTCGCCACTTGTCTCTGTCCCAAGAAAAGGAGCCGGCGCTGCGGCCAGCTATTTTCTCCCGGTCACTATACGGGGAGAAATGCCCGGCAGGGCAATGAGGGGCGGCGCAGACTTCCGCAATGAGCGTCAGCCGGCTCCAAGGCACCTCACCCCTCAATCCAAACCTTCTCGAAATGCTGCTCCAGCGCCTGGTGCTGTTCGCAGCCTTCGACGCCCTTGCGGTAGGTGCGGTAGACGGAGCGCCAGTAGGGCTGGATGATGATGCCGGAGTCGCGCAGATTCTGTTCGATCTTGGCCATGATCTCCTTGCGGTGGACGGCGTCGGGCATGGCCAGCGCCTTGTCGAGCAGCGCGTCGAACTCCTTGTTGGCGTAGGCGCTTTCGTTCCAGGCGGCGCCGGATTTGTATGCGAGCGCCAGCACCTGGACACCGAGCGGGCGGCCCAGCCATTCGGTGCAGGAGAAAGGGTATTTGCTCCAGTCGTTCCAGAAGGTGGCGGCGGGCAGCACGGTGCGCTTGATCTTGAGGCCGGCCTCGCGCATCTGCGCCGATATGGCGTCGGCTGTGCTCTTCTGCCATTCGACATCGACCGAGATGAGGTCGTATTCGTGGTCGGCCTTGCCGGAGGCGGCCAGCAGCTTCTTGGCCTCGTCCACATCGCGCTTGGCCGGGCCGATATCGGCATATTCGGGGTGCATGGGGCCGACATGGTGGTTGTCGGCGGGTTTTCCGCGACCATCGAGGCCAAGCTTCAGCACGGCGGAATTGTCGACGGCGAGCTGGGCGGCGCGGCGCAGCTTGACGTCGTCATAGGGCGCGTTGCCGACATTGAAGCGGGCGACGATGGTGGAGCCGGTGGCGATCTCGGAATTCTTCAGCCCCATCTTCCCGGTCTGCGACACCGCATCGGAGGCGGTTTCGTGGTCGGTGTCGATCTCGCCGGATTCGAAGGCCGACAGCATGGCGTTGGGGTCGGAGCCGTAATCGACCCATTTGATGCCGTCGAGCCAGAACGCGCCCTTCCACCAGGGCTTGTCCTTGCGCTTCACCTCGGCGCCCGTCTCGGCGTCCCAGCTGACCAGTTCGCAGGGGCCGGTGGTGATGGCCAGCGCCTTCCTGGGGTCGCCGTCGCCTTCATAGGAGCGGTGCATGATCAGCGCCGGATAGTCGGCCATGCCGGCGACCAGCGAAATGTCGGGCTTCGGCAAATTGAGCTTTATGGTGAAGTCGTCGACCTTCTGGATGCCGCCATCGACCACCTTCTTGGTGTCGGCATTGACCAGCGCGCCCATGCGCGCGGCGACCGAATTGCCGGCGACGCCGGCCTCGCACCAGCGGGTGAGATTGTGCACGACATCGTCGGCGTTGAAGGTGTCGCCGTTCGACCAGGTGACGCCCTTGCGCACATGCAGCGTGAGCGTCTTGGCGTCGTCGCTCATCTCCCACTTTTCCAGCAACCAGGGCTCGAAGGTGAAGTCGGTGTTCCAGCGCACCAGATATTCGTTGCAGTGGCGCGCGACATTGGACATTTCCACGCCGTCGAAGGTGCGCGGGTCCTTGAAACCCTTGACGTTCATGGCAACACGCAGCACGCCGCCACGCTTGGGTTCGGCCGCGCGGGCAGGGGTGGGGGCGAGGCCGCCGAGCGCCAGCGCGCCGGCGGCGCTGACGCCGAGGCCGGCCATCAGAGCGAAATATTCGCGGCGGTTGATGCCGCCTTTCCTGAAATCCTCGGCGACGGGTTTGGCTTGCGGGTGCAGTTTGCGGTCGGTCAGCATGAACTTCATCGTCGTTCCCCTGTTGTTGGGCGGGGCGGACGCGACCGCCGGGACGCCATTGCCTGATGGGCGAATGATAGGGCGGGGTGACGTTGGGGAGTGTTCGGGAATCCGCAGGAGTTGTGCGGTGCTCCGCAGGGCCAATCGGCGTGGCGCCGATCTCCCCCCTCGAGGGGGAGATGTCGCCGAAGGCGACAGAGGGGGTCGGCACGACTGGACGCGACGCCCTACCTTCAGACGTCCTGCCTTCAAAAGATGATGCTGGCGCTTCACGCGCGGGGACCCCCTCTGCCCTGCCGGGCATCTCCCCCTCAAGGGGGGAGATTGGCGCTCCGCCGATGCGCCTCAATACGGCCAATCACCCCGGCCCAGCGCACCGACCGCCGCAACGATCCGCGCAAAAGCATCCGCCGCGGCCGGCACCGTGGTGCGGGCGCGCAGGAAGGAGTGCACGAGGCGTTTCTCCTCGTGCCACCACGCCTTGCCGTCGGCGGCCAGGATGCCGTCGCGGTAGGCTTCTCCATCCGACGACAGTGGGTCACATTCGGCCGTGATGATCACGGTCGGCGGCAGGCCGGAGAAATCGCTGTCGCGCAGCGGCGAGAAGGACGGGTCAGCCGGTGATTGCCGCTTGGCCGAGCGGACATCGCTGTAGAAGGCGATGTCGTGCACCGACAGCAGCGGCGCGTCGGCGTGCTCGATATAGGAGCCGGCGGTCTCGTCACCGCCGAGGCCAGGATAGATCAGCACCTGGCCGATCGCGGCGCGCGGGTGGCGGCGCGTCGCTTGCGCCACCGCGGCCGCGAGATTGCCGCCGGCGCTTTCGCCGCACAGCACCACCGGCAGGCCGGTTGTCGCCGCCCATTCGAAAGCGGCAACCGCGTCGTAGAAGGCGGCGGGGTGGAGATGCTCGGGCGCCAGCCGGTAGTCGACCGACAGTACGTCGAAGCCGGTGCCCGCGCAGAGCTCGGCGCAGATGTCGTCATGGCTGTCGAGCCCGCCGAGGATGAAGCCGCCGCCATGATAGTAGACGACAAGCGCTGGGGTCGCCCTGTCGGCCAGCTGGTAGCGCCTGACCGGGATGTCGCGGCCGGCAGCGGCGATCAGACCGTCGCTGGCCCTCAGCCCGGACGGCGGCCCCCGGTGGAAGGCCCGGCACATCTTGTCATAGACCGCGCGCTGCTTGTCGATGGGCAGGCCGATGACCTCGGGCGGATACCAGGCGTTGACCGCATCGATATAGGCCCACAGGCTTGGGTCGAGCCGCGTCTGATATTTGCCGCGACTGGTCATTTCAGTCTGCTCGGCTCCTTGCCTGGGCATGGGGTTGTCCCGCTGCACATTTTGGGCTGGGGGCATGCCTTTGGGCGCCATTACAGCTCCGCGTAGAGCCGGGCCGCGTTGTCGAAGGTGAAGCGCAGCGGCACCGAGCCCTCGACCTGCCAGGCGGTGACCGTCTCGCCGGCGAGCAACCGGCAGGCGGCGTCGGTATCGACGACCGCGCCGCCATAGAGCCGGTTGGCGAGGTTGAGGATGCCGGTCTGGTGCATGGCCGCGCTGCCGCTGCCGCAGGCATCCTTGACCAGCAGCACGCGAAATCCCCCTGCCACCGCGTCCTTGACCGACGCGTCGATGCAGGCCTCGGTCCACACGCCGGCGACGACCAGCCATTCGATGCCGGCGGATCTGAGATCGCCGGTCGCCGGACCCGAACGGAAGGCACTGGCCTCGGCCTTGATCAGCAGCGCCTCGCCATCGGCGGGCGCCACCTCATGGCAGATCGCGGTCAGCGGATCGCTCTTGTCGGAGAAGGCCGACTTGCCGTCGGCATCGAGCGGATGAAACGGCCGGTCCTGCTTGTCGAGATCGACGATGTAGGCCCAGTGGTAGAGCGGCACATGGTATTGCCGCGCCGCCGCCTGCAGACGCCTGACGTTGGCGAGGACGCCGGCAAAGCCTTCGACCAGATAGCGCGGGTCCTGCCGGTGCTCTTCCTGCAGGTCGATGAAGACAGCGGCCACCGTGCCGCGCTTGATGGAGATGGGGCTTTTCATGCTGCGCCTAGGGTCTTGGCTTCGTCATGGATGGACGGCCTTGCTTGGTCAAACGCCGACGTCGCCCCCTTCTGCGAACTGGTGCAAGCAGCGGTGATCGGCCGAAGCACCCCCACCTTCGTCATCCCAGGGCGAAGCAGGAGCGAAGCTCCGTCGCGGAGACCCTGGGATCCATGCCGTGACCTTGGCCGAGGAGTGCAGCAGGGCAGAACTTGCACCGTTGCGGCGCGCTGAAGTCGCGGCATGGATACCAGGGTCCGCGCCGCGTCGCTGCGCTCCTTGCTTCGCCCTGGGATGACGAAGGGATGGGCGTTCGCGCCAGTCGTCAAAAGATGCGAAACCAGCATCAAAGCTGTTTCTCCAGAAACTCATCCTCATAGGGAAAACGCGACAGAAGTTCGGTGCCGGTGTCGGTGATCAGGATCTCGTCCTCCAGCTTGACGCCCTCGCGGCCGCCCTTCTCGCCGATATAGCTTTCCACGCTCACCACCATGCCTGGCACGATATGGCCGTCGCGGCCATAGGTCGCGTAGTCCATGGCATGCGCGATGAACGGTGTTTCGCCATGCATGCCGACGCCATGCATGACCGAGGTGTAGCGCTGGTCGACAAAACGGTCCGGGATTTTCCACGCCTTCTCGGCGATCTCGCGAAAAGCCATGCCGGGCTTGACGATCGAAATGTTGTGCTGAACCTGGTCGTGCGCCATGCGGTAGAGCGACTTCTGGTAGTCGGTCGGCTTGCCCGGGCCGCAGCGGAAGGTGCGCGAAAAATCGGAATAATAGCCGTAGCAGCCGATCGTGTCGGTATCGAGCGCCAGCAGTTCGCCCGGCCGGATCTTGCGGCCGCTGGCCTCGTTGAACCACGGATTGGTGCGCTGGCCGGAGGTGAGCAGCCTGGTCTCGATGAACTCGCCGCCCTGGCGAATGACCTCGCCATACATGATGGCGAACAGGTCGTTTTCGGAGACGCCGGGCTTGATCGCCTCGCGCACCGCATAGACGGCGGCCTCGGCGCCGGCCATCGACACCTGCAGGCATTTGACTTCCTCGGGCGTCTTCACGGCGCGCACAGCCAGGATCTCACCCTGGCAATCCCGCACCTCGCAGCCGCGCTTTTCCAGGGCCAGCGCCTGCAGATGGCTGCAGCGGTCGAGGCCGAGCTTCATCGAGCCGCCGCCATGCTTCTTCAGGAGCTCGGCGATCTCGTCGGCGAAGGGACCGGCGGTTTCATCGTCGCGGCCAGAGACCGACGACCAGACGAGCTTGGAGGGACGCGCTTCGTCGATCGTGTCGAGCACCATCGAGACATGATAGCTCTGCGGGTATTCGAACAGCACGATCGGCCCAACGGTCGGGATAAAGAAATAGCGGGTGGAGTTGCGCAGGAAATAGCCGAACATGTTGCGCGAGCCGGTGGCGTAGCGCTGGTTGTAGGGGTCGAACAGCACGACGCCACCATAGCCGGCCTCGCGCATCCAGCCGCGCAGTTTTGCCAGCCGTCCCTTGCGCAGCGCGTCGGCATCGATGAAGGACGGCTCGGTGTCGGACAGCCACATGCCGCCGGCCGGATCGGCGGCGGCGGGGTGGCGCATGCGGTCCTTGAAGTCCACGTCTTCGGTGCTGTCGGGTTCGAATACGACGATGCTCATGGGTGCCTGGCCTTGGGTGGGTTTTGAGCGCTGACCATGGCGCAGGAGCGGCGGAAGGATTGTGCGGAAAACCGCGTATGTTGTGCAGGATGCCGCTGGACCTGCAACGTATGGCGCTGCCCCAGCCTCCGCTTCGCTCGGCTGACCATTCCGGGGCGAGCCACGTGTCTTGCCCGTCCTTCGGACCCCCTCTTCTCCCCAGCGGGGAGAAGAGGGGGTCCTTATAAAGTGCTGGCTCTAATGCCTTCGCGCCAGTTTCGGCGGGTGCCCATGCTCCTCGCGAAACGCCCGCGCGAAACTCGACATCGAGGCGAAGCCGCAGGCCAGCGCCACGTCGCGCACGGCGAGCGTCGAATGCGCCAGCAGATCGGCGGCGCGTTTCAGCCTGAGCCGCCGGTAATAGCCATTGGGCGAGATGGCGAGTTCGGAACGAAAGGAGCGTTCGAGCTTGTCGGAGGAGACGCCGAGCCGCGCGGTCAGTTCCGCCATGCCCAGCCGCTCCTCCACCGCGTCCTCCATGATGGCGATGGCCGACAGTACCAGTTCGTTCTGGACGCCGGTGCGCAGGCGCAGCGGCATCAGCTTGCGGTCGACACTCGACCGCAACTGGCTGTGCACGAACCATTCGGCGACGCCGGCGGCAAGCTCGGCGCCATAGTCGCGGGTGATGATCTCCAGCATCATGTCGAGGCTGCCGACCCCGCCAGCCGAAGTAAAACGCTTGCGGTCGATGACATAGAGGTCGCGCCGCAGCTCGATGTTGGGGAAGGCCTCGGTGAAGGCCGCCTGGCTGGTCCAGTGCAAGGTGCAGGCATGGCCGTCGAGCAGGCCGGCGCGGGCGAGGAAGAAGGCGGCATCCGCCACCGCGCCGATATGGGCGCCGCCCCGCAGGCTCCGACGGATCCAGCTTGCGGCATCCTCGGCAACGAGATGATCGGCGTCACCCCCGGAGCAGACGACGATGCGATCGACCTTCGGCGCATCCTCGGCATAAAAGCCCGGCTGGATGACGACGCCGTTCGAGGCCTCGACCGGGCCTTGCGTCGCCCCGACGATGATCCAGCGATAGCACTGCCGTTTCGCCAGGATGTTGGCGGCGCGCAGCGGCTCGATGACGGAACTGAACGCCATCATTGGGAAACCGGGGAACACCAGTATGGCGAAGGTGATGGGAGTTTCCGTGGGCTTTGGTGGTTCGCACGTGGGCATGGGCGCTACAATTCGGGCGATTGGCGTCCGGGGTCAACAGCGCCGATGGTCGGTCCATTACCATGAGACGTCAGCGCTGTCCCTCATTGCCCTGCCGGGCATTTCTCCCCGTAAACGGGGCGAAAGGGGCCAACCGCTGCCGCCGGCGATTGGCGAAACCGGCGACGACAGCGTCCCTCGCTCCGTTTACGGGGAGAGGATGCCGGCTGGCAGGTGAGGGGCGGCGCTGGCTTTCGAGATTGGCTCGCCCAATGGGAACGCCGCGGTCCCCTATCCCCCCAGCGCCTGCTCCAGATCCGCAATCAGATCATCGCCGTCCTCGATGCCCGCGGACAAGCGCACCAGCGCATCCGATATACCGATCTCCGCCCGCTTCTCGGCCGGGATCGACCCATGCGTCATCAGCGCGGGATGCTCGATCAGGCTTTCCACGCCACCCAGGCTTTCGGCCAGGGTGAACAGCTGCGTCCGCTCGAGGAAGCGTTTCGTGCCGGCGAGGTCGCGATCGAGCACGGCCGTGATCATGCCGCCGAAGGCATGCATCTGCTGGACGGCGATGGCGTGCTGCGGGTGGCTGGCGAGGCCGGGATAGATGACGCGGCGCACGTCCTTGCGGGTTTCCAACCACTGCGCGATCTTGAGGCCGTTGGCGGAATGGCGCTCCATGCGCAGCGCCAGCGTCTTCAAACCACGCAGCGCCAGAAAACTGTCGAACGGGCCGGAAATGGCGCCGATGGCGTTCTGCAGGAATTTCAGCTGGGCGGCGAGGTCCTTGTTGTCGCCGACCACGGCGACGCCGCCGACCATGTCGGAATGGCCGTTGAGATACTTCGTCGTCGAATGGACGACGATGTCGATGCCGAGCTCCAGTGGGCGCTGGATATAGGGGCTGCAGAAAGTGTTGTCGGCGACCGTGAGCACTCCCTTGCGCTTGGCAAGGGCGGCGACACCTTCGAGGTCGACGATGCGCAGCAGCGGGTTGGTCGGCGTCTCGACCCAGAGCAGTTTCGTGTCCGGTCGGATCGCCGCCTCGACGGCGGCAAGGTCGGTGAAATCGACAAAGCTGACCTGCAGATTGGCCGAGCGTTTTCGTACCCGCTCCATCAGGCGGAAGGAGCCGCCATAGATGTCGTCGGTGGCGACGATATGGGCGCCGGAATCGAGCAGCTCCAGCACCGTCGAGATCGCCGCCAGGCCGGACGCGAAGGCGAAGGCTGCCGTGCCGCTTTCGAGATCGGCCACGGCGCGTTCGAAGGCAAAGCGGGTCGGGTTCTGGCTGCGGGCATATTCAAAGCCCTTGTGCACGCCGGGCGACTGCTGGGCATAGGTCGAGGTGGCATAGATCGGCACCATCACCGCGCCGGTCAACGGGTCGTGGCTCTGGCCGCCATGGATGGTGCGGGTGGAAAAGGCCAGGCGGTTCTTGCCAGATACGTTGATGGTCATCGTGCGCGCCTCAAATGGTTGATCAGGTCGATGCGGGTTATCAGGCCGACGAACTCGTCGCCGTCGAAGATGATGGCGACCTCGTTGCGGTCGAACACCGGCAGTAGCGCGTCCAGCGTCTGGCTGGCCTGCAGCGTGTGTAGGTTGGAGGTCATCGCCGTGCGCACCGGGCCGTTGAAGCGCTCCCAGCGGCCGTCATGGGGGCCGTCGACCTTCGCCAGGATGTCGCTTTCGTCGACGATGCCGATAAGCTTGCCATTTTCCAGCACCGGCAATTGCGAGACATCCGAGCGGCGCATGCGGCCATAGGCGTTGAGCAGGCTTTCGTCTGGACCCACGGATACCGTATCGCCGGTGCGATGCGAGCGCATCACCAGGTCGCGCAGATCGCCATGCTGCTCCTGCTCGGCAAGGCCTTGCTCGGCCAGCCAGAAATCGTCGAACACCTTTGACAGATATTTGTTGCCGCTGTCGCAGACGAAGGTGACGACGCGCTTTGGCACCGTCTGCTCACGGCAATAGCGCAGGGCGGCGGACAGCAGCGTGCCCGAGGACGAGCCGGCGAGAATACCTTCCTTCGACAGGAGGTCGCGCACCGCCAGCATGCTCTGCTTGTCGGGGATGGCATAGGCCTTCTTGACCAGCGACAGGTCGGCATTGGGCGGCACGAAATCCTCGCCGATGCCTTCCACGGTCCAGCTGCCGGCCTCTTCCATCTTGCCGGTCTTGATCAGCGGCGCCAGCACCGAGCCCACGGGATCGGCCAGCACCATTTCGGTCTTGGGCGACACTTTGGCGAAGTAGCGGCCAAGCCCGGTCAGCGTGCCGCCCGAGCCGACGCCGACGACCACCGCATCGACGTCGCCATCAAGCTGCGAGAATATCTCGGGACCGGTGGTGGTCTCATGCGCCAGCGGATTGGCCGGGTTGGCGAACTGGTTGGCATAGAAGGCGCCGGGCACTTCCGCCGCGATCTTCTCGGCCATGTCCTGATAGTATTCGGCATGGCCCTTGCCGACATCGGAGCGGGTCATACGCACCTCGGCGCCGAGCGCGCGCAGATGCTGGATTTTTTCGCGCGACATCTTGTCGGGCACGACCAGCACAATGCGGTAGCCCTTGGGGATGCCGACCTGGGCGAGGCCGAGCCCGGTATTGCCGGCCGTCGCCTCGACGATGGTGCCGCCACGCCGCAGCTTGCCCTCCCTCTCGGCGGCGGCAATCATCGACAGCGCGATGCGATCCTTGATCGACCCGCCGGGATTCTGGCTTTCGAGCTTGATGAACAGCCGGCATCTTCCAGTGTCGAATTTGGTCAGCTCGACCACCGGCGTCTGGCCGATCAGGTCGAGAACCGACTTGTAGGGCGGACGCAGGCGGGTGAATGCGCTGTCGGGTGCGGCTGACTTGTGCTCGCTCATGCTCGATGCTCCATGGTCAAGCAGCCGCCTCGGGGCAGAGCGGCAGCCTATCCTCTTTTCCAGCCGTTTGTCGCGGGAAAGAAGATAGATCGTGCCAATCAACCGGCCAGATGCGGAATGAAATTCCAGAATCGCGTTTTGGGCAAATCGCTGCAAGGCCGCGGGGCAGCGCCGATCTCAGCAACAACTCTAAATTAGCCCAGCAGCTGCTTGCTCAGCCTGGCGCATTGAACACGAATGTCCGGAATGGCGTCGATCTCGAAGAACGTGCCGCGCGTCAGCGGGCCGACGGCGAGGATCTTTTTGGATACCGCGCCGTCGCCGGCAATGATTTCGCAATTGGCTGACACATCGAGACCGATCCTCATGGGGTCAGGCCGCGCCAGCCTACGGTCGACCAGCGAGCGCACCACACTGTTCGACGAGGTCGAGATGTCCCGGACGATGCCGCTGCAATCGTAGATGCGGGCCACCTCGAATGTTTCCAGGCGCTGGGTGTGGCGCGACTGGACCTGTACCGCGAACTGGTCATCAGCCTCTATGCCGACCACACGGCCAGCGACAAGCCGAATGCGGCCGGATTGCACGGCTTCGGTCACCCGGGCGTAGACTTCCGGCGCCATGCGATGCCGGTGGATATCCCACCAGGCCTTGGTGTGTTCGACAAAGCGGCGCTTGGCGGACGCGGGCCAATTCTGCCAGATCTTCTGGTTGAACGGCCGCAATCCGTCGACGACGTCGCGCCAGTCCCTGCCTGCCTTCTGGTTCTCCCGGATCAGGTCGCGGAACCATCCGACGAAGTAGGAAAGCTGGGTGCCCAGGGGAATGTCGGCGACGTCGAGCTTGATCGGGTTGCCCTTGCGATGCGGCGACGGCAGCAGGCCGCGCCTGGACACCGCGATGATGTCGCCGCGATGGCCACGCTGCTCGAGCGCCAGGAATGCGTCGACCATGCTCAGGCCCGTGCCCAGCACCATGACGCTGGCTTCGGGGGGAAGCGCGGTATCGGCTTCCGACCCCATCCTTATGGCGTGCCCCTGGGCTGGCATCTCGTCATGGCCGGTTGCCAGAATGGCCAGATGCGCGACGACGCTGGTGCCGTTGGCCAGGGTCACCTCGACGCCGGACGTGGTTGGCGTGATCGACCGGCTTTCCTCGCGGATCAGTCGAAGCCGCCCGGTCTGCTGCTCTCGCGTCTCGAGATCGTCGAGCAATTCGCCGAGGTAGCGGGCATAGACGCTGCGCGGCGCATAGACCGGCGCCTGATCCGCCGTAGCAAGGCCGCGTTCCAGCAGCCAGCGCCAGAAATTGCCGGGATCATCGGCATAGGCGCTCATGCCTGTCGCGGCGACGTTGAGCACATGCGCCGAGAGCAGCGTGGAATAGGCGATGCCCTGGCCGAAATGCGGGCGTTTCTCGATCAGCGTCACACGCAGATCGGGATTGGGCGATTTCAACAGATGCGCGGCCAGCACGACGCCACTGGCGCCGCCGCCGACGATGATGATGGAGTTCGCGCGCCCGGTCATGCGTATGCCAGCCGTGTGCGAAGCGCCAGCGTCAGGCCTGGACCTTCACCGCGACCGGAAGGTCGTCGATGCCCCTCGCGACCGGAAGGTCGTCGAGCCCGATGTCGCGCATCTCGGCGAGGCTGCGGTTGTCCAGCACTTCGGCAATTGCCTGCCTCACTTCCAGCATCAGGTGTCGGACTTGGCATGTCGCCTCATTGCAGTCTTCACAGCGCTGGTACTGGGTGCGGCTGGCGCAGGGAATGGGGGCCAGCGGCCCGTCGAGGACGCGCACGGCGTGGCCGACCTTGATTTCATCGGCCGGCCGGGCGAGGCGATAGCCGCCATCCTTGCCCTTGCGGCTCTGGACGAAGCCGGCATTGCGCAACTCGCCCAGGATGGCATCGAGGAATTTCTTCGGGATATTGTTGGCCACCGCAATGTCGTTGACGAAAGCAAGCTCTCCGGCGGGCAGCTGCGCGAGATGAACGAGCGCCTTGAGGCCGTACTTGCCCTTTTTTGTGAGCATGAAATCAAAATTTCTCTGTCATGCGAAGGCATAAGGCCATCCGCGTCAAAATCCTGGGTGCTCCGGTGGATCGCCACCAGGGCCAGCCCACCTTCATAGATAAATTCTAGCGACATTGTCTACAAGCCAAGAAAGGTTGATTTTGCTTCGTTTTCAGGCCGTCGTGGCCATTTTAACCGGACTTTGTGCCATCCAGGACACAGAAATGCGGCGGAGCGCCCAATCGCTTGGCGCCAAGGCCCTGAGAGCATCGGTTACCTGCATCAGCACTGGTAAGCTCGGAGGCCGATGCGTGCCGCGGCGATCGCAGATCGCGTGCTTGTTGCTCATCGTCCTCTCCAATTCCCTTATGTCGATAAGAATACTATACTTACCCTCTAACACGTGGAAAGCGTTTTCAATTGCTTTGCGGAAAATGGCAGGAATTTGCCAGATCGGCCATCGGAATGGAAAATTGCCGACGGCATCGATCGCGGACGTCGGGGCGGCGATGCAGAAAGGCATTGCATCTCCATGAGTAGCGTATACCCGGTCTGCCGGCGATCGGGCGAAGACGCCTTGGCGGCCGCCGAATCCGCTTTGAATGCCCGCCACAGGTTACTTTTTTCCAATGGCCCGGCTTCGACTAGAAGGATTTAACTCTACAACGGCGATAGAATTAACCGACTATGGATGGGCAATCCGGTTTTCCCTGTTTTCACGGAGCCTTTCATGCCCACCATTTCGCGACGCATCATTCTCCTGTCGTCGGCGGCATTTGCCGGTGCCGCCTTCCTCGGCCCGGCCGAAGCGCAGGACCTCAAGATCACCATCGGCTACCAGACGGTCGTCGAACCCTCGAAAGTGCCGCAAGCCGACGGTACCTATGAAAAGGCGACGAAGGCTGTCATCGACTGGCGGAAATTCGATTCCGGCGCCGACGTCATTGCCGCCGTTGCTTCCGGCTCGGTCGATATCGGCTATGTCGGGTCGAGCCCGCTGGCGGCGGCGGCCAGCCGCGAGCTTCCCATCCAGACCATTTATGTCGTCGGCCTGATCGGCGAATCCGAAGCGCTTGTCGCCCGCAATGGCGCCGGCGTCGAGAAGGTCGCCGATCTCGCCGGCAAGAAAGTCGCCGTGCCCTTCGTCTCGACGACGCATTACAGCCTGCTCGCCGCGCTGAAGCACGAGAATGTCGACCCGAAGTCGGTGCAGATCCTCAATCTGCGGCCGCCGGAAATCGCGGCTGCCTTCGCGCGCGGCGACATCGACGCGGCCTATGTCTGGGACCCGGCGCTCGGCCAGATCAAGACGACGGGCAAGGTCGTACTGGATTCCTCGCAGGTCGCCGCATGGGGTGCGCCGACCTTCGACGCCTGGATCGTACGGACCGACTTTGCCGAGAAGAATCCGGAAGCCGTGCGCGACTTCGTCAAGGTGACGGGCGCAGCCTATGCCGAGTACCTCACCAAGCCGGATGCGTGGTCGGTGTCATCGCCACAAGCCGCGGAGATCGCCAAGGTCACCGGCGCCAAGCTGGAGGAGGTGCCGCAGTTGCTCAAGGGCTATGTCTTCCCGACGCTCGAGGAGCAGGCATCGGACAAGTTCCTGGGCGGCGGCACGGTCAAGGCGATCGAGGCCGCATCCGCCTTCCTCAAGGAACAAGGCAAGATCGACGCCGTGTTGCCCGATTACTCGAAATACGTCTCGTCGAAATACGTGACCCAGGCGCTGGCCTCGAACTGAACGCGCGCGGTTCTCTTCCCTGACGCCGCGTGCTGCCTGCCCCGGACCCACCGACGAGGAGTGGTCCGGGGCAGGTGGATTTCCATCCGATGTTCTGCGAGGGCCTGATGCCGCATCTCGTGCTTGACAGAGTTTCCGTCCATTATGAGGGCCAGGCGGCCCCCGCCGTGGAGCGGGTGTCGATCGATGTCGCCAAGGGCGATTTCGTCGTGCTTGTCGGCCGCTCGGGCTGTGGAAAGACCTCGCTGCTCAATGTCGCCGCCGGCCTGGTCGCGCCGGCGCGCGGGAGTGCTGCCATCAACGGCAAGCCGATCACCTCGCCGGGCTCGGACCGGGCCGTGGTCTTCCAGAACGATGCGTTGTTTCCCTGGCTGACGGCGCGCGAGAACGTCGCCTTCGCGCTGCGGCTGCGCGGCATCCCGCAACGCGAGCGGGCACGCCGCGCCGATGAGCTTCTGGCACTGGTGAAGCTCACCGATGCCGGCGACAAGCACATCTGGGAGCTTTCCGGCGGCATGCGCCAGCGCGTCGGTCTCGCACGGGCGCTGGCTGCCGAACCCGAATTCCTGCTGCTCGACGAACCGCTTGGCGCGCTCGATGCCCTGACGCGCGAGCGCATGCAGACGACGTTGCTCGACCTCTGGACCGCAAGCCATGTCGGCGTGCTGATGGTTACGCATGGCATCGAGGAGGCACTTGTGCTCGCCACCCGCATCGTCGTGCTGGCTCCCGGACCGGGTCGCGTGGTGCGGACTTTCGAGCCCGGCTTCAGCCGGCGTTACGCGGCCGGCGAAGCCATTCGCGCGATCAAGGCCGACCCGGCTTTCGCGGCGGCGCGCGGCGAGTTGACCGATGCGATCTTCGAGGGAGAGGCGGCATGACCATTTCTTCCTACACGGAACGGCCGAGCCACAAGATCGATGAGGCCGAAGGCCTGTCGGTGCCATGGTCGCGACCAAGCCCGACGCGCCGGGGTGTTTCGGCGCGCATGGTCAGCGCCGTCACCATCCTGGCGGTGCTGGCCATATGGGCGCTGTCCGCCCGCCTGCAGCTGGTGTCGCCGGTGTTCCTGCCGTCGCCCGTTGCCGTGTGGAACAAATTCATCGTGGTGGCCCGCGACGGCTTCGTCGACGCGACGCTCGCCCAGCATATCATCGCCAGTCTGGGCCGGGTGTTTGCCGCGCTGATCGCGGCCATCGTCGTTGGTGTTCCCGTCGGGCTGGCCATCGGCATCAGCACGATCGGCCGCGGCATCTTCGATCCGCTGCTGGAATTCCTGCGGCCGATTCCGCCGCTCGCCTATCTGCCGCTGGTCATCATCTGGTTCGGCATCGGCGAGCCGTCGAAGATCCTGGTGATCGCCATCGCCATGCTGGCGCCGGTGGCGCTGTCGACCGCCTCTGGCGTTCGCGGCGTCTCGCAGGAGCGCGTCAATGCGGCCCGTTCGCTCGGTGCGACGCGGGTGCAGGTGATCCGGCTTGTCATCCTGCCCAGTGCGCTGCCCGCGATCCTGACGGGCTTGCGCATCGCGCTTGGCGCTGGCTGGTCGACACTGGTCGCCGCCGAACTGGTGGCCGCGACGCGCGGGCTTGGCTTCATGATCCAGTCAGCCGCCCAGTTCCTCGTCACCGACGTGGTGGTGATGGGCATACTGGTGATCGCGGCCATCGCCTTCGTGCTCGAATTCACCATCCGCAGGATCGAGCGCGTGCTCGTCCCGTGGGCGGGACGTGACTGATCGGAACCAGGAGAGATGGCAATGACGCATTCCACAGCAGTGCTGTTTGCCCAGCTGGGCGCCTGGCTTCGCCTGCCCAGGCCAAGCGACAGACCGTCATCCGACAGCGAGGCCCGCTCGCCGGCGCCAGTGCATTGGGATGCCGAGCGCAACCGCCTGCCGCCGCGCGACGAGAGCTTCTACTGGGCATGGCAATATTGGTCTCAGTGACGCTCCGTCCCGATTTGCGCCTCGCTTAGGCTCTTTGCGGAAAACAATTCCAAAGGACCCCGGCAAGTAGCAAAATCGTTTCTCTACTAAATTTATAGACCTACCTAGCCTTATCCCGGTTCCGGCCGGGCGGGAGATTTCCCGCGCTGGTTCCGCATTGAAGGAGTGGGATCATGTTCAATCTGACGCGACGTGCTTTCGGCGCCGGCCTGCTGGCCGCAAGCATCGGCCTTTCATACGGCGCCACGGCGCAGGAGCTGAAACAGCTCAACATCGGCTACCAGAAAACCGGGCTGCCGGTGATCGCCAGGCAGCAGCAGGTGATCGAGAAGGCGCTGAGCGACCAGGGCATCACGGTGAAGTGGGTCGAATTCTCGGCCGGACCGCCGCTGGTGGAGGCCTTGAATGTCGGCGCCGTCAATGTCGGCTGGACCGGCGATGCACCGCCGATCTTCGGCCAATCCGCCGGAGCCAACATCGTCTATGCGGCGGCGCTGCCCTCCAATGGCGACGGCGAGGCGATCTTCGTCAAGCCGGCGTCGCCCGTCCAGTCGGTCGCGGACCTCAAGGGCAAACGGGTCGGCGTCGGCAAAGGCACCAGCGCGCACAATCTGCTCGTCGCGGCGCTGGAAAAGGCAGGCATTCCTTTCGATCAGATCACACCGGTCTATCTCAGCCCGGCGGATGCGGCCGCCGCCTTCGCCAGCGACCAGATCGATGCATGGGCCGTCTGGGATCCCTTCTTCGCCATCGCCGAGACGCGTTATCAGCCGCGCGTTCTGGCGCGTTCCAGCGACGTGCTCAAGGTGAACACCTATTTCATCGCCAACAAGGATTTCGCCAAGGCGCATCCGGAGGTCGTCACCTCGACCATCGCCGCCCTCGGCGAAGCAGCGAAATGGGCTGACCAGAACCGCGACAAGGTGGCCGCCGCCCTGCATGAGGTGACCGGGGTGCCGCTCGACGCACAGACGATCGCCGCCAACCGCAGCAAATTCGGCATCTTCCCGATCACCGACGAGATCATCGCCGGCCAGCAGGCAACCGCCGACCGCTTCTACAAGCTCGGCCTGATCCCGAATGCGGTCCGGATCTCCGACGCCGTGTGGACGGCACCGGGCAACTGATCCTTTACCAGGCAGCGCCGGAAACGCCGGCGCGCCTTGCCGTTTGCGCCTGAATCCCAGGAGGTCCGACATGACTCTGCCCGCCAACACCGCGCCGCTCGATTTCTTCTGGTTCATCCCGACGCATGGCGACGGCTCCTATCTCGGCTCGGAGGAGCAGCAGCGCCCGCCCGAGTTCGGCTACTTCAAGGAGATCGCGCAGGCAGTCGACCGGCTCGGTTTTCCCGGCGTGCTGTTGCCGACCGGGCAGAATTGCGAGGATTCCTGGATCACCGCCACCGGGCTCGCGACGCTGACCGATAAGCTCAAATTCCTGGTCGCGCTCAGGCCAGGCGTGACGCTGCCGACCTTCGCCGCGCGGCAGACCGCGGCCCTCGACCGGCTGAGCAACGGCCGCCTGCTGCTCAATGTCGTGGTCGGCGGCAACCCGACGGAACTCGCCGGCGACGGCGTCTTCCTGCCGCATGACGAGCGCTATGCCCAGGCGCATGAATTCCTGACCATCTGGCGCGCGCTGGTATCCGGCGAACGCGTCAATTTCGACGGCAAATATTACCGTGTCGAGAACGGCCGCCTCGACCTTCCGCCGCTGCAGGAGCGGCCGCCGCTCTATTTCGGCGGATCGTCCGATGCCGGGCAGGAACTGGCCGCCGATCTGGTCGACATGTACCTGACCTGGGGCGAGCCGCCGGCGCAGGTCGCCGAGAAGATTGCCGCGGCGCGCCAGAAGGCGGCGCGGCGCGGCCGTAGCCTGCGTTTCGGCATCAGGCTGCATTTCATCGTGCGCGAAACCGAGGACGAAGCCTGGCGCGCCGCCGAGCGGCTGATCCGCCACGTCACCGACGCCCAGATCGAGAATGCGCAGGCGCGTTTCCTCAACCAGATGGACTCCGTCGGCCAGCGCCGCATGGCCGAACTGCATGGCGGTCGCCGCGACAGGCTGGTCGTCTCGCCCAACCTTTGGGCCGGCGTCGGCCTGGTGCGCGGCGGCGCCGGCACCGCCCTGGTCGGCACGCCCGAGCAGATCACGGAGCGCATCCGCGAGTATCAGGCGATCGGCATCGACACCATCATCGGCTCCGGCTACCCGCATTTGGAGGAAGCCTACCGCGTCGCCGAGCTGCTGTTTCCAAAACTCGGGCTCGGCACCAAACGGCAAAGGACGCGCGAGGACATCGCCAACGAATTCTCCGTCGGCTTTCACGGCGCCCATCGGCTGCAGGCGTCGTCATGAGCTTCAGCGCGCGCCTCGGCAGGAACAGCATCGGCTGGCTGTTGCCGGTGCTGATCGTCGCCGGATGGGAGATCGCGTCGCGCGCGGGCGTCATGTCGCCGAACGTGTTGCCAGCGCCCAGCGCCGTCGCCGAGGCCTTCTGGCGGTTGACGCTGTCCGGCGAACTGATCCGCAACATCGGTGTCAGCACCACGCGGGCGCTCGCCGGTTTCGCCATAGGCGGCTCGATCGGCTTTGCGCTCGGCCTTGCCAACGGACTGTCGGCGCTGAGCCGCGGCTTGACCGACACCACGCTACAGATGATCCGCAACATCCCGCATCTGGCACTGATCCCGCTGGTCATCCTGTGGTTCGGAATCGACGAGGAAGCCAAACTGTTCCTGGTGGCGCTCGGCGTGTTCTTTCCGATCTACGTCAACACGCTGCTCGGCATCCAGAGCGTCGACCCGCAGCTGGTCGAGATGGGCCGCGTTTACGGCATGGACCGCCGCGCGCTATTCTTCCGGGTGATCCTGCCCGGCGCGCTGCCGGCGATCTTCGTCGGCCTGCGCTATGCGCTGGGCATCATGTGGCTGACGTTGATCGTCGCCGAAACCGTCTCGGCCAGTTCAGGCCTTGGCTACATGGCCATGCAGGCGCGCGAATTCCTGCTGATCGATGTCGTGGTGCTGTCGATCGTGATCTACGCGCTGCTCGGCAAGCTCGCCGACAGCCTTGCCCGCCTGCTCGAGCGGCTGTCGCTGAGCTGGCATCCCGCCTTCCAGAACGTGTGAGGGTTTTCGATGCCTGCCGCCAGCCTCGCCGCCGTCCGCTCATTCGTCACCGCGCCACAAGTGCCGCCGACGCAGGCCGTCGAAAGAAAGCGCGCCTTTGCCTTCAAGGGCGCGGGCAAGCGCTTTGGCGACAAGGTGGTGCTGGACGGCATCGATCTGGAGGTGCCGGTCGGGCAATTCCTCGCCGTTATCGGCAAGAGCGGCTGCGGCAAGAGCACATTGCTGCGGCTGCTGGCCGGACTTGACCGGCCCACGGCCGGATCGCTGGCATTCGGCGTGGAAGAAGAAGGGCACAGCCGCACGCGCTTCATGTTCCAGGAGCCACGTCTGCTGCCCTGGGCCAGCGTGGTCGGAAATGTGGAGGTTGGCCTGACGGGCATCGCCTCCGGGGCCGAGGTGCGAGACCGCGCGCTCGCCATTCTCGGCGAGGTCGGCCTCGCCGACCGTGCCGATGAGTGGCCTTCGGTGCTGTCCGGTGGCCAGAAGCAGCGCGTGGCACTGGCGCGCGCCCTGGTCGGCCACCCACAGATCCTGGCGCTCGACGAACCGCTGGGCGCGCTCGATGCCCTGACCCGCATCGAGATGCAACAGCTTCTGGAACGTATCTGGATCGTGCAGAAATTCACGGCGGTGCTGGTCACGCATGACGTGGCCGAGGCTGTCGCGCTGGCCGATCGGGTTGTGGTGATCCGTGATGGCAGGATCGCTTTGGACCTGGAGGTGCCGGTGGCGCGGCCGCGCCGGCGCGGTTCATCCGAGCTCGCCCACCTGGAAGGCAAGATCCTGGACCAGCTGTTTGGATAGGCTGTCGTAAGCAGGGCATTCGGGGTTGGTTGCGGCGGCGGCGCGATTAACGAGCGGCTTCCCCCACTCCGTCGCTGCTTCGCAGCGCCACCTCTCCCTATCGGTTCGCCCATGCCAGGCCCGCCAGGCCGACCACCATGGTGACGATGCCGATATAGAGCCATTGCGACTGGCCGGTCATGAAGCTTCCCCCGACAAGGCCGATGCCCTGCAGCGCCCAGAGCGCGCCGATGGCAAGCACAATCAAGGCCAGCAGATTTCTGATCAATCTCATTGCCGAAGTCTCCTTCTCAAGTCGATTGTGAGCTGCGCGCGCACCGCGATGAAAGAGCCAAAGGAAGCTGCCAATCCGTCTTTGGCTCTACTTGCACATTAACGTCTGATCCGGCCGAAGACATCCCGAATATCGGCGCGAAACTCATCAAGGATTCGTAACTTTCTCGGGGAAAATCCCTGACAGACTGTTTCCCCATGACTCCAAACGTGTGCCCTCGCCACGGAACCGCCAGATCACTGCCGCATTTCATGCCTTATTCGCCACCTAACGGATTGGCCTGTCAAAAACGGAGCCCCTCCTCAAAGATGAAGAAAACGAACCAGACCGCGCTTGTCGCGGTGACGATAGCTGCTGGCCTGTTGGTCGGCGGTGCATCCGCCTCAGCCGGCGCCGCCCAGTGCGGCCGCGCCTCCTGGTATTCACTGCACTCCAGGACCGCATCCGGCGAGCGCATGAACCCCTCGGCACTGACGGCCGCCCACCGCACCTTGCCCTTTGGCACCAAGCTGAAGGTCACCAACAAGAGCAATGGCCGCAGCGTCGTGGTGCGCATCAACGACCGCGGTCCCTTCATCAAGGGCCGTGTCCTCGACCTGTCGAAGGGCGCCGCCAATCAGCTGGGTTTCATCAGTTCGGGCCAGACCGCCGTTTGCATGGCGCGTGTCTGATGGTTTGAGTGTCCGGCCTCGGCCGGACACTTCGCAGCTGCACAATGAGCCGGCTGCCCCCGTTCAAAGCGGATTCTCAACGCCTTGGACCAAAGAACGAGCAGTGATTACCCGACGTAACGTATTGCGTCGCAGCAATTAGTTGTTAACTTCGCCGCGAGACATTCAAGGCTCGGCGCTGCCCGTCGTCCCTTCGGTCGCACGCAGCAGCGGGGTTCTCGATGTTCTACCAGCTCTACGAAATGAACCATGCGGCCTTGCAGCCGGCCCGGCTCTATGCCGACGCGGTGCGGATGCTCTACACCAATCCGCTCAATCCGTTTTCGCACACGCCCTGGGGCCGCTCGGTCGCGGCAACAGCCGAACTGTTCGAACGCACCACGCGCCGCTACGGCAAGCCGCATTTCGGTCTGACGAAAACCGTGGTCGACTGGAAAAGCGTCGACGTCGTCGAAAAGACCGTCTGGTCGCGGCCCTTCTGCAATCTGGTCCGCTTCGAGCGTTCTATTCCCGAAGGACGCCGGGCGGATCCGAAGCTGTTGATCGTAGCGCCGATGTCCGGCCACTATGCAACGCTGCTGCGCGGCACCGTCGAAGCGATGCTGCCCTATGCCGACGTGCACATCACCGACTGGGTCGATGCGCGCATGGTGCCGCTGTCGGACGGTAGCTTCGATCTCGACGATTATATCGACTACGTCATCGACATGCTGCATGCGCTGGGTCCCGATACCCATGTCATGGCGGTGTGCCAGCCCTCGGTTCCGGTGCTGGCGGCGGTGGCCCTGATGGAGACGAAGGGCGATCCCTTCGTGCCCTCGACGATGACATTGATGGGTGGGCCGATCGACACGCGCCGCAACCCGACTGCCGTCAACCTGCTGGCGCAGGAAAAGGGCATCGACTGGTTCCGCGACAATGTCATCATGAATGCGCCGTGGCCGGTGCCCGGCTTCGGCCGCGAGGTCTATCCCGGCTTCCTGCAGCTTTCGGGCTTCATGAGCATGAACCTCGATCGCCACATCATCGCCCACAAGGACTTCTTCATGCACCTTGTGAAGCATGATGGCGACAATGCCGAAAAGCACCGCGACTTCTACGACGAATATCTGGCGGTGATGGATCTGACGGCGGAATTCTACCTGCAAACCGTCGACACCGTGTTTGTGCGCCAGGCCTTGCCGAAGGGCGAGATGACGCATCGCGGCACGAAGATCGATCCTTCGGCGATCCGCAACGTGGCGCTGTTCACGGTCGAGGGTGAGAACGACGACATTTCAGGCCTCGGCCAGACCAAGGCGGCACAGGATCTCTGCGTCAACATCCCCGCCGACAAGAAGGCTCACTACATGCAGCCGGCCGTCGGCCATTACGGTGTCTTCAACGGCTCGCGCTTCCGTTCCGAAATCGTGCCGCGCATCGTCGATTTCATCACCAGTTACGGCCGCCAGGACCGCGTTGCCGTGAAGCCGAAGCTGGTGCGCACCGCCAAGAGGTAAGCGAAGTCTTCTTCGACTTGGCGTCGAACGTTGTTGCAGTTCCGTGAATGGAGCTGTTGCGCGACCGGCTGCTGTCATCCCCAGCCAAGTAACCATGCCACCAATCGGACCGACGTCTGAATTGACACGGACTGTAAATCGCCCTTAACGTTTCGTTAACAAACAGGGGCGAGCGGGGACAATGGTTTCCATGGCGCGAAAGCTGCTGATACACGCGGCTGCCGGGATGGCAATCTCGGTATACTGGGTGGCGCCCGCCGTGGCTGAAGGGGCAATGGCCACGGGCGGGCCTACATCGCAGCCGGTCGGCCATTACGATTTCTGCAAGGCCCATCCCGGAGAATGCTCGATCCGCCCGGCCAGTCTTGCACCGGCGACCATGAGCAGTGCGCTCTTGCGCAAGCTGACCAGCGTCACCGCCAAGGTCAACGCCGCTGTCAAGCCGATGAGCGACCTCGACATCTACGGCAAGGACGAGGTCTGGGCCTATCCGGACAACGGCGTCGGCGACTGCGAAGACTATGTCCTGGAAAAGCGCCGCGAACTCGGCCGCATGGGTGTGTCGCTTGCCAATCTGCTGATCACCGTGGTGCGCAAGCCCGACGGCGAGGGACACGCCGTGCTGACGGTGCGCACCGACAAGGGCGACTATGTGCTCGACAATCTGAACGACAAGGTCAAGGTCTGGGACCAGACAGGCTACCGCTTCCTCAAGCGGCAAGCGATCGACAACACCGGCCGCTGGGTCTCGATCCGCGGCGGGCAACAGGTGCTGGTCGGCGCGGTGCAATAGACATAGGCCGGCGCCGTCGGCAGCACTTATCGCCGGCCCAGCGCGGCGCGGATGGACGCGGTGATGCGGTGAAGGTCCGCTTCACCCAGTTTTTCGATATTCTCGGCCAGCAGGTTGGCGAGTTCCGTCGCCGCCGGGGTAAGGCCCGACGTGTCGAGCTTGACGCGCGGATGCGAGGCTTCGGCTAGCCGCGCGAGTTCCTCTGCCTCGTCCCAGATAACATTGAAATAGCCGATGATCTTCTGGATCAGCGTCCAGGTTGGCGCGCCGCGCCGGCCGTGTTCCAGGGCTGAAAGATAGGCGGCGCTGACGCCGATGGCCGCCGCCATGTCCTTCTGGCTGACACCGCGCTCATGTCGCAGCGCGCGCAGTTTTTCGCCGAAGGGCGTCACGACATCGCCCTCATGAACGCACGCGCCGCAGCCGCACATAGAGCGCACCGGAGCCGCCGTGATTGCGCGCGGCATGATCGTGGCTCGAGACGAGTGGCCGGAAAGCCGGGGTCGACAACCATGCCGGGACCGTCCGGCGCAGCACGCCATCCCCGCCCGACGAGGAACCTTTGCCGGTGATGACCAGCACATAGCGGACGCCGCCGGCATGGGCACGGTGCAGGAACGAGAACAGCAGCGAATAGGCGGCCTCCTGGGTCAGGCCGTGCAGGTCGACGCGGCCCTCGATCGGCAGCCGACCCTTGGAAAGCTTGTCCAAAGTCGGTTCGTCGAGCGCATGGGAGACATGCTGCGTCTTCGGTTTGGAGGCCACGCCTGGATTGCCGATGGCCGGAACCTGTTGCGGCGGCACCGGCTTGGCCTCTACGGCCAAGGGTATGTCGACGGCAGCGCGGCCCTTCAAGGGTTTTGCCGTTCGTGCCACCAGGTTCCACAGAACCCGGTCGTCTTCCTTCAACTTGTCAACGGGCCGCGTCATCGATTCGCTCCCGAAACGAGCGCGCGCGGTATCAGCGCATGGAAATCGGCCGCGTTACGGACGACGCCGGCGATCTCGCCCGCCGCGTCACCCGAACCGGCGAACAAGTCGCCCCGGGCGGGACCGGTGATGGCGGAACCCGTATCCTGCGCGATCATCAGGCGCCGGAACGGTTTCCCGTCGAAGGCGAGCAGCGACGGCGCATCGATATAGAATGGCGTTCCGAATGTATGGAGAAGCCGGTCGACGGCGACGGAGCGGCCCGGCGTCAGCGGCACCTTGGCGGCGGCGATCGGGCCAAGCGAAACGTCCTCGACCGCGGCCTCGCAGAAAAAAATGTAGGAGCGGTTGCGCCAGAGAATTTCGTCGACGCGGTCCGGATGCGCCTTGAACCAGGCGCGGATCGACTGCATCGTCACCTCCTGCAGCGGAATCTCGCCGATCTCGCTGAGGATCTTGCCAGGACCGGTGAAGCGCTGGCCGGACTTGGCCGCGTAGGTGACACGGCAAAGCCTGCCATCGGTCATCTCCAACCGCGCCGCACCCTGTACATGGACGAAGAAGGCATCGACCTTGTCGGCAAGCCAGGCGATCTCCAGGCGCTGGCCGGCCACCGCGCCGCGCTCGATTTCGCCGCGATCGAAATATTCGATTGGTCCGTTGGGCGTTTCGCGGCCGAAGGCCAGATAAGGATCCAGGCCCCCAGGCCGGTTGGCGTCGTCGATATCGACGAGATCGGCGGGGCGAGCCAGCAGCGGTACCGAAAAATGCTTCGTTCTTACCGCTGAAGCCTCGACCTGCGGCTCATAGAAACCGGTGACGAGGCCCGGGCCACCGCCTTCGGCAGTTATCGTCGCCGGCACGAAATAGCGCTCGAAGAAGGCTCGCGCCTGCAATCGATTCGGCGGCGAAATGGTACGGGCTTCGTCGTAAGCTTCGGAGAAGGCGCTGAAATCAACGCCGAGCGCACCGGAGCGATAGGGCTTTGCCAGGATGTGGAAAGCCGAGCGACGGAACGCAGTGAACGCCGCAAGGTGGTCATCGTCGCGCCAGCACGGCAGATCCTCGAACGATCTTTCCGAAAAGAGGGTCGACAACGACACGGGAGCCTCGCCGACGTGGCTGGTTCAGTCTTCTTCCTCGGTGGCGACGAGCTTCCAGTTCGGATCGCGCGAGCGCGTGTCGCGGGCGAAGGTCCAGACATCCTTGACCTCGGCCACGGTCTCCGGATCGCCATCGATGACCGCGCCCGCCTTGTCGCGCGTCGCCGAAATCAGCTCGCTGATGATGCGCAACGTGACATGGGCCTCGCCACCCTTCATCTCGGCCGACACGATGTCGGCCTTGTCGATGCCGACAAAGGAGGACTGGATCTTTTCCGACTTGGCCTCGCGCTCGCCAATCGCCGCGACGAAACCGTCATAGACCTCGCGTGACAACAGGTTCTTCAGCGTCTTGCGATCGCCGTCGGCATAAGCCATCACGATCATCTCATAGGCCATCTTGGCGCCATCGACGAAGGTTTTGGGTTCGAAGGTCGGGTCGTTGTCCTTGATCGCGCGCAAACCCTTGTTGAGGTCGGTGTCCGGCTTGGCGAAAGCGTCGATCGCGGCATAGGTGTCGCCGGCCGGCTCTCCCGGCAGCCGCTTGCGCGGCAGCGAAACGACGTTCTCGGGTTTCTGGGCGGCATCCTTGTCAGCAGCGTTGCGGGCAGCCGTATAGGGATCGAAGGGCGGCCGCTCATTGCCGGTACGACGGCCCAGCACATTGCGCAGCTGGAAAAAAATCACCACCGCCGCAATCAGAAAGAAGATGGTGCCGAAGTCGAAGAATCCCATATCTTCCGCCAATCAATCCCTGCCCTTGCCGGACCGCTCGCCCAGCAATGGCCGCGGTCGCATAGCGTTCAACATTCAAACCATATAGAACGCTAGGCGCAATCATTCAAATCAAAGGCAGGCATACCTATCTAAAGGGCTCAGGGCCAGCGGCGATTGCCCGCAGGCAGCGAAACATCGAAACGATCGGTCACCACTTGCGCATTTCGTTCCTCCCTTTGTTCTTCCTCGTGCTCCCCCTCCTGGAAATCGCAGGCTTCGTCGTTGTCGGTCGCCAGATCGGCGCCCTTGCGACGGTCGGATTGGTGCTGGCTTCGAGCGTCGCCGGTGCCTTGCTGCTGAGGCACCAGGGTTTCGGGGTCATGAAGCGGGTCCGGGCCGAGATGGATGCCGGGCATGATCCGAGCCGGCAGGTGGCGCATGGCGTCATGATCGTGCTGGCGGCGATCCTCCTGATCATTCCCGGCTTCATCACCGACATTTTCGGCCTGCTGCTGTTCGTTCCGCCGGTGCGCGACCTTGCCTGGCGCCTGTTCAAGGGCCGCATCGTGCTGGCGACCAATTTCAGCACCGGCGGCTTTCGTGGCCGGCGGCGCGAACAGGTCATCGACCTCGACGATGGCGATTATTCGCGCGAGGACGACCTCAAGCGCGGGCCCGACCACAACTCCCCCTGGCGCCGCCTCAAGGACGATTAGGGGAGAGCGTTTCGCACGCTTCGTCATCCTGGGGCGGAACGACGCGGCGCAGACCCTGGGATGACGACGTGAGAGGCAAGGCGGCAAACCTTGTCTTGTCATGCCGACCATGGTAGCGAACGCCCGATTTCAATTCGGTCAGCACGGCTGCCCAGGCAAAAGGACAACGGCTTATGGCCAGCAACGAAAACGCGCCCACCGGCGCGGCCAATGGTAACGGCAACGCGACGCAGCAGCCTTCGCTCAACGTGCTCGCCCAGTATGTGAAGGACCTGTCCTTCGAAAGCCCCGGCGCACCGAATTCACTGCGCGGCCGCGACAAGGCTCCCGGCATCGCCATCAACGTCAACGTCAATGCCAATCCGCTGTCCGACAAGCAGTTCGACGTCAACCTGACGTTGAACGCCAAGGCTTCCTTCGACCAGGAAGTGCTGTTCAACGTCGAGCTGGTCTATGGCGGCGTCTTCAACATCAGCGGCTTCCCGCAGGAACACATGCTGCCGATCCTGTTCATCGAATGCCCGCGGCTCCTGTTCCCGTTCGCCCGACAGATCATCGCCGAGGCAACGCGCAATGGCGGCTTCCCGCCGCTGATGCTCGACCCGATCGATTTCGCGCAGATGTTCCAGCAGAAGCTGGCCGAGGACCAGGCAGCCGCATCCAAGGTCCAGGTCAGCTAAGCAGCCACGGCAGGATCAATTGAAAAACCCGGCCTCGCGCCGGGTTTTTTGTTGGGACAGATTTCAGTTGCCGAGAATACGCGACCACAGCGCCTTCTCGCCCAGCGTCGCGACCAGGCCGGCGTGCGCGACGCGGTCGGCGTCGGTGAGGCGGGACGGCAAGGGCGACGGGCGCGCACCGATGGTGATCTCGATCTGGCGTACATTCTCGCCGCCCTGAGCCGGTGCGGTTGCACTGTCGAGGACAAGCGCCGCCTGCTTGCCGCCGATCAGCTCGATATAGACCTCGGCCAGCAATTCGGAATCAAGCAGGGCGCCGTGTTTGGTGCGCCTTGTGTTGTCGATGCCGTAGCGCCGGCAGAGCGCGTCGAGCGAATTGGGGCCCATCGGATGCTTGCGGCGCGCCAGCGCCAGCGTGTCGACGACAAGGCCATTGTCGATGACCGGGTGACCCAGCCGGCCCAATTCGACGTTGAGGAAGCCGATGTCGAAGGTGGCATTGTGCGCGATCAGCTTGGCGCCGTCAGCGAAGGCCAGCCATTCCTCGGCAATCTCGGCAAATGTCGGCTTGCCCTGCAGATCCGCTGCGCTGATGCCATGCACGGCCTGCGCTTCGGCGTGGATCGCGCGACCCTTCGGGTTGATATAATGGTGGAAGGTCTTGCCGGTCGGGAAGCGGTTGACCAGCTCGATGCCGCCCAGTTCGATCACCCGGTCCTCGCGGGAATCAAGGCCGGTGGTTTCCGTATCGAAAATGATCTCGCGCATCGAATCAGTCTGCTGGAGCGTGCTCTCGCTGATGATGGCGACGCGAAGTGCGAACGGCAAGGTCAGCCGCTGGCGCTGCCGGCCTTATCCCCTGTGAGTTCGGCGATGATCGCCTTCACCGACGCGCGGGCAGCGTCCAAACCCTTGCCGGTATCGATGACGAAATCGGCAAGCTTGCGTTTGTCAGCGTCGGGGACCTGCTTGGCCAGGATCGACGCCAGCTTTTCCTCCGTCATGCCCGGCCGCGCCAGCACACGCGCGCGCTGGATTTCGGCCGGCGCGGTGACGACCACCACCTTGTCGACGCGATCGCGCCCGCCGGTTTCGAACAACAGAGGGATATCGAGGACGGCGATCGGCCCGCCGGCGGCTGCACTGCGGGCCAGGAAGGCATCGGCTTCCGCGCGCACCAGCGGATGGACGATCGATTCCAGCTTTTTCAGCTCGGCGGCATCGCCCAGCACATACCTGGCCAGCAAGGTGCGATCAACCGAACCGGAGGTGGTGGTTCCGGGGAAGGCGGCCTCGACCAGCGGCACCGCCTTGCCGGCATAGAGGCGGTGCACCGTCTCGTCGGAATCATGAACGGGCACGCCGGCCTCGGCGAACATCTTCGCCGTCGTCGACTTGCCCATGCCGATCGAGCCGGTGAGGCCGAGAATGATCATGCTTTCGGCACCAGGTCGGCAATGATGAGGGAACGCAGTTCGGCCGTGACCTGTGGCCGCTTGCCGAACCAGCGTTCGAAGCCGGGCACGGCCTGATGCAGCAACATGCCGAGACCGTCGACGGTGTGCAGACCCCGCGCGCGGGCAGCGGCGAGAAGCGGCGTTTCGAGCGGCACGTAGACGATATCGGTAACGATGGCATGGTGCGGCAGTCGGGTCGGATCGGCGGACAGGCTTTCATTGCCATGCATGCCGAGTGCGGTGGTGTTGATCAGCAGGCCGGCATCGCCAAGCAGCTCGTCGGTCGCTTCCATGGCATGGGCTGAAATGCCAGCGCCAAAGCGATGCCGCAGGTCTTGCGCCCGCGCCAGCGTACGGTTGACGATGCGGATGTCGCTGACCCCGCGCAACTTCAACGCATGGATGATAGCACGGGATGCGCCGCCGGCGCCCAGCACCACCGCCGGGCCATTCTTCGCCCAGCCCGGCGCGTATTCATCAAGATTGGCGGCAAAGCCATGCGCGTCGGTATTGCTGCCCCAGAGCTTGCCGTCCTCGAACCAGAGCGTGTTGACGGCGCCGATCTCTTCCGCCGCCTGGTCGCGGCGGTCGACCAGAGCGAAGGCCGCTTCCTTGTGCGGGATGGTGACGTTACCGCCGCGATAACCGCTTGCCTGAAGCGTCGCCAGGAACTCGGCAAAGTCTTGCGGCGCGACATCAATGGCCTGGTAGCTGCCGTCGATGCCATGTTTGGCCAGCCAGTGACCGTGGATCTTCGGCGAGCGCGAATGCTTGATCGGATGGCCGGTGACAAAGGCCTTCTTCGCCGCCTCAGCCATCGATCGCTCCGAGCGTGCGCAGTTCGGCCAGCAGCGGCAGAAGCGGCAGGCCTACAATGGTGAAGTAATCGCCTTCGATCTTTTCGAACAGCTGGATGCCTTCGCCTTCGATCTGGTAGGCGCCGACGCTGGCCAGCGCCTTGGCGCCGACACGGGCGAGATGGCGGCCGATAAAGCCGGGGTCGAGTTTGCGCATGGTCATTGAGGCGATGGCGACATGACGCCACAACACCTGGCCATCCCTAACCAGCACGGCGGCGCTGTTGAGCTGATGGGTCTTGCCCGACAGCGCCAGGAGATGGCGGCGCGCGCCTTCCATGTCGGCCGGCTTGTGAAAAACTTCGTCGCCGAGCGACAGCGTCTGGTCGCAGCCGAGCACCAGCGCACCGCGCCTGCGCTCGCTCACTTCCGTGGCCTTGGCCTCGGCCAGCACTAGGGCAACGTCCTCCGGGGAGACGCCGCTGCCTTGCAAGGGCGCTTCGAGCGCACGCTCGTCGACTTCAGCGGGAACCGCCTCGACGTCGATGCCGGCATTGACGAGCATCGTCCTGCGGAACGGACTGCTAGAGGCGAGGATGATTTTCTCGGTCATTTTTCGTACCCGACTTCCGACACTCGTCTAGGCGTGTTGAGATTCAGGTCAGGCCGGCATCACCTGAATATCGACACGCCTAGCGCGTCTTCCCCCGCAGGGCAACGATGGCCGCCGCCGTCTCCTCGATCGAGCGGCGGCTGACGTCGATCATCGGCCAGCCATGCCGCGTGCAGATCTGGCGGGCATAGGCGAGTTCCTCGGTGATGGCGGCGCGGTCGACATAGTCGCCTGGCTCGTAGTCGCTGCTGTTGCCCAGGATGCGGTTCTGGCGGACATGCGAAATGCGTTCCGCCGTGGCGATCAGGCCGACAATCAAGGGGACCTTTGCATTGACCAGGCTTTCGGGGACGGGCACGCCGAGCACGATTGGAATGTTGGCGGTCTTGATGCCGCGATTGGCGAGATAGATGCTGGTCGGCGTCTTCGACGTGCGCGAAATGCCGATGAGCACGATATCGGCATCATCCATATTGGCCGGCAGCTGGCCGTCATCATGCTCCATGGTGAAGTTGAGCGCGTCGATACGGCGAAAATATTCGGCATCGAGAACATGCTGGGCGCCGACACGGCGACCGGCCGGCGTCCCCAGATAGGATTGGAAGACCGTCAGCACCGGCTCCAGCACGGAAACACAGGGCAGGCCCATGGTCGCGCAGCGCTCGTCGATGCCGCGGGCGAGCTTTTGGTCGACGACGGTATAGAGGATGATGCCCGGTTCTTCCTCAATGTCCTCGAACACTTTCGCCACCTGCTTTTCGGTGCGGATGAGCGGATAGATGTGCTCGATGGCGCGCGCATCCTTGTACTGCGCCGACGCCGCGCGGCCGGCGGCAAGCAGCGTTTCGCCGGTCGCATCGGAAATCAGATGCAGATGAAAGAAGCTCTGGGGTTTGTTCACAGGGTTCACCTGGGGCTGTGGGCGGATGTGGATAAAGGGGGGCGAAAAGGCAGGCCGGTCGGAGGCGACTGTATCAGATGGCAGTTTGTCCACAATTCGTTGCTCTGTCGGCTTCGTCGAGCGGCTGGGGACAAGTTTGGGGACGGGTGCAAAAGGCCTGGCCTTGTCCACAAAACCATTTCTCCAGCGCTGCCGATAAGAGATTGACTTCGTTGAGGATTGCCGGACTTTCCCCAGATCCATCCCAGCGGGATAAGGAAATACGCGACAATATGGAGGCTGGCCTTTTTCGAGCCAAAGCGGGACAGGTGACAACCACCACAACCAACAGACTCTTAGAATCAGAAGATTCTTTAAAATAAGATATTTGATTATAGGGACGCAGGGAGAAGCGAGCGCTCGATGCCCGAAAACCGGATCATGCTGGACGTCCTGAAAGGCGAAGCGGTGTTCCCACCGCCTCTTTGGATGATGCGCCAGGCCGGGCGTTACCTGCCTGAGTATCGCGAGACGCGCAGACAGGCCGGTTCGTTCCTCGATCTTTGCTACAACCCAGACCTGGCCGTGGAAGTCACGCTGCAGCCTATCGAGCGCTTCGGCTTCGATGCTTCGATCCTGTTTTCCGATATCCTTGTCGTTCCCCATGCGCTTGGCCGCGATGTCCGCTTCGAGGAGGGACGCGGGCCGCTGCTGACGCCGATCACGCCGGCTGAAATCGCGGCTCTGGATGGCCAAACGTTTCACGTGAATCTCGAACCGGTTTATGAAACCGTGCGGCGATTGCGGACAAAACTGCCCGGTGAAACGACGCTGATCGGTTTCTGTGGCGCGCCGTGGACCGTGGCGACCTACATGATCGCCGGCCATGGAACGCCGGACCAGGCGCCGGCGCGGCTTTTCGCCTATCGCGAGCCTGCAGCCTTTCTCCAGTTGCTCAAGGTGCTCGCCGATCATTCCGCGGCCTATCTGATCCGCCAGATCGAGGCAGGCGCGGACGTGGTGCAGATTTTCGATTCATGGTCGGGCGTGCTCGACGATGCGTCTTTCGAACTGTTTTGCGTTGAGCCGGTGGCGGAGATCGTCAGGCAGGTTCGAGCCGTTTATCCCGGTGTCCCCATCATCGGCTTTCCGAAGGGCGCTGGTGCTCGCTACCAGAGCTATCGCGAGAAGACCGGCGTAACGGGGCTTGGGATCGATTGGACAGTGCCCCTGACGGCGGCGAGGGATTTGCAGCGCTCGGGTGCCGTCCAGGGCAATCTCGATCCCTTGCGCCTCGTGGCTGGCGGCAGGGCCCTGTCGGATGGGGTCGAGGCGATCCTGAAGTCGCTTGGGAATGGACCGCTGATCTTCAACCTAGGCCACGGCATCACGCCGGAAACGCCGATCGCGCATGTCGAGGCGATGGTGAGGATGGTACGGAGCGCGACACGCTGATGGCCGAGATGAACAACACGAGCACCGGCCAGGCGATGAGACGCATGGTCATTGGGATAACTGTCCTGATCGTTTTGTCGGCGGTGCTGTTTTTCTTCGCTCCAGACGGGTTCTATCCGTGGGCGAAGGCGATCCATGTCATCGCGGTCATCTCGTGGATGGCGGGAATGCTGTATCTGCCGCGGCTGCTGGTCTATCACGCCGATGCAGAGAAGGGTTCCGTGCAGTCGGAAACGTTCAAGGTGATGGAGCGCCGTCTGCTGCGCGGTATCATCAATCCGGCGATGATCGCCACCTGGGTGTTCGGGCTGTGGCTGGCCTGGAAGGGCTTTGCGTTCCACGGCGGTTGGCTGCACGCGAAGATCGCGGCGGTGCTTCTCTTGTCCGCGGTCCATGGCTATCTGGCCGGCGCCGTGCGCAAATTTGCTGGGGATCGCAACGAAAAACCGGCGCGGCACTGGCGGATCGTCAACGAGATCCCCACATTGCTGATGATAGCGATTGTCATCCTGGTGATCGTCAAGCCGTTCTGACATCGTCTGGTCGCAAAAGGCAGCTTGCTCTTTCAGCGGACCGACGATAAAAGACGGGCCTTCCTTCCCGTCATGCGCCGCCCTTCATTGCTTTCGGCCGCGCCAGGCATTCATCGCATCCCGCCTATTTTTTCCCAAAGCTTACCCAGACTCCATCTATTCAAGGTCCGTCTATGCAGGAAATGAAACTCGCAGAGTTCAAGAACAAGAAGCCGCCTGAGCTGATCGCTTATGCCGAATCGCTCGAGGTCGAGAACGCCAGCGTCATGCGCAAGCAGGAACTGATGTTCGCGATCCTGAAGAAGCTGGCCGCACAGGATGTCGAGATCATCGGCGACGGTGTCGTCGAAGTGCTGCAGGACGGTTTCGGCTTCCTGCGTTCGGCCAATGCAAATTATCTGCCGGGTCCCGACGATATCTACATTTCGCCGTCGCAGATCCGGCGCTTTTCGCTGAAGACCGGCGACACGGTCGAAGGGCCGATCCGCAGTCCGAAAGAGGGCGAGCGCTATTTCGCGCTGCTCAAGGTCAACACGATCAATTTCGACGATCCGGAAAAGATCCGCCATAAGATTCATTTCGACAATCTGACGCCGCTCTATCCGACCTCGCGGCTGAAGATGGAAATGGAGGTTCCTACTTCCAAGGACATCTCCGCGCGCGTCATCGACCTGGTGGCACCGCTCGGCAAGGGCCAGCGCGCTCTGATCGTGGCGCAGCCGCGCACCGGCAAGACCGTGCTGCTGCAGAACATTGCCCACTCGATCACCACCAATCATCCGGAATGCTATCTGATCGTTCTTCTGATCGACGAGCGTCCCGAGGAAGTGACCGACATGCAGCGTTCGGTGAAGGGGGAGGTCGTGTCCTCGACCTTCGACGAGCCGGCGGTGCGTCACGTCCAGGTCGCCGAAATGGTCATCGAGAAGGCCAAGCGCCTGGTCGAGCATGGCCGCGACGTCGTTATCCTGCTGGATTCGATCACCCGCCTTGGCCGCGCCTACAACACCGTGGTGCCGTCATCCGGCAAGGTGCTGACCGGCGGTGTCGACGCCAATGCGCTGCAGCGGCCGAAGCGCTTCTTCGGTGCTGCCCGCAACATCGAGGAAGGCGGCTCTCTGACCATCATCGCCACCGCGCTGATCGACACCGGCAGCCGCATGGACGAAGTCATCTTCGAAGAGTTCAAGGGCACCGGCAATTCGGAAATCGTGCTCGACCGCAAGGTTGCCGACAAGCGCATCTATCCGGCCATGGACATCCTCAAGTCCGGCACTCGCAAGGAAGACTTGCTGGTGGCGCGCGCGGACCTGCAGAAGATCTTCGTGCTGCGCCGCATCCTGGCGCCGATGGGAACGACCGATGCGATCGAGTTCCTCATCGACAAGCTCAAGCAGACCAAGACCAACGCCGACTTCTTCGATTCGATGAACACCTGATCGGATTGGTGGCAGCCTGACGTCACGGTTTGATGGCGTTGGCTGCTCAGGCAACACGAACGTTCTTGAAAGCCTCGGTCCGATCTTCGGACCGGGGTTTTTTCTTGTGGTCGGCGGCGGATTTGAATCGGGTCCGTTCCGTTATGGCAAAACATTGGCGTGCCCGCGGCGGAGCAGACGTTTGAGTTCCTCGGGGTCAATGATCTGAGGCAGGCAGACCTGTCCGGTACAAAGCCAGGCGCCGGACTTGTCGGTTGGCGGCAAGATACCACCCGGCAATATCGGTCGATTCGCTTCCGAACCGATCGGCACGACGATATCGACGCGACGTGGGTCGGGATTCCGATTCGCTACCGGAACAAGCCCTGAATCATCCGGCCCTGAATCATCCGGGTTGTCGACCAGCACCAGTTTCATTGGTTCGATCGCCAGCGCGCAGGCGTTGACAATGCCTGCCTGGCCGTAGGCCTGGCGCGCGACGCGACCGGCCGCATGTTCAGCGACGTTCCAGGCTCTTTCCTGAAGGGCGATCTCGCCACTGGCGGAAGACAAGCGAACCAGCGCTTCGATGATCTGGCCAGTTGCCGAGGGAATGGCCTCGTCGACATCGCCCCTGATCCGAATCGGCACGTCGGTGCTGTCGGAGGCGGTCAGATAGTAGCCACTTTTCCCGGTATCCTCATGCCATTGGTTGAGCTGTTCGACGAAGTGGTGGGCACGCTCGACATAGCTTGGCCTGCCGGTGGCCTCGTAAAGCGAAATCGCCGCGTTGGTCATTGCCGCGTAATCGCTGGACATGGCGGGAAACAGTTTGCGCAGGCCGAGCATAGAATGCGGCAGGCGGCCGTCCTGGCTCGCGCCGTCGATGTGAGCAAACGCTGTCTTCGCGGCCGCGACCCAGTCCGGCCGGTTGAGAGATCGTCCGGCCTCGGCAAGCGCTGCAATCATCAGGCCGTTCCAGTCGGTGAGCGTCTTGCCGTCGCGACCGGGCCTTACGCGCGTTTCCCGAGCCGCAAGGAGTCTGTCTTTCAGCGGGCCAAGGCGTTCGCGATCAGCCGTGCTCTCGGTTTGCTGGGACGCAGACTGGTGGACAATCGGTTTTCCTTCCCAGCTGTGCGGCTTGGAAAGTGTTAAGTATTTGAAAAACAAGGCGGAATCGTCGCCGAGAACGGCTTCGATCTCGGCTCGGTCCCACGTGTAGAACAGCCCTTCCTCGCCGTCGCTGTCGGCATCGAGGCTTGCGGCAAAGGCGCCGCCTTCGACACGCATTTCGCGGAGCAGCCAGTCGATGGTTTCTTCGATTCGTATCCGGAACAAATCATTCCCGGTCTCGGCATAGGCCCAGTTGCACAGCCGGATCAGCTGGGCGTTGTCATAGAGCATCTTTTCGAAATGCGGCACCAGCCACTCCGCATCGGTCGAATAGCGGCTGAGCCCGCCGCCGATATGGTCGTATATGCCGCCGGCCAACATCCGCTCCAGGCTGACGAGGACGGCGTCGCGATGCGAAATGTTCCCGTCCCGCAGCCAGGACAGCCAGAGTGTCAGCATGAAGGGCGCGTTCGGGAATTTTGGCGCACCGCGCAGGCCGCCGAGATCCCTGTCGATCATCCCATCGATTCCCACAGCGAGATTTGCGAGCGTATCGCGCTCAAGCGTGGCCTTTGCATGGATGCCGGCAAGCCGAGCCTCGACATGAGCGGTCAGGCCGTCGGCGCTTTGGCCAAGGCTTTCCCTCTTTTCGCGCCAGGCCTTGTCGACGGCTTCCATGACCTGGATGAACCCCGGACGTCCATAGCGCGGCTCGCGTGGAAAATAGGTGCCGCCCCAGAAAGGCTTTCCCTCCGGAGTGAGGAACATGGTCAGCGGCCAACCGCCCTGTTCGCCCATCGAGGACAGGGCGGCCATGTAGATCTGGTCGATGTCCGGCCGTTCCTCGCGGTCGACCTTGATATTGACGAAGAGACGGTTCATGACCGCTGCCACGCCGTCATGTTCGAAGCTTTCATGTGCCATGACGTGGCACCAGTGGCAGGCGGCGTAGCCGATCGAGAGCAGAATGGGCCGGTTAAGTGTCCTTGCTTCGGCCAGCGACGCCGGAGACCATGCCCGCCAATGCACCGGATTGCCGCTGTGCTGCTGCAGATAGGGGCTGGCTTCTTCGGCAAGCAGGTTCTTGGCAGGCAATATCACAATGAGGCAATCCGGCAGGGATGATCGGAACGATGAGGCTAAAGCAATTCCAGGAAAAGTGTGAAACGGTTTTCCTTCCGGAATTGCGTCAAAGCAAAATGACCGAGCGGTTCGGCGGGGTGGGCAAATGATTTCGGGGGAAACGATTGTCGCACTTTCCAGCGGACGCCTGCCGGCGGGCGTGGCCATTATCCGTATTTCGGGACCACGGACTCGATTCGTAGTCGAAACGATTGCCGGAAGCATGGTCAAGGCCCGTCTGGCGACTTTGCGCAAACTCAGGGCGCTGGATAAAACCGTGCTCGATACCGGTCTCGTGCTGTTTTTTCCCGGCCCGGACAGTTTTACTGGTGACGACGTGGCGGAATTTCAGGTCCATGGCGGGCGCGCCGTGGTGGCAAGGGTACTGGAAACCATCACTGGCTTCGAGGGTGTAAGGCATGCGGAGCCTGGGGAATTCACCCGACGCGCCTTTTTGAATGGCAAGCTTGATCTGGTTGAGACGGAGGCCCTGGCGGATCTGGTCAATGCGGAGACCGAAGCCCAGCGGCGTTTCGCCGTTCTCAACGCCGAGGGCGTCCAGAGCGAGCTCTATCTTGGCTGGCGTCGTCGGCTCATCCATGCGCGGGCCATGATCGAAGCCGAGATCGACTTTGCCGATGAGGACGATGTGCCCGGTTCCGTTTCGGATACGGTCTGGTCCGATGTTAATGTGATGATTGAAGAGATCGATCGTCACATCGCCGGGTTCCGTGCCGCCGAGATCATCCGAGACGGGTTCGAAGTCGTCATTCTCGGCGCGCCGAATGCGGGAAAGTCGAGTCTGTTCAACGCGCTGGCACGGCGCGATGCCGCTATTGTAACGGATGAGCCAGGAACGACGCGGGACATTCTCGAAGTGACGCTCGATGTCGAGGGACTTCGGATAAGGGTGATCGACACTGCCGGCCTGCGCGACACGCCGGGAAAGATCGAGGCTATCGGCATCGAAAAGGCGAGGAACAGGGCTGGGGGAGCGAATCTGGTTCTCCTGCTGGAGGATATGCTCAATCCAGTCGGCATCGTGGGGCTGCCCGTCGAAGTCCCGATCCTGAAGGTTGGCACGAAACTTGATCTTCTGGGCGGATCGCAAGCTGCCGGATCTGACCAACGCTACGAGATCGCCATTTCGACCAGGGACGGAAGCGGTATCGCCGAATTGCTGAAGCATATTGCGGATCGAGCTTCTGCCCAGATCGGCGTGCCCGGGGACATCTTGCCATCGCGCCTCAGGCATGTCGAACTGCTCAAAGAGACGGGCAGCTTTCTGGCCCGAGCAATAGCGAGAGACATTGCCGTGCAAGAGTTGCGGGCCGAGGAGCTGCGGCTGGCAGCGGACCGGCTTGGCCGGATCGTCGGAGCGGTTGATGTCGAGGACATGCTGGACGTGATCTTTTCCCAGTTCTGCATTGGGAAATGACTCACGTGAAACAATTCAGGCTCAGCAGGCATGCTCGCTTTGGTGACTCACGTGAAACAGGGGTGACCTGTGACTCACGTGAAACATGGTAGAACGGCGTGGCAGGACTGTTTCACGTGAAACGTGCACCGAGTTTTCTTGACAGCGCAAGGCCTTGGGGACATGTGTCGGGTGAAATCGAATCCGGGACAATGAGATGAGCGATCACTACGATGTCGTTGTGGTGGGCGGAGGCCATGCTGGTAGCGAGGCCGCCAGCGCTGCCGCGCGTGCCGGCGCAAGAACCGCGCTGGTGACGCTGCGCTTCGAGACGATTGGCGTGATGTCCTGCAATCCCGCGATTGGCGGTCTCGGCAAGGGTCACCTCGTTCGTGAGATCGACGCCATGGATGGTCTGATGGGCCGAGTGGCCGATGCCGCAGGCATCCAGTTCCGCCTGCTCAATCGACGGAAGGGACCGGCGGTTCGGGGCCCGCGGACTCAAGCGGACAGGAAGCTTTATCGCTTGGCGATGCAGGAGATGATTCGGCAGCGGAACAATCTCGATGTTGTCGAGGGTGAAGTCCTGGACTTCGAGATCAAGGACGGGCGCCTGATCGCTGCTCATCTGGCTGACGGACGAAGGCTCGGCTGTGGCGCGGTGGTGCTGACGACGGGAACCTTCCTGCGCGGGCTGATCCACATTGGCGAGAAGAAGATCGTCGCCGGCAGAATGAACGAGCAGGCCAGCATCGGCTTGTCCGCGACGATGACGCGGGCCGGCTTTGCGCTTGGACGCCTCAAGACCGGCACGCCGCCTCGGCTCGACGGCCGCACCATCGATTGGTCATCGCTGGAGAGCCAAGCGGCCGATGAAGATCCGGTGCCGTTCTCGCTGATGACCGACCGCATCGAAAATCCGCAGATCCATTGCGGCATCACCCGGACGACCACGGCGACTCACGAGTTGATCCGCGCCAATCTCGGCCGTTCCGCGATGTACTCCGGGTCCATCGAAGGCGTCGGGCCGCGCTACTGCCCGTCGATCGAGGACAAGATCGTCAAGTTCGGCGACAGGGAAGGGCATCAGATCTTCCTCGAGCCCGAAGGTCTTGATGACGATACGGTCTATCCCAACGGCATTTCGACCTCGCTGCCGGAAGACGTCCAGCTCGATATCCTCAAGACCATTCCGGGACTTGAACGCGCCGTGATGTTGCAGCCCGGCTATGCCATCGAATATGACCATGTCGACCCGCGCGAGTTGCAGCCGACGCTGGAGACGAAACGGGTCACCGGCCTTTTCCTGGCCGGACAGATCAACGGAACCACCGGGTATGAAGAAGCCGCGGCGCAAGGGCTGCTCGCGGGACTTAATGCTGCGCGCCGGGCGTCCGCGAGTGACCAGATCGTGCTCAGTCGCACCGAAGCCTATATCGGCGTCATGGTCGATGACCTGACCAGTCGCGGTATAGCCGAACCTTATCGCATGTTCACATCAAGGGCGGAGTTCCGGCTGTCGCTGCGCGCCGACAATGCCGACGAACGGCTAACGCCAATGGCTGTGAAGCTTGGAATCGCTTCGTCAAACCGAACCGCTCGATTCGAAGCCGTAATGAACGATCTAGCCAAGGCGCGCGACCTTGCTCTCGGCATCAGCCTGACCCCGAACGAGGCGGCGCGGCATGGGCTGGAGATCAATAAGGATGGCGTGCGACGTTCCGCTTATGAACTTCTGGCCTATCCGGGTGTGGATGTCGCATGGCTCACGCGTGTGGCCCCCGAATTCGACGCCATCGACGCCAAGACGGCGGAGCGCCTAGAAACGGAAGCGAAATATTCGGTCTATCTCGATCGACAGAAGGCGGATGTCGCGCAGATACGGCACGAGGAGAGCCGCCTGATCCCCGAGGAACTGGAGTTCGCCGATGTTCCCGGCCTGTCGAACGAGCTGAAGCAGAAAATGCAGGTCAGGCGTCCACGCTCCATTGCCGACGCGCAGCGCATGGAGGGCATGACGCCGGCAGCACTTGCCATCATTGTCGCCCATGTCCGCAATGCGGAGAGTTCCGCACGGAGAGTTGTTGCGTGAGCAGTGCATCCTGGGCGAGCCTGCAAGAGGCGGCAGGCACGGTTTCACGTGAAACATTTGATCGTCTGGTGGCGTTCGAAACGATGTTCCAGAAGTGGAACCGCAGCATAAACCTCGTTGCGCCTTCGACGCTCAGCCATGTCTGGGAGCGGCACATCCTCGACAGCGCCCAGTTGGCGCAAATCGAACCACTGGCCACGCGATGGGTCGATCTCGGTTCGGGCGGCGGATTTCCGGGCCTTGTCATGGCCTTCCTGCTTGCCGAACGGGATGGTGCCAGCATCGATCTCGTTGAAAGCAACCGGAAAAAAGCGTCGTTTCTGCAATCCGTCGTCGGGCAATTCAATCTGCCGGCACGCGTCGTCGCACGGCGAATCGATGACAGCTATGCGCTTGTCGCGGCGCCGCAGATCGTTACGGCGCGCGCGCTTGCCTCGCTTTCGACCTTGCTCGACCTGTCCTCGCCCTGGCTGACCACGGGAACACGCGGACTTTTCCACAAAGGCCGGGATTACCGCGCCGAGGTGGAAGAAAGCGCTCACCGCTGGGCGTTCGATCTGGTAGAACATCCAAGCATGACCGACCCTCACGGCGTCATCCTCGAATTGTCCGATCTCAGACCCGTCTGATCTGCCCTCTGATCTGCTTGTGGCGACCCAAGAATGAATTTCTGGCATAGATCCATGATGAAGAACGGCCCCCGAATCATCACCGTAGCCAACCAGAAGGGCGGTGTCGGCAAGACGACCACCGCTATCAATCTGGCTACCGCGCTGGCGGCAATCGGCGAAAAGGTGCTGATCGTCGACCTCGATCCGCAAGGCAATGCCAGCACCGGCCTTGGCATCGACCGCAAGGACCGCACCGTCTCGTCCTATGACGTGCTCACAGGCGAGCTGGAACTCGAGGCAGCTGCGATCCCGACGGCGGTGCCGGGCCTGTCGATCGTGCCGTCGACGCTCGATCTGCTTGGCATCGAAATGGAAATCGCGTCGGCGCCGGATCGGGTCTTGCGGCTGCGCAATGCGCTGCGTGCCGCATCGGCTCGTTCGGCCAATTTCGGCTATGTGCTGATCGATTGCCCGCCGTCGCTCAACCTTCTGACGCTCAATTCGATGGCGGCCGCCGATTCGGTGCTGGTGCCGCTGCAATGCGAGTTCTTCGCGCTCGAAGGCCTCAGCCAGTTGCTTGAGACGGTCGAACAGGTGCGCCGGTCGATCAATCCGGAGCTGACCATCCAGGGCATCGTGCTGACCATGTATGACGGCCGCAACAATCTTGCCAACCAGGTTGTGCAGGATGTGCGGGCGCATATGGGCGACAAGGTTTACGAAACCATAATCCCGCGCAATGTGCGTGTGTCCGAGGCCCCATCCTATGGCAAGCCGGCGATTCTCTACGATCTGAAATGTTCCGGCAGCCAGGCCTATCTTCAACTGGCCTCCGAGGTGATACGCCGGGAGCGCAAGCTGCGCGCCGCTTGATCCCATCTTCCGAGGCGGGTAACCGCCCTCGGGAAGATGGTAAACATCAAGAACAAGAAGCCGATTCGATACCGAAACGATCTGGAATGACGATGAGCGAAGACCTTTCGAGAAAGAGACTGGGACGGGGACTTGCGGCGCTGATCGGCGAGATCGACCGGCCAGCCACGCCGGAGAAGCAGCATATGTCGGCCGACGGCAAGGTGCCGATCGAGTTCCTGACGCCGAACCCGAAAAACCCGCGGCGGCATTTTGGTGACGCCGAGCTGACCGACCTCGCCCAGTCGATCCGCGAGCACGGCGTGGTGCAGCCGGTCGTCGCTCGGCCATCGGCCACGCAGGCGGGCCGCTACGAGATCATCGCCGGCGAGCGGCGCTGGCGCGCGGCGCAGCGCGCCGGCCTGACCGAGATTCCGGTCATCATTCGCGAAGTGAACGACCGCACGGCGCTCGAACTGGCCATCATTGAAAACGTACAGCGTACGGACCTCAATGCTGTTGAAGAGGCGCTGGGTTATCAGCAGCTCATAGACGACCACGGTTACACCCAGGCCGATCTCGGCCAGGTCATCGGCAAGAGCCGCAGCCATGTCGCCAACACGCTGAGGCTTTTGAAGCTGCCGGACGTGATCCGCGACATGCTGGTCGACGGCGCCTTGTCGGCGGGACATGCCCGCACGCTGGTGACGGCCGAGGATCCAGCGGGGCTCGCCAAGCGTATCGTCGAAGAGGGCCTGTCGGTGCGTCAGGCCGAAGCGCTCGCGCAGCTGCCGGCTGGCGCTTCGACCGCGCCAAAGCCGAAAGAGCCGGTGCAGAAGGATGCCAACACGCTGGCTCTGGAAAAGCTGATGTCCGACACAATCGGCATGATGGTTGCCATCGACCACAAGGAACGCGGAGGCGTGCTTCGCGTGTCTTACCGGACATTGGAGCAACTTGATGAGCTCTGCCGACGTTTGAAGCAGGAACGCTAGGTAGCACGGCCCTCCCTTCTCCCCCTGTGGGAGAAGGTGTCGCCGAAGGCGACGGATGAGGGGTGCTCCAGAGCACACCGACGCCTCATTTCTTCCAACACCCCTCATCCGTCTCGGCGCTGTGTGCCGATCCACCTTCTCCCACAAGGGGAGAACGGAGGGAGCGGCCCAGCCGGCTTCTTTGGTCGACTGACGTTTACCTTTGCGCCAGCCGGCTGCTCTCAATGGCAATGCCGAGCAGCGCCTGGCGCGCCAGCGCGACTGCAAGATCGGGGCGCCGGCGGGTCTGCAGAACAGCTGTCTGCAAACGGGCCAGGGCTCGGCCGAGCGCATCGCTGTTCCAGCGCTCAAGCGCCTTCTCCACGAGTTTCCGTCGCGCGAAGAACACGGGCGGGCGGGCCGCGGCGACGACCGACCCGGCGTTGCGTCCGCTTGAATCCATCTGGCCGCGCATGGCCTGGATCGACTGCAATTGCCGCATCGCCGAGGAAAGCACCAGGAAGGGATGGCCGCCGGACAGGCAATGGCGGGTGAAGGCGCTGTCGAAGTCGCCGATCTTGCCTTCCAGCAAGGCGTCGACGGCATCGTCGAAAGAAGCGCCGGACACGTCGCCCGACGTCGCCTTGACGTCGTCGATGCCGATTTCCTTCTGGCCGTGCGCGTAGAGCACGAGCTTCTCGATCTCGCCGCGCGAGGCCAGCCGGTCGCCACCCAGATTGCGTCGCAGCGCCTGGCGCGCTTCGAGCGTCATCGACATGCCGGCCTTCTGCAGCTCGCCGTCGATCACGGTATCGATATCCCTGGCCTCGTCGGCATAGCAAGGCAAGGCCATGGCATTATCGGCCGCCTCGACAATGGCGCGCAAACCGACGCCCTTCTTGAGATCACCGGCCTCGATCAGGATGATGGCGTCGCGAGGAGGTTCGGCGGTCAGCGCCTTCACGTCCTCGGCAAGCGCCTTCTGGCCGCTGGCATTGCGCACCCAGAGCAGGCGCCGGTCCGAAAACATCGGCACGGTCCGGGCCTCATCGAGCAGGCGGCCCTGGTCCTGGTCGACCTCCGACCCTTCCAGCCTGACCACGGAGAAAGGATCATCCAGCGGCAGGCCGGTCTTGGCGGCGAAAGCCTTGGCGCGCTCGGCGACCAGCCCGCGATCGGGGCCATAGAGCAGGACAATCGAAATGCGCGAGTCCGGGCGCGCCAGCCATGAATCGACCTCGAATGCTTTCTTCTGTGCCATTCCGGCTGACTAGCACGTGAGGGCCGCCGGGTGAACAAAGTCGATTGCTTAAAAGTAGCCCCCGCTGGCCGCGTTGCACCTGCGCTCTGCACGACCTACCTGAATTGCATGCTCTTGCGGCAGATCAGGCATAACCATTCGCCAAATTGCGCGCAGGCCCGGAAGATCGATAAGAAATTTCGCCGACATATCGTCATGTTGCCTCCGGCGCGGATGTGCGAATATCGCGCCAGGCAACCTTGGAGGAGAAGGGTCATGGCCGATGCTGGACTGCTGCGGTTTCACGTTCCGGAACCGGAAGTTCGGCCGGGCGGAACCCCGGACTTTTCCAATGTGACCATTCCCAAGGCCGGCTCGGTGCCGCGCCCCGAGATCGATGTCGATCCGCGCACCATCCGCGACATGGCTTTCTCTATCATCCGGGTGCTGAACCGCAGCGGTGAAGCGGTCGGTCCCTGGGCCGGGTTGCTCACGCAGGATGAGCTGCTGGCCGGCCTTCGCCACATGATGACGCTGCGGACCTTCGACGCGCGCATGCAGATGGCTCAGCGGCAGGGCAAGACATCCTTCTACATGCAGCATCTGGGGGAAGAAGCGGTGAGCTGCGCCTTCCGCAAGGCACTGTCGCCGGGCGACATGAATTTTCCGACCTACCGCCAAGCCGGCCTGTTGATCGCCGACGGCTATCCGATGGTCACCATGATGAACCAGATCTATTCCAACGAGGCCGATCCGCTGAAGGGCCGGCAGCTGCCGATCATGTATTCGTCGAAGGAGCACGGCTTCTTCTCGATCTCCGGCAATCTGGCGACGCAGTATATCCAGGCCGTCGGCTGGGCGATGGCCTCGGCGATATCGAACGATTCCAAGATCGCCGCGGCCTGGATCGGCGACGGCTCGACGGCCGAGTCCGACTTCCATTCGGCATTGGTGTTCGCTTCCACCTACAAGGCGCCGGTCGTGCTCAATGTCGTCAACAACCAATGGGCGATCTCCACCTTCCAGGGTATCGCCCGCGGCGGCTCGGGCACTTTCGCCGCGCGCGGCCTGGGCTTCGGCATTCCGTCGCTGCGCGTCGACGGTAACGATTATCTCGCCGTGCACGCAGTGGCGAAATGGGCGGCGGAGCGTGCGCGTAGCAATCTCGGGCCGACGCTGGTCGAATACGTCACCTATCGCGCCGGCGCGCATTCGAGCTCGGACGATCCTTCGGCCTACCGGCCCAAAACCGAATCCGACGCCTGGCCGCTCGGCGACCCGATCGTCAGACTGAAGAACCATCTCATTCGGCTCGGTGTCTGGTCGGACGAGCGACATGCGCAGGCCGAAGCCGAAATCCTGGACGAGGTGATCACCGCGCAGAAGGAAGCGGAAAGCCACGGCACGCTGCATGCCGGCGGCAAGCCGTCGACGCGTGACATGTTCGAAGGCCTCTACGCCGAAATGCCGCCGCATCTGCGGCGCCAGCGTCAGCAGGCGGGAGTCTGAACCATGCCGAGACGAACCATGATCGAGGCGATCCGCGACGCCATGGATGTGTCGATGGGGCGCGACAGCCAAGTCGTCGTGTTCGGCGAGGATGTCGGCTTCTTCGGCGGCGTTTTTCGTTGCACGCAAGGTTTGCAGGCGAAGTACGGCAAGAGCCGCTGTTTCGATGCGCCGATCAACGAATCCGGCATTGTCGGCACGGCCATCGGCATGGCCGCCTATGGGCTGAAACCGTGCGTGGAAATTCAATTTGCCGACTACATGTATCCTGCCTACGACCAGCTGACCCAGGAAGCGGCACGGTTGCGCTACCGCTCGAACGGCGATTTCACCTGCCCGATCGTGGTGCGGATGCCGACCGGCGGCGGCATTTTTGGCGGGCAGACGCACAGCCAGAGTCCGGAAGCGCTGTTCACCCATGTGTCCGGCCTGAAGACCGTTGTGCCGTCCAACCCGCATGACGCCAAGGGCCTGCTGATCGCAGCGATCGAAGACCCGGATCCGGTGATCTTCCTCGAGCCGAAGCGGCTCTACAACGGTCCTTTCGACGGCCATCACGACCGGCCGGTGACGCCATGGTCGAAGCATGAACTCGGCGAGGTCGCCGACGGACACTACACCGTGCCGCTCGGCAAGGCCGCGATCCGACGGGCCGGCTCGGCCGTCACCGTGCTGGCCTACGGCACCATGGTCTATGTCGCGCAGGCAGCGGTCGAGGAGACCGGCATTGATGCCGAGATCATCGATCTCAGGACATTGCTGCCGCTCGACCTCGACACGATAGTGACGTCGGTCAAGAAAACCGGGCGCTGCGTGATCGTGCATGAAGCGACGCTGACGTCTGGGTTCGGCGCGGAACTGTCGGCGCTGGTGCAGGAAAACTGTTTTTATCATCTGGAGGCGCCGGTGGCGCGCGTCGCTGGCTGGGACACGCCCTATCCGCATGCGCAGGAGTGGGATTATTTCCCAGGCCCCGCCCGGGTGGGCCGCGCTCTCATCGAAACATTGGAAGCCTAGAGTGGGGGAGGCCTGACATGGGCGAACACATCATCAAGCTGCCCGATGTCGGCGAGGGCGTCGCCGAGGCCGAGCTCGTCGAATGGCACGTCAAGGTCGGAGACATTGTCCGGGAGGACACCATGCTTGCCGCTGTGATGACCGACAAGGCGACAGTCGAAATCCCTTCTCCAGTCGATGGCGAAATCCTGTGGTTGGGCGCCGAGATCGGCGATACGGTGGCGATCGGTTCGCCGATCGTGCGGTTGAAGGTGGCGGGCGAGGGGAATGTGAGGCCGCAGGGCGGCGGTGATGTGGAAGCCGTGGCCGCCGAGCCGCCGGCGAAACTCCCGACACCGAAGCCCGAGACTGCCGCACCACCGGTGAAAACCTCGCCAAAGGCCGCCGCGGTGGACGTGAAACCTGTTCCGGCTTCGAAAAGCCCGCAGCAACCATCGATCTCCAGTACCCCGCGGCCGGAAGGCGAGAAACCCCTGGCATCGCCGGCTGTTCGTCTGCGAGCGAAGGAAGCCGGCGTCGATCTCAGGCAGGTTGCGGGAACCGGGCCAGCCGGCCGCATAGGCCATGAGGACATCGAGACTTTCCTGGCGCGCGGTCCACAGGTTGCGAAGACATCCGGCCTCGCCCGCAACGACGCGATAGAGGACATCAAGGTGGTCGGGCTCCGGCGCAAGATCGCCGAGAAGATGACGCTGTCCAAGTCGCGCATCCCGCACATCACCTATGTCGAGGAGATCGATGTCACGGCGCTTGAGGATCTGCGCGCCGCTCTCAACAAGGAAAAGCGCGCTGCCAGGGGTGGCGCGGAGAGGCCGAAGCTGACGCTGCTGCCGTTCCTGATGCGGGCGATGGTCAAGGCGATCGCCGACCAGCCGAACCTCAATTCACTGTTCGATGACGATGCCGGCATCATCCACCAGCATGGCGGCATCCATATCGGCATTGCCGCGCAGACGCCGTCGGGGCTGGTGGTGCCCGTCGTCAAGCATGCCGAAGCCCGCGATATCTGGGACTGTGGCGCCGAGGTCGTCAGGCTGGCCGAGGCTGCCAAGTCGGGTACGGCAACGCGCGACGAGCTGTCGGGCTCGACCATCACCATCACGTCGCTCGGCGCCATGGGTGGTGTCGTGACGACACCGGTGATCAATCATCCGGAAGTGGCGATCATCGGCGTCAACAAGATGATGGTGCGGCCGGTGTGGGATGGCACCCAGTTCATCCCGCGCAAGATGATGAACCTGTCGTCGAGCTTCGACCATCGCGTCATCGACGGCTGGGATGCGGCGGTGTTCATCCAGCGCATCAAGACGCTGCTGGAAACGCCGGCGCTGATCTTTGTGGACTAAGGGGAATGTAATGGCTTCGCAGCATATTTCTCAGTCGCTTCGCTTTGAGCGCCGCCCCGCCCCTCATTGCCCTGCCGGGCATTTCTCCCCGTATAGTGACGGGGAGAAAGACGCTGTCATCTGCGGCTTTGCCAATCTCCAACCTGTCAAGGACGGCGCCAGCGTTGCGGCCATCTCCCTTCTCCCCGTTACTACACGGGGAGAAGGTGCCGGCAGGCGGATGAGGGGCAGCGCGAAGTTGCATGGGAGGGCGTCACCGGCAACTCTCGTCAGGAGGACGCTCTCATTATGAAGGAAATCTCCTGCAAGCTGCTCGTCATCGGCGCCGGTCCCGGTGGCTATGTCTGCGCCATCCGTGCCGGCCAGCTCGGCATCGACACGGTGATCGTCGAGGCTGGAAAACCGGGCGGCACCTGCCTCAATGTCGGCTGCATCCCGTCCAAGGCGCTGATCCATGCCGCCGAGGAGTTCGAGAAGGTCGCGCTTATGGCCAGCGGCAAGAGCCCGCTTGGCATTTCGCTAGGCGCGCCCGAGCTTGATCTCGCAAAGACCATCGCCTGGAAAGACGGTATTGTTAGCCGGCTTAACAGTGGCGTTTCGGGGTTGCTCAAGAAGGCCAAGGTCAAGATCGTGCAGGGCTGGGCGACGTTTCGCGACGGCAAGACCGTCGAGGTGGAGACCGAGACCGGCGTTCAGGTGATTCGTGCCGAAACGATCGTCATTGCCACCGGTTCGGCACCGGTCGAGCTGCCTTTCCTGCCGTTTGGGGGGGCGGTGATTTCCTCCACCGAGGCGCTGGCGCTGAGCGAAGTGCCGAAGAAGCTTGCAGTCGTCGGCGGCGGCTATATCGGCCTGGAGCTCGGCATGGCCTTTGCAAAAATGGGCGCCAGGGTGACCGTGGTCGAGGCCCTGCCGCGCGTGCTGGCGCAATATGATGCGGAACTGACCCGGCCTGTCGTCAAGCGGCTTGCCGCGCTCGGTATCGAGGTGATGACGGGCGCCAAGGCCAAAGGGATGTCCCAGGGACAGGCGGGCAAGGGCGACGCGTTGCTGGTCGAGTCATCGGACGGCAAGAGCCTCAAGGTCGCGGCCGACCGGATCCTGGTCACGGTCGGACGCAAGCCGGTGACCGAGGGCTGGGGGCTCGACCAGATCGCCCTCGACATGGCCGGCAAATTCATCCGCATCGACGACCAGTGCCGCACCTCGATGCGCGGCATCTTCGCCATTGGCGACGTCACCGGCGAGCCGATGCTGGCGCACCGGGCGATGGCGCAAGGCGAGATGGTCGCCGAGATTGTTGCCGGCCATAAGCGCAGTTGGGACAAGCGGGCGATCCCGGCGGTGTGCTTCACCGACCCGGAGCTGCTCACCGCCGGCCTGTCGCCGGACGAGGCAAAAGGTCTTGGCGGCGAGATCAAGATCGGGATGTTCCCGTTCGCCGCCAATGGCCGCGCCATGACGAAGCTTGGCGAGGATGGATTCGTTCGCGTCGTTGCCCGCGCGGACAACCATCTGGTGCTCGGCATCCAGGCGGTCGGGCAGGGCGTGTCGGAACTGTCGGCGGCTTTTGGGCTGGCGCTGGAAATGGGTGCCCGGCTGGAGGACATCGCCGGCACCATCCATGCCCATCCGACGCAAGGCGAGGGCTTCCAGGAAGCGGCGCTGAAGGCGCTCGGGCACGCGCTGCATATTTGAGGCGGTGACGATGTCTTGGTAGGTGCCGCCCTCGGAGTGCGTGATCTCCCCCCTTGAGGGGGAGATGGCCGGCAGGCCAGAGGGGGTCGCCGCGCGTGAAGCGCCAACTTCCATGTGTGGAAGGAGGTCGCATCTAGTCGAACCGACCCCCTCTGTCGCCTGCGGCGACATCTCCCCCTCAAGGGGGGAGATTAGGCGCTCAGCTCGCCAGCCGGGTCACCATCTCGTGCTGCGCGTAGGCGCGGCCAAAGCGGTTGGCGAGGAAGGCGTCGAGCGCGATGTCTTCCTGCCTGACGAAGCCGGTTGCCGGCAGGCTGCCGCCGGCCAGCATGTCGAGAACGGCGCAGATGCCGGATGCCGTGGTGATCTGGATGGCGCTGCGCACGGTCTGGCCGACGCGCCTCGAATAGATCTTGTTGGCGTAGGTTTCCTGCAGCAGGCGGCCGTTCTTGCGGCCCGAGACGGTAACGAAGACGATGACCACGTCCTGCAGCGTTGCCGGCAGGGCGCTCTCGAAAATGTCCTTCAGCACGTCGCGTCGGTGGCGCAGGCCGAGATCGTTGAGCAGCGCCTTCATGATCGCGGCGTGGCCGGGATAGCGGATCGTGCGGTAGTTGAGCGTGCGGACCTTGCCCTTCAGCGTCTCGGCCAGCGTGCCCAGCCCGCCGGAGGTGTTGAAGGCCTCGTAGGTGACGCCGTCGAGCGAAAATTCCTCGCGCTCTTCCAGCGGCGGGACCTCGACCAGTTCGCCTTCGACGATGGCCTCGCAGGGTTCGCAATATTCGTTGATGACGCCGTCGGTGCTCCAGGTCAAATTGTAGTTCAAGGCATTCGACGGGTATTGCGGCAGGGCGCCGACGCGCATGCGCACGCTTTCCAGCGTGTCGAAGCGGCTGGCGAGGTCGTTGGCAACGATCGAGATGAAGCCGGGCGCCAGCCCGCATTGCGGAATGAAGGCGCTTTTGCCCGAGCGCGCCAGTTCCTTGACCCGGCGGGTCGAGACGACGTCCTCGGTGAGATCGAGATAGTGCACGTCGGCACTTGCCGCCGCCTCGGCGATGCGCGTCGTCAGGTGGAAGGGGGCGGCGCTGAGCACCGCGAATTTACCGGCGAGCGCTGCTTCGAGAACGCCGGGTGCTTCGATGTCGAGTTCGAGCGTTGCGACAGAGGCCGGCAATTCGGCCGAACCAAGCTGGGCGGCCGAGCGATCGACCAGGGTGACATGATAGTCGCCGGTGTCGGCGAGCATCTCGGCGATGGTCGAACCGATCTTGCCGGCGCCTACGATAACAATTTTCTTCATGACCGATTCCTCGCCCGAATGTTGATTGATGCTTGTTTTGTGCATGCCGTTGTCCCGAAACCGCTGCGCGCCCTCGGGTCTGGCCCGTGGGCACGCTTTTGGGCGACATGCTTGAGAATCGCAGCTTGCCTGTCGAAAGGAAGCGTGGAATTGTTCAAATCGAAACTCAACTCCAGGCAATCCGCCAAAAGGATTCGTCGAAATGCTCAGCGACGCGGAACAGGCCCTGCTTTCCCTGCTGCGTGAGAACGCGCGGGCGTCGACGGCCGAACTGGCGCGGCGTCTCGGCGTGTCGCGCACAACGGTGCAGAGCCGGATCGAACGGCTGGAGCAGCGTGGCGTCATCAGCGGCTATGGCGTCCGGCTGTCACCGGATTACGAACAGGGCCTGGTGCGCGCGCATGTGCTGCTTACGGTGACGCCGAAGCTCGCCGACAAGGTGGTCCGCAGCTTGCGATCCCTGGCTGCGGTCAGAACGCTTCATTCCGTCAGCGGCAATTTCGATATGATCGTCATCGTCGCGGCACCCTCGATCAAGGACCTGGATTCGCTGCTCGACCAGATCGGCGCCATGGAGGGTGTCGAGCGGACATCGTCGTCGATCATCCTGTCGACGCGCATCGATCGCTGATCAATCCTGCTGTCGCAAGAAATGTGCTGGCTGATGCCGGCGGGCATCCAGCGGTTCGAGAACTGTGCCATCCGCCATAATTTGCGCGACATTGCCTCTTACCAATCGGTAAGAATTCGGCAAATCCCCGGTATGTTTAACATGACATTTTGTTTGGCAAGGCAACTATTCGGCTCAAGTCGAGACCCCAAGTAGAATCATCAAAAAGCTTCCAGCAATGCTCAGGGTCCGGGTTCACACATGCCGCGCCGCAGTCACCCCGTTGTTACCAGCAAATGGGTATGGATCACCACTTCGATGGTGCTTTTTACCGTTGCTTCTCTGCTGATTGCCATATCCCGAAATGGATCCGCGCCTGACGAGCGTTGGCAGATGCTTTGGGTCTGGTAGCGGCGATGCAGCCTGCTTCCCAGAATCTGGCCGTGCTCAGGAAGCCGTCGGCGATTGCCGGCTGGTTTTCCAAGGCTGGTCTTTCTGCCTCTCCGGCCTCGCAGACGATGCTTCTGGTGGGTGCATTCCTGATCCTGCGGATCGGACTTGCCGCGGTCATCCCGCTGTCGATCGACGAGGCCTATGCGGTGGTGGTGTCGCGCAGCCACTCGCTCTCCTATTTCGATCATCCTCCGCTCGGCTTCGCGCTTGGCCGCCTGATGGCGGATATCACCGGATGCGAATGCCGGCTGTTCGTGCGGCTGCCCTATGTGGTGCTCGGCTCCCTGTCGGCGCTGCTGCTCTACGACCTGACCCGCCAGGCCTATGGCACTGTCGCCGCATTCTGGGCGGTGGCCTGGTACACGGTTGCGCCCTTCTTCCTCATTTCCGCCGGCCATTTCGTGGTGCCGGATGGCCCTCTCAATTTCTTTCTGCTGGCGAGCGCCTGGGCCGTCGCGCCCATGCTGCTTGGCAAGGCGCCTCGCCATGCGCTGCTGCGATGGACCGTCGCGGGTGTAGCGCTCGGTCTTGCGCTGATGTCGAAGTACCAGGCGGGGCTCTTCTGCGTTTCCGCCCTGCTCATCCTTTTGTCGACGAAGCCCGGCCGGGCTGAACTTGCGACGCCCGGCCCCTGGGTCGCCGGCGCCATCGCTCTCCTTGGCCTGTTGCCGGTCGTGCTGTGGAACATGGATCATGGATGGGTATCCCTGGCGTTCCAGTCCGGCAGGGGTCTGGCCACCGAAGGCCACCTCCTGCACCCGGGAAACCTGGCGATTACACTGCTTGGCCAGGCCGCCTATGTCTGGCCGGCGACGTGGCCCATTGCGATCTGGTGCATGTGGTCGGCCGCCAGAAAAGATGCATCGGTTGCCGATCGCTTCTTCACCCTGATCGCGGTGCTTCCGGTGGCGTTCTTCGCCCTGGCCGCGCTGTTCAGCGCGCACTCCTTGCCGCACTGGTCGATGAGCGGGTTCCTGTTTGCCTTTCCGCTCGTGGGCCAATGGTGCGGCCGGCTGGCGCAACGCAGGCCCGGGTTGCTGCGGGCGTCGTTCACCACCGCGGCAATCGTCGTTCCGCTTCTGGCCGTGGGATTTGCGGTGCAGACCACGACGGGCGCCTTCACCCGGCCTTTCCATGAACGGGCAACGAAGTTCGACATCAACTGGCAGCTCGTCGACTGGTCGGCGCTGACCAATGACGCTGAGAGCCGCGATCTCAGCGGCTCCGACGCCTATGTCGTCGTCGCCGACTGGATGCAGGGGGCACGGATCGCCCATGCGCTCGGACCAGACGTCCCAATCGAGGTACTGCCGGGGGATCCGCGCCACTTCCAGTTCATGGACGACAAACGCCTTGATGCCCGGAGCACGGGGTTCCTCGTCGGGGCCTTGAATTTCGGCAAGGAGGCCGAGCGGGAAAAGGAATACCGCGATAGTCTCGGCAGGCTTTTCGTTCCGAACGGTCCTGCCCGGCACATCACCCAGAGCGTCGCGGGCTTTCCGATATTCGAGATCCTGATCCTGCCGATCAGACGATCCAGCCCCTCACAGCCGACGCTTCAGGGCAGTGCCGCGTCACCTGACAGCAGGCCTTTGCCATGAACAAGACATCCATCTCCCGGCCGGCGGGCAGTTCAGCCGATACGCCATCCGAGCCGGAACTTCCGATGGCGGCGAACCAGAACAAGGGTGTCGAGCTGACCGTTGTCGTGCCCACCTTGAACGAGCGCGCCAATATCGAATTGCTGGTCGCCCGGCTGCACGAGGCGTTGCGGGGGATCGAATGGGAAGTCGTCTTTGTCGATGACGATTCGAAAGATGGAACGATCACGGCAATTCGCGACATTGCCGCCCACGACTTCCGGGTTCGTGGCATCAGGCGCATCGGCCGGCGCGGTCTCGCCGGCGCCTGCCTCGAGGGCGCGCTGTCGAGTTCAGCTCCCATCGTCGCCATCATGGACGGAGACCTCCAGCATGACGAGAAATGCCTGCCCAGGATGCTCGAGATCATGCGCGGCGGCGAAACCGATCTGGTTGTCGCCAGCCGGTACGGAAACGCGGGGAGCGCCGGCAGCGGATTGAGCCGGCTGCGTTCGAGCGGCAGCCGGCTGGCGACGCGTCTTGCGCAATTGCTGCTGAAGACGCCGATCAACGACCCGATGAGCGGGTTCTTCATGCTGCGCCGGGATATCGTCGAAACGGTTGCGCCACGGCTTTCGCAACAGGGTTTCAAGATCCTGATGGACATCGCCGCGTCTTCGCCCAAGACCCTGCGCATCCGGGAAATCCCCTATGTGTTCGGTTCCCGCCTGCACGGGCAGAGCAAACTCGATTCCATGGTCGTGGCCGAATATCTGGGTCTGTTGATTGCCAAGGCGTCGGGCGACCTCATCTCGACACGCTTCCTCGCCTTCGGCCTGGTCGGCTCGCTTGGCGTTTTGGTTCATCTGTTCGTCCTGCATGCGCTCTTGCCGGACGGCCTGCCCTTCGCCATGGCCCAGACCATCGCCATGTTCACCGCAATGGCGTTCAACTACACGCTGAACAATGCCTTCACCTATCGCGACAAGCGCCGGCGTGGCTGGCGCTTCCTGACCGGCTACGTCATGTTCGCGGCGCTGTGCAGTTTTGGTGTCGTGGCGGGCGTTGGTGTATCGGCGCTGCTCTACACCAGCCCGTCGCGCTGGTGGGTGGCGGGCTTGGCCGCGGCCGCTGTCGGCTCGGCGTGGAACTACATCACCAATTCCGCCATCACCTGGCGTACGCGTTAGGTTTCCAGCGAGACGCCGAAGGCGGATCAGTCCTCTCGGTGCGTCGCCTGGGGCTCCCTCACGGGGCAGGGTGGATGCGCGAAGCCGCGAATTTGCCGGCCTTCGTTGAATAGGTGACGACCACCCTCTCACCGACCTTGAGTGTTTCGGCTTCGATGCCTTCCGGAAGCGTGAAGGTCTTGCCGTCCGACAGGGTGATCGAGTCACCCTTCTTGTCGATGCTTGCGATGGTGCCGGTGGCCGTCTTCGCGAAAGCAGTGGTTGAGGATGCCATTGCCAGCATCATTGTGGCCGCGATGATTGATCTCTTCATTTTCGTTTCCCGCGTGGTTTCGTGCCCGGGCGCCTTGAGCCCCGGCATCATGTCCCTCACCTGGAGGACGATGGGTCGAGCTTAGGCCGCGGAGTTTTCGGCAGGCTGGCCGTGATTTTACAAATGCGTAAATGTGCGGGGATACATCAAAGATCCCGCAGGTGCTCGGCATCATGCGTGGAAGATGACCTGGCGGACAGGACCGCGACTATAACGGAGGCGGTCACCAGGCAGAGCACGACGGCCAGATAAGCCCAGGGAATCGAGAGTGTTTCGGGTGGGGGATCGAAGACGCCGGTCAGAAGCTTCACCAGCATCCAAGCGGTGAGGACGCCCGACAGGAGGCCGAAAACCAGGCCGCCGGCAAGAATGAGGATGCCTTCGCTCCACAAAAACGCGGCCAGTTGCCGGGGTTTAGCGCCGATGGCGCTCAGTATGGCGAAGTTCCGGCGGCGCTCGATGAATCCCAGCGCCAGCATCAAACCGGCAGCGGCCGCCGCCATGACGACGGAGAAGCCCAGTTCGATCGTCGTCAGGCCGCCAAGGTCGACGGCGGTCAGGCTCGACCCGATGAGATGGGCGGCCTGGCCGATATCGGTGATCTTCAGCGATGGTTCGGCAGCCAGGGTCGAGGCCGCCTGTCTTGCGAGAGCCGTCGGATCGTTCCTTGCCCGCATGAGCACGTATTCAGACGCGTCTGATCCGGTCATGCGGGCCACATAGGCCGCGTTGGCGACGAGAAAGGAATCCTTTGGCGCGGTCGGAAATTCACGCGCCACGCCGACGAACCTGAAGGCCACCGGATGATACTGGTGATCCCCGGCATTCATAAGCCGCAGGTTGATGGTGTCGCCTTGCTGAAGCTGGAAATCCTGCACGGTCTCTTGCGACACCAGGACGCCATCAGGTGTCGCGGCGAGCCGATCCAGCATGCCGGCCGCGCTGCCGCCGCTGAAATAGGCATCCGAGAGATGCGTGGCGCGGCCGATGCGAGCGGGATCGATGCCGTAGAGATCCTGCAGGTCGGCACCGACATAGGCGAAGCGATGCTGCATGGGTTCCGCCGCCGCCGCTTCGGGCAGCGTGGCCAGGACCGCCAGATGTGTCCCGGCCGGCTTTTGCGACGTACCTTGGACGGTGACGTCGGATCCGTTGGTCAATTCGGCATCGATGCGCGACTGCGCATTGTAGGTGGTGTTGAAGATCGCGGTCGACGTGGCGAACGAGATGGCCAGCGCGGTCATGGCGATGCCGATGGTCAGTCGCTCGGATTGCCGCGACAACGCGGCCGAAACGAGGGACGTGAGAGGTCCGCAGACAGGCGCGATGATTGCGCGAAGGATCTGGCCGTTCCGCGAGATGACGGAGCCCGACAGCCGCATGGTCAGCAGTGCCGTGCCCAGCCAGAACAGGGCGGGGGCGATAAACGCCTTGTAGTCGACGGATGTTGCGGCCACGCCTTCGGGGGCGAGCACGATCTGATATCCGGTGCTCGCCGACTGCCAGAAGAACAGCGCCGAGGCGACGAGCAACAACACATCGAGCCACAAGCGCCGCCAGAGCGGCTTTCCCGTCCGCGGGACGGCTCGGCGCGCAGCGCTGACGGTGACCCAGCGGGCGTCCCGCCAGGCGGGAACCAGAAAGGCGACGAAACCAACGAGCAACCCCGTTGCGCCGACCAGAAGCAGCGTCAGGCCGTTCGGTGCCAGGCTCGAGAACATGGTCCCGAAAAGCACGGCCGCGCCAATACCGAGCACGGTGCCGCCGATCGCGGCAGTGGCGGCCTCCGTAGCGGACAGCGACAGGACCATTCGCGTCGTGGCGCCACGAATCCGAAGCAGCGCCTGTTCCATCCGCCGCCGCGTCGCACCCGACGATGTCACCGCAAAGGTCAGCACCACGGCCAGCGCGATGCCGGGCAATCCAAGAAACAGAAACAGCACGGACGCATAGAGTGCATCCTCGCGGACCGCTCCGAGGCGAGTGCCGAGATTGTCGGCGACCAGAGCCTGACCCACGAGCCGCGCCTCGAGATTGTTCTCCGCGCGAGTGACGAAAGTGTAAGCCGAGACCGGGTCAGGCGGGAGCGCGTCATGTTCGAGGCGCACGTGCAATTGCAGCCGGGTGGTATCGGGACGCGTCTTCTGCTGGGGATCGAACAATTGCTGCCAGTCTTGCAGAGGCAGGATGAGCACGTTGTCCGGCGGGGCCTGCGGGGCAGCCTGAGGCGGCAACCCGACTGCCTGGAAGAGCGAATCGGCATCGGGCAGGTCGATGACACCGGCGACCTTGACGTTCGCCGCGGGCTGGCCGATCCGATTGACCGAGATGGTGTCGCCCGGGCTGACGTGGAGATTGGCCGCCGTCTGTTGTGCGATCAGCACGCCGTCCATGCCGCCCGAAAGCTGGCGCACTTCCGCCGGGAAGTCATTCAAATAGCCATCGTCGAAGGCGATGACTTGTCCGGGTCCTGTGGTCTGTGTCGTGCCGCCGGCCTGAGCTTCGAAGCCGGCGACATCCGCATAGTGGACCTGATGGACGGCCTTGACCCGCGCCGCGTCGTCCAGTGCCTTGCGGATTGGAGCCGTATCGAATCCGGAGATCAGCTGGACCTGCCAGTCGATCGGCACGGCCGAGATGGCGCGTGCGGTCATCGAGTTACCAGCATTGACAAGAAACAGCCCGACAACCGCGAGAAGGGCAACTGTCAAAGCCACACCGGCAATCGCGCCCATGACACGAAGCAGGCGGCGCGCCAGTATGCCGCGCATCCAGAGCAAGAGCATCATGCCGCCATGCCCCCCGGGCGTCCCTTGAGCAGCCTGCCGTGATCCATGGTCCAGCGCGTCGCCATTCGAGCCGCCACCGCCTCGTCATGCGTCGCCACGACCAGGGCCACGTCCGTCCCCTCGAGGTGCCGCAGCACGGTGTCGAAGAACAGATGCGCGGTCTTGCTGTCCAGCTGGCCGGTCGGCTCGTCGGCGAGGACGAGTTTTGGTCCTATGACCAAGGCCCGCGCCATCGCTATCCGCTGCGCTTGCCCGCCGGACAATTCCTCCGGCAATTTGTCGGCAAGTTCGGCAAGGCCGAACGATGCAAGCAGCGATGCTGCTGTACCATCGGTGGTGGCATCCCCGCCGGCCAGGACCAGCGGCAGGCTGACGTTCTGGGCCGCGGTGAGGGCAGGAAACAGACTGGGTGTTTGAAACACGAGGCCAATCTGGCGCGGCCTGAGTTCCTCGAAAGACCCGAGCCCCGGCCATTCGATCTCGCCGGTCGTCGGCTTGTCCAATCCGCCAAGGATATGGAGGAGCGTTGTCTTGCCGCTGCCGGACGGTCCGACGAGGGCGATGCGAGAACCCTTGGCGACCTCGCAGTCGACATCACGCAGGACGGTGATCTGCTGGGCGGTCCCGTCATGAAAGTCCCGGCCGAGGCCCTTGCCGAGGACGAGTGCGTCAGTCACGGACGATCCTCCCGTCCTTAAGCCTGATCACCCGGTCGGCCCTTTGCGCCAGCGCCTTGCTGTGCGTTGCAAGCAGTGTCGCCAGGCCCGCCTCGCGCCGGGCCTCGAAATGCCCGATAAGCCGTGATTCCGTGTCGCGATCGACCTCCGCCGTCGGCTCGTCGGCAACCAGGATGGGAGGGTCGGCGGCCAGCGCCACGGCAAGCCCGGCACGCGCCGTTTCGCCACCGGAAAGTTCGCTGGGGAACGCCGCCGCGCGATGCAAAAGGCCTACGCTCTCCAGCAGGGGCGCGATCCGTTCCCTGTCCTCTTTTTCCGCCAGAAGCATCTGCAAGCGGAGGTTCTGCTCCACGGTCAGATGTCCGAACAGGTTGCCGGACTGGAGGAGGATGCCGAAACTTCCCGCGCGAATACGGGTGCGCTCGGCTTCGGACCGTCTGGTCAGCCGCACCCCCGACACGTCCACATGGCCACCGTCGGGCTCATCCAGCCCGGTTACGCAGGACAGCAGCGTGGATTTGCCGCTTCCGGACGGCCCTGTCAGCGCTACGATTTCGCCGGCGCCCAGATGGAAACTGACGCCGCGCAGCGCGGCTGTCTCATCATCCCCGATGTGAAAGAACCGGTAGAGCTCGTGCGCGTCCAGCGCATGCATCTCATTTCCACCGAAACGAGCTGGACATCAGCTGCCATTGGTCGACATTGTCCGCGCCCTTCGGCGCATAGAGCTCGAGCGTGACAAGCTTGCCATCCTTGAAATAGAGATAGCGCTCGTTCTCCAGGCGAACCTGCTTGTTGGTCACGGCATTGGGTTCGGAGTTGGACGTATAGACGATGCGGATCGCCGAACCCGCCGGCAGCTTGACGGCCTTGACCGCGGTCACGCGGACGGCTCGTCCGGCAGCCTCCAGTTTCTGAACGTAGTCGGCCTTGGTGCTCTCGACAGTCGGGGCAGCGTCAGCCTTGGAGATGGAGAGGACAACGCCGTCAAGCTTGTCCACGAAGCTTGCCCCGTCGGCACGGTCCGATCGCGCCCAGCCTTCCGGAACCTTCAAGGCAAAACCTCCGGGCGACGTGTAGTCGATGAAGACCTGCGTGTCGGGGATATCGCCGGGAGGGTTCTTTTCGGCCTGGACGGCAACTTCGGCGGCGAGCACCGGGTGGCTTCCAAGGCCCGCAACGAACAGGCCGGCGATACCTAACCAGGTTGCGAGAATGATCCCGGCCAGGCAGTGGCAGATTCTGTAACGGGTGCGCAGCATCTTGTGCGGCCTTTTTTGGTCGAACAGAGAATGCATTCAATATGCAGCGGCAATCTTACGTCTATGTCGCCAAGATCATACGGATTTGTAAGCTTTTCTCGTGGCCACCGTATCTATCAGGTCAATGACCTGGCCCTTGGAAAACTCACGATTACTGCCAGTCCAGGACGGCAATCCTCAAGTGCGACGGTAGCCCCATGCAGATCGACTATGGCCCGCACAAGGCTGAGGCCAAGGCCGCTGCCGGGCGTCGTCCGGCTGTCGTCGAGCCGATAGAGCCGTTGAAACACCTTGTCGTGCTCCTCGGCCGGAATTCCGGGCCCATTGTCGCTGACCTTCGCAAGAATATGGTCAGCGTGCAGGGTCACGGCCAGTTCGATGGCAGTGCCTTCGGGACAGTGCCGCAAGGCATTTTCAACGAGATTGGCAAACAGCTGCGTCAGCAGCTCACGGTCGCCGTGAATCTGGCTTTCAGAATCCGGAAGCACCGTTGCCGACAAGGACTTTCCGTCGTCCTCGGCCACGTCGGCGTAGATCTCGGCGATCGTTTCCACCACCGCGCTGAGATCCAGATCGGTGAAGCGCGCCTTGCGCGCGCCAGCCTCGATCTGGGCGATGCGCAGCAAAGCGTCGAAGGTCTCGTTGATCTGGGCGCCCTCGGCTTGCGCTTCCGCCAGATCGTCCGAAACCTCCTGGCCGGATGCGGTTTTCTGTGAGGCGACATCCAGGATCAACTGGAGACGGTTCAATGGCGTCTTCAGATCATGGGCGATATTGGTGCTCACCTGCCTCATGCCGTCGACCAGCGCCGACAGTCGTTCGAGCGCGGCATTGACCTGGCCGGACACGACGTCGATGTCGTCACCATTCCCGATCAGCGGGATGCGGGCGTCGAGCTTGCCGTGCGAAACGTCGACCATGGTCGACGCGATGCCGTCGAGGCGGCGCTGGACGCGCGACGCCAGCAGGGCGCCGCCGGTCACGGCGAGGCCGGTGATGATGAGCGTCCCCCAGCCGAAACTCATCAGGACGATCGTCTCCAGCTCCTCGGTTTCCGAAAGGCTGAACGCGACGGTGAGGTTGTTTGCGCCGACCGAGCCGGAATAGGCTCGATACTGGACACCGGAAGGTACTCCCGGAATCGCCGCCCTGAACAGGGAAAAACCGTCGGGAAGGCCGGCCGCGGTAAAATTCCCGGCCAGGTGATTGCCGTCGGGCCCGGTCAGGGAGAAGATCTGTTCCTTGATCGTGCTGAGCTTGGAATGGCTGTCGACCGTGGAAATCAGATCTTCCAAGTCGCCATCGGAGTAAGTCGCCGCAACGACCGAATAGGTTTCGGTGATTGATTCGTCGAGACGATCGGCAAGGTCGGCACTCATCATCTGGTAGACGATGGCGCCCGACAGCACGAAGGCAAGCACGAACAGGAATGCGAACGTCAAGGCAAGCCGGAATGGCGTGCTGCGAAGCAGGCTAAACCGGTGCATGCAGGCTGTAGCCGGTGTTGCGGACGGTATGGATGAGCGGGACCTCGAAAGGTTTGTCGATCTTGGTGCGCAGCCGGCTGATATGGGTCTCGACGACGCTCGTCTTGGGATCGAAGTGGAAATCCCAGACGCGTTCCAGCAGCATGGTGCGGGTAATCACCCGTCCTTCGCCGCGCATCAGGACCTCCAACAGGCTGAACTCGCGTGGCTGAAGCTCGATGGCGTGACCCTGCCGGGTGACACGGCGCATGATCAGATCCATCTCGAGGTCGGCGACCCGCAACGTGGTCTTCTGTTCCTGCGCCGCCGGACGGCGGCCAAGCGCATTGATGCGGGCAAGCAGTTCGGAAAAGGCGAATGGCTTGACGAGATAGTCGTCGCCACCCGCCTCAAGTCCTTCAACGCGGTCGTCGACGCCGCCGATCGATGTCAGGAAGATTGTCGGCGTGCGCACGCCGGCGGCGCGGATCGCCTTGATCATGGACAGGCCGTCCAGGCCGGGGATCATCCGGTCCGCTATGATCACGTCATAGGACCCGCGTGTCGCGGCAAACAGGGCATCATGCCCGTTGCGCAGCAGATCACAGACATGACCGGCCTCGCTCAGGCCTTTCATGACGTAGTCGGCCGTTCGCGGGTCGTCCTCAATGAGAAGAAGGCGCATGATCGTTCCGGTCCGTTGCCGATGCCTTGTCGAAACGTGATGCTAGCATCGGCACACACAGGTTCCTAGGATATCCGGGGCGCCCTGTCTTGACGCTCCTTGCCTCAATCGGCCTCAAGCAGGATGTCCTCGATCTCGTCGGCGTCCTTCTTCAGCGTCATGTAGAGGACAAGTGCGGCAATGCAGCCAAGGAAGGCCAGGCTGGTAAAAGTCGTTCCCCAGCCCAGGCCGCCATACTCGACCGGCTGCGAGAGCAGGTCGCCGAACGAGGCGCCAAGCGGCCGGGTCAGGATATAGGCAAGCCAGAAGGCGAGGATGCCGTTGATCTTGAGGACATAGTAGGCAAGGGCAATGAGCGCGATCACGCCGCCAAACAGAAGGCCGGTGGTCAGATAGCCCATGTCGAAGCTTTCCGCGACCAGATCGCCGGCGGCGGTCCCCAGCGAGAAGGTGAAGAGGATCGCCAGCCAGTAGAAGATTTCGCGTCTCGTCGTGTAAATGGTGTGGATCGACAGCGTTCTTTCGCTGGCGTACCAGAGCGCGAATGTGGCGGCGAGCAAGACGCTGAACACGATCGTCGTGGTCTGCAGGCGTACGCCGAAATTATCGACGAGATTGTCGGTGATCAGGGTGCCGACGATACTTACCAATACGACAGCCAGCCAGTAAGCCCAGGGTATGTAACGCTTCTGGGCGAATTGAAGGACGAGCGCGACGATCAGGACACCGGTCATGATCAGCGATGTGACTGTCAGGCCAAGACCAAGATTGACAGCGAGGTAGTCCGCCGCCGTTTCCCCCATGGTCACGGCCATGAGCTTGATCAGCCAGAAATCGACGGTGACATTCGGCACCCGGTTGAGAGCGGGTGCGATACGTTGGGTGGATGAGAGCATGGCCGATGTCCTGTCTTCGAGGATATTGAGCGGGCTTACTTGCCCATGACCTTCATGGCCTGTGCGAAAAAGTCGTCGGCGCGCTTGTCGTCGTCGGCGTTGCAGCGCTCGATGCCCTTGGTTTCGAGATCCGAAACCTTGGCCTTGTCCGCGTCATTGAGTTTCGCCGTGGCTTCCGTGGCCCGCAGCGCCTTGAGCGCGTCTTCGCAGGGCGTCGGGGCGGCGAATGCGGAAGCAATCGGATTGGTGATGGCAATGGTGCCGAGGGCGAGGGCAATGATAAGCTTTTTCATCTGGATGGTTTCCCCTGTCTGGCGCCGGTTCCCGGCGACATTGAGCAATCCCGGCCAGGGCAAGACCCTGCCGGCCTCCGCACAATAGGGACGTGAACTCTCCTCCGTCTTTCCGGAGCCTTACAGTTTCGTAAATATGCTTGCGGATCAGAGGAGCCGACGATCGAAGCACGATTGCGGGTCCAAAGAATAAATGACCACAACTTGACCCAGATCTGTCTTCAGGCGGACCGCACGGCGGTCAGTGTCGAGGGCATTATTTCAGGACCAATGCATTCCGGTCGATTCTATCCGGCATCTATTGACGTGAGCCAGTGCAATTGACACTGCCACTCACGCTCGCTTGTCCAGAGGCTTACAAATTCGTAAGAATGGACCTCGTTCGCGAAAAGGGCCTTTACGAACGCCTCGCGGTGCGGTGATAGGGACCGGTGTCCTGCCTGAATGTCGTTACCAGTGCCCCCCGGGCTTGTCGAGCCAAGGAAAACGCGCAATGACCTATGTTCCTCTCAAGCCGGTTTTGGAGGCCTTCGACCAGCGCAAGCGTCTGATCGTCGTTCGAGCCGCCGCCGTGCTTGCGGTGTTGCTGCTGCTGTTTGCCAGACCGGCCCTGACCGAGGGCTCGAACGGACACGAAACCCTGGAGTTCATCGGCTTCTGCCTGGTGCTCGTCTGCATTGCCGGACGGCTCTGGAGCATCCTCTATGTCGGCGGCAAGAAGAACCAGGAACTGGTGTCGTCGGGACCGTTTTCGATGACCCAGAACCCGCTCTACTTCTTCTCGACGGTCGGCGCTGTCGGTGTCGGACTGATCTTTGGCTCGCTGACGGCCGCCATCGCGCTGGGCCTTGCCAGCTTTTTCATCTTTCGGGTCACGGCGCGCAAGGAAGCCGAATATCTGCTCGGTAAATTCGGCCCCGCCTACCTGGCCTATGCCCAGAGCACGCCACGTTTCTGGCCGAACCCGATGCTCTTCCATGATCCCGACGAGCTTCAGTTCTCGACGCGGGCGCTGAAGCGCACATTCTACGATGGGCTCTATTTCCTGGCGATCTTTCCAGCCATCGAGCTGCTTGAGCAATTCCGGGCGAGCGGCCTGCTGTTCCAGCCCTTGCTCACGCTCTACTGAGCGTTGGCGGTTCGAAACACCGTTCCTCTGATCTGGAAGACAGCCGGCTAAGCGACTCGTGCCGTCATGTAGCGCTTTGGCTGTCGAGGAGCCTGTAGTACTGGCTGACGGCGAAGACACCGACCTTGCGCAAGGCATGCAGCGCATAGGGATTCGGCGCGGTCACTGGGAAGGGCAGATCGGCAGGCTCGGTTCCGGTCGCAAGAGCGGACAGCAGCTTGCCGATGGCCGTGCATGTGGCGACGCCGCGACCATTGCAACCAAGTGCCGTAAGCAGGCCGGGAGCCAGGATGTGGATGTGCGGCATCGTGTCCTTGGTGATGGCAACCTTGCCGCTCCAGACGAATTCAATGGGTGAACCGGCGGCCAGCGGAAAAATCCGCGCCAGAGCCGCCTTCAGCGTCCTGGCATCGTCCATTGTGGGATTGTCGTCGACGGGAGATCGGCCGCCCATGATCAGCCGACCTTCATGGTCCAGGCGAAAGTAAAGCAGGAGCCTCCTGGTGTCGGCCACGCCCTGGCCGCCCGGCAGGATAGTGCTGCGAACCGCTGGCGCCAGCGGGTGCGTGGCAATCTGGAAGCTGGTCACGGGAATGACGGTCTGGCGAAGGCCCGGCCAGAGATCTCCGGTATAGGCGTTGGTGGCCAGGATCACCTTTCGCGCACGGACGCTGCCCTGACCAAGATTTAGCGTCCAGCCTTTGTCCGTCGAACTCAGCCTGAGCACCGGCGCATTCGCCAGGATGGTCGCGCCTTGCGACATCGCGGCGGCTGCCAGCCCGCGTGCGTAGCCGAGTGGCTGCAGCACGCCGCCGCGCGGGTCGAACCAGCCGCCATGATAGGCATTGGGCGACGACCCGGTCAGCGTCGCCATCGCCTGGCGATCGAGCAGGCGGGCCCCGACGCCGCGCGCATGCCACTGGCGAAAGCGCGGGGTCACGATCTCCTCGAAAGCCCTCACGCCATGCGCGCCCTGGATCCAGCCGCTGCGCCTGGCGTGGCAGTCGATGCCGTATTTCTCGATGATGTCGAAGACCAGGTCGGCCGCGCCGCCGATTGTCCTGGTGATGGCGGTGCCCAGCGCCTGTCCGAACTTGGCTTCGAGCTTGTCGGGGTCGTGCTTGAGCCCGGCGATGATCTGGCCGCCATTGCGCCCCGAAGCTCCCCAACCGGGCTCGCTGGCCTCGACCACGACCACCTTCTTGCCGGCCTGCGACAGGTGCAGCGCGGCGCTGAGACCGGTATAGCCGGCGCCGACGATGGCGACGTCGGCCGCGATGTCGCCCCCAGCCGTGGAATATGGCGGCGCTGGGGTCGCGGTCGCCGCCCAGAGGCTGGCTGGCAGGGCATGTGGACCGGCGGCGGGCATGGTTGGCTCTCCCTGAGCGTATTGGCAAGGAAACGCTCCGGCAGACGATGTGCCGGAGCGCCCGGACATTGCTATGGCCGGTTATTGCAGCATCAGCTGGTTCCACTTTTCCTCATAGGCGACAGAGTATTTGTCGGCTTCGCCTTCGTTGAGGATCAGCATGTCCTTGATGTTGTCCGCCGACATGACGAGGATCTTCTTGGTCTCGGCGTCGGCGCCTGATGTCGCGGTGCTGAGCACGGGCCCATAGGTCTTGAGGGCCAGCAGCTTTGCCTGCTGCGGTTCGGCGAGCGCGAAGTTGATGGCTTCATGCGCCAGTTCGGCATTGGGCGATCCCTTGGGGATGACCCACCAATTGGCCCAGGCGATGCCGTCCTTGTAGGTGAAGCCGACGGGCGCGCCTTCGGCTTCCGCCGCCAGCACGCGACCACTCCAGGCCGAGGACAGCGCCAGCTCGCCCGAAGACAGCAGTTGCGGCGGTTGCGCACCGGTGCCCCACCAGACCGAGACATGCGGCTTCAGCTCCTTGATCTTGGCCATGGCCATGTCGGCCTTCTCGGTCGTGTAGGGAAACACTTCCGACGGCTTCAGGCCGGATGCCAGAAGGGCTGCTTCGTAATTGTAGTAGAAGAAGCGGTAGAGGCCGCGTGGCCCGGGGAAGCGTTTCACATCCCAGAAGTCGGCCCAGGACTGCGGGCCGGCATCGGGAAACGCCGTCTTCGACCAGGCGATCACGGTGGCGCCCGTCGAGGTGGCGATGCCGTTCGGCGCGATCCAGCCTTTTTCAAGTGCCGCTGCATTGGGGATCTTCGACACGTCGATCGGCTCGAGGAACCCTTCATTGCCGCCTTGCCAGACGGTGCGGCCGCCGACGTCGACGAGGTCCCACTCGACGGCCTTGGCTTGAACCATGGCCTTGATCTTGGCCGTCTCGGTCGGTGATGTGTTGATCACCTCGATGCCCTTGAGCTGGCCGAAAGGATCGATGAACGCCGCCTTTTCGGCATTCGACAGGGCGCCGCCCCAGGAGGTGAAGGTGAAGGGCCGGCCGGCAGCATTGGCCAGTCGCGGAAGACCCGTCGCGCCGGCCAGCAAGCCGCCCGCTGCCGTCAGAAGGAAAGTACGCCTATGCATCAGCTTTCTCCGTTTTGGTGGGTTTGGGTGGGGAATGAGGGACGGCGCGGACATTGCCCGGTTTCCACGACACATGGACCTTGGCGCCGGCCTGCAATGTCCGGTCGGTGATCTGCCGGGCGGCGAGCGTCTGGCCGCTCTCCAGCCTCAGGGTGAGCTGGGTGAGTTCGCCGAGATAGATCACCTCGACGATCTCGGCGACGACGCCGTCGCCGCCCTGGCCAAGTTCGACATGTTCCGGCCGGATCAGCAGCCGCGCCGGTTCGCCGGGCGCTGTGCCGGGTGCCGCGTCGACGGCAATCGTCCTGCTGAAGGCCTCGACATCGACCGAGGCCTGGCCGCCGGATGTCGAGAGAACGCGCACCGGCAACAGATTGGACTCGCCGATGAAGCCGGCTACGAAGGCGTTGACGGGGCGATCATAGAGATCATCGACCGTTCCCAGCTGCTGGATGCGGCCGCTGTCCATCACCGCGATACGGTCGGACAGCACCAGCGCCTCCTCCTGGTCGTGGGTGACATAGATGGTGGTGCGGCCAAGGCGCTGGTGAAGCCGGCGCAGTTCAAGCTGCACCGAGCGGCGAAGCTGCTTGTCGAGCGCGCCGAGCGGCTCGTCCATCAGCAACACGTCGGGTTCGATGACCAGCGCGCGGGCCAAAGCCACGCGCTGCTGCTGTCCGCCCGACAATTGCTGGATCGGCCGGTCGGCGAAGCCGTCGAGCCGCATCAGCGCCAGGATCTCGTCGACCTTTCGGGCAATGTCGGGCTTCGATAGCCGGCGTACGGTCAGGCCATAAGCGACGTTCTCGCCGACGCTCATGTGCGGAAACAGCGCGTAGTTCTGGAACACCATGCCGATGTTGCGGTGGCGGGCGGGCGTGTGCGTCACGTCGCGATCGCCGATGCGGATTTCGCCTGCCGTCGGTTCGATATAGCCGGCGGTCAAATTGAGCAGCGTGGTCTTGCCCGAACCCGAGGGGCCAAGCAGCGTCAGGAACTCGCCGGCATTCACGTCGAGGTTGGTGGGCTCGAGTGCCTTGAAGCTTCCATAGTTCTTCGACAGGCCGGCAAGCCGCAGCGGCAGTCCTGATTGGGTCCCCGGTTTGATCATCGTGTATGGCCTCCGGCTTTGCTGCTGGCAATCTGCGCCAGGGCGAACAGCACGATCGCAAGCGCGATCATCACGGTCGCGGCGACGGCAATGACCGGGGTGAATTCCAGCCGGATCGATTCCCAGATCTTCACCGGCAGGGTTTTCGAGGAATAGCCGGCCATGAACACGGCGACGATCACCTCGTCGAACGAGGTGATGAAGGAGAAGATGGCGCCGCCGACAATGCCGGGCACGATGTTGGGCAAGGTGACGGTGCGAAAGATCGTCCATGGTCCGGCGCCGAGGCCGGCGGCCGCCTTCAGCCAGTTGCCGTCGACGGCCCGCAAGGCGATGCCGACATTGATGACCACGAAAGGCAGCGCCAGCAGCGCATGGCCAAGGCTCATCCCGAGGATGGTGCCGCTCAGGCCGACATCAAGCGCACTACGGTAGAGTGCCACGGCGGTGACGATGACCGGCACGATCATCGGCGCCAGGAACAGCCCGGTGACGAGCGTGCGCAGGCGGCCATCGATGCGGCGCAGGCCGATTGCCGCCAGCGTTCCGATGACCACGGCGATCACCGTCGCCAGCGTCGCGACCTCGACGCTGTTGAACAGGGAGCTGCGCCACTCCGGATCGGCGAGGAAACGCTCGTACCAGATGTCGGACCAGGCGCGCGGCGGCAAATAGATGAAGCTCGCCTTGTTGAAGGAGGCGGGAACCACGGCAAGGATCGGCAGCACCAGGAATGCCAGGACCAGGCTGGCGCCGGCGTTGGCGGCCATGCGCAGGAAAAGCGGCAGCCTGTTCATCGGGCGAAGAACCCCTTCTCCATCGGCAGCAGCCTTGCGGTCAGCGCCATCAGCACGAGCACGATCGCCAGCAGCGCCATCGAGCCGGCCGCGGCGAGCGACCAGGCCAGGCGGTCGTTGACGAAGCTCGCGATCAGCATGGAAAGTGTGATCGCATTCGAGCCGCCAAGCAGGGCGGGCGTGATGAAGAAGCCGAGCGACAGCAGGAAGACGAAGGTCGCGCCGCCGGCAAGGCCGGGCAGGCAGAGCGGAAAATAGATGCGGCGGAAGGTGTCGAGCAGGCCGGCGCCGAGCCCGTCGCTGGCGAGCAGCAGCCGGCGGTCGATGCGGATCATGGCGCCGTAAAGCGGCAGGATCATGTAGGGCAGGAGGATGTGGATCATGCCGATGAGCACACCGACATTGTTGAAGAGAAGCGCCAGCGGCTCATCGGTGAGACCCGTGCTCATCAACAGCCGGTTGATCGGCCCGTTGCGCTCGAGCAGCATCATCCAGGCAAAGGTCCGCACCAGAACCGATATCCAGAAGGGAAACAGCACGCCATAGAGCGCCACCGCGAACCACACGCCCTTGAGCCGCGACAGCACATAGGCGACCGGCCAGGCCAGCAATGCGCAAAGTGCCGTGACGACGACGGCGACGACAAAGGTGTTCCACATCACCTGGCGATAGACGGCGCTTTCGGCCAGGATGCCGAAGGTGGCGAACGGGCCGGTGGGATCGGTGAAGGCCAGCGAGAAAAGCCGCGCCAGCGGCACCACGAACAGCAGCGCCAGTACGACCAGGGCCGGGCCAAGCAGGCATGCGGTTTCGAGATGCCGGCGCGACATCAAGGCCGGCACTCCTTTCGATTCCCGTGGCGCGCTGGCATGGGTCAGGCGACCTCGCTGAAGACGCCAAAACCGCGCTTGCGGATCTGGCCGGCGACGATCACACGCTGGATTTCCGACGTGCCTTCCCAGATGCGGTCGACGCGGATGTCGCGGTAGAGCCGCTCGACCGGGTTCTCGCGCATGTAGCCGCGCCCGCCCAGGACCTGCAGCGCCTTGTCGATGACGCGGCCGGCAGTCTCCGAACAGTAGAGTTTCAGCGCGCTGGCATGGGCATGCACGCGCTTGCGGTCCAGCCCCTGATCGATCTCCCAGGCGACGCGGTAAAGCATCGACTTGGCGGCGAAGATGTCGACGGCCATGTCGGCCAGCATGAACTCGACGCCCTGGAAGTCGCGGATCGGGCGGTCGAACTGGTGGCGGGTCGTGGCGTAGTCATTGGCGATTTCGGCGGCCCGCGTCGCCGCACCCACGGCATGCGAGGCGATCTGCAGGCGGGCCTCGACGAACCAGTCCTTGGTCAGCTCGAGACCCTGTCCGATGCCGCCGAGCATCCTGTCCTCACCAACCGGTGTATCCTCGAAGCGAAGCTCGGCGTGGTCGAAGGCGAAATTATGCATGAACTTCGGCGAGCGCAGATGCACCATGTTGTTAGCCGGCTTGTCGACAAGGAACAGCGTCGGCTTGTCGGGGGTATCATCGACATGGGCGTGGACGATGATGAAGTCCGAAGCGTTGTAGGAGGTGACGAACCATTTTTCGCCGGTCAGATGCCACATGCCGTTCTTCAGCACGGCGCGGGTCTTCACCCGGCGCGGGTCTGAACCGGCCTCTGGCTCGGTGATGGCGAAGGCGCCGCGCCGGTAGCCGTTGATCGAGGGGAGCAGATAGTCCTGCTTCTGCGCCGACGTGCCGAACTTCAGGCTGACCGGTGGGCGCCACACGCAACTCCACAGGCCGTTGGTGACGCGGCCGAGCTGTTCCTCGATCGCCGTCTGCTCGACCATCGACAGGCCAAGCCCGCCATTCTCTTTGCTGTGGTTGATGCCGGCCAGGCCCCAGTCGCGCACTGCCTGGCGGACTGCCTCGCGGCGTTCCATCGGCAGTTCGCCATGCTCGTCGGTGATCTGCTCCAGCGGCAGCAGGACCTGGTCGCAGAAGTCGCGGCCCTTCCTGGAGAGTTCCTTTTCGCGTGGGCTGAGGTCGAAATTCATGGAAGTCCTCGATTGCGGATTATCGTGATGAGCGGTTGGCATTCCGGCCAACCACAAGTGCGTCGACGGCGACGCAGCCCCGGTCCGAAACCAGCAGCGGGTTGACGTCCATCTCGTCGACGAGATCGCCGAGATCGGCAGCCAGCATCGAGAAACGGGCAAGTGCTGCGTAGAGCGCCGGTTTGTCGGCGGGCGGCATGCCGCGCGCGCCATCAAGCAAGGGGCTGGCCTTCAGCCTGCCGATCAAGGCTTGCGCCTGTTCGAAGCTCAGCGGCGGCAAGGCGACGGCGCGGTCCCTGAGGATCTCGATCCAGATGCCGCCCGAGGCGACGACAAGATAGGGTCCGAACTGTTCGTCACGGATCAGGCCGAAGGCGATCTCGACGCCCTTGTGCGCCATGGCGGCGACGAGCACCTGGGGGCCGAGCCGTGCCGACATGTCCGAGTAGGTCCGTTTCAGCGCGGCCTCGTCGGCGAGCCCGAGCACCACGCCGCCCTGGTCGGATTTGTGCTGGATGCCGGCCGCGGTCTTCAGGGCGACGGGAAAGCCGATGTCGCGCGCGGCTTGGAGAACCTCGGCCGATGTGTTGGCCTTGATCGAATGGGGCGTGGCGATGCCGTAGTCGGCCAGCAGCGCCAGCGCCTCGCTTTCGTCGAAGGGCAGGGCCTGCTGGAGGCGGGCCCGCCAGCGCTCGCGGATGCCCCTGGCCACGGCAGGCGGGTAGGCATGCTGGAGGGAGCGCCGGTCGCGAAAGGCCAGCAGATTGCGGATGGCATGCAGCCCCTCGTCGGTGCCGTCGATGACCGGCACACCGGCCTCGGTGGTCGCCAGCGCCAGAGCGCGGTGGTTCACCGTGGCGTAGTTGCTGACCACGGCAACCGGCTTGCCGGTCTTGGCGTGCGAGCGGATCACCGCGCGGGCAAAACCTTCGGCGATGTAGGAGCCGTCGCGTATGTCCTGGAACAGAACGCCGATGGCGGTGTCGGGATCAGCAAGCATGGCGTCCATGCAGGCTTCGACATGCGTCTCGAAATCGGAACCCGAACCCCAGACGTCGAGCGGGTTGGCCGGCTGCAGGCCGCTGTCGAGATGAAGCCGCAGCTCCTCTTTGGTCTTCTCGGAAATGACGGCGAATGGCACGCCCGCCCTGGCCGCGAGATCGGCGACCATTTCGCGCTCGCCGCCGGAATCATGCAGGCTGGCAAGGCCGCCGCTCGCGGCCGGCCGCCCGGCGGAGAACAGCAGCAGGTTGGCGGCCAGCTGGTCCAGCGTATCGACGCTGACGACGCCCCATCTCGCGAACAAGGCCTCATAGGTCGCATCGTCGCCGGCAATCGCGCCGCTGTGGCTGGCGGCGAAGCTCGCGCTCAGTTCCGTGCGCCCGACTTTCAGGACAACGACGGGGATGCCGAGGCTATCAGCCTTTTCGAGACAACGAGCAAAGTCGCGCGGCTTGCGGGCCGTCTCCAGGAACAGACCGACGACCTTTGTCGCGGGCTGGTCGAGCGCCCAATCGACATAGTCGGCGGCCGTCGTCGTCAGTTCGCGGCCGCTGGAAACACACAGCGAGAATTTCAGCCGCTGGTCATTGTAGGCGAGCGCGCTGAAAGCCGAGCCCGATTGGGTGATCAGCGCCACACCGCCGGGTTTCATGGGAAGATCTGCCGCAAAGCCGGAGACGCGCAGGCCGATGCCGGGGTTGCAGAAGCCCATGCCGTTGCCGCCGCAAATGACCATGCCGGCATCCTCGGCGATCCCTGTCAGCCGGTCGGCAAGGCCGTCATTGGCGGCGCCGGTCAGGTCGCAACTGGCGAAGATGGTAACGGCCTTGGCGCCGTGGTGGGCTGCATCGAGCAGGCTTTTTTCCAGCTGATCGTTGGCGACGCCAAGGACCACATGCTCGACCCTTTCGGGCAAGCTCGCCAGATCGGGAAAGCAGGGCACGCCTTCCACCGAATCGTATTTCGGATTGATGGCGTAGAGCCGGCCGCGATAGCCATCCATAGCCGCGGCACGCACCATCGTGTTGCCCGGCGTGTCGGGGCGGATCGACGCGCCGACAAAGGCAATCGATGCCGGCCGCAGCAGCGGATCGAGGCGATGCACGGCTTCTGTCATGCCGTCAACGGCGGCAATGGCTCCAATCAACAATCTGCTCCCTCGGCTCGTTCCCAAAGCCTTGTCTGTCCTGCTGCCCGGTGTTCTTGGTTTTGCGGTTCAGCGGATGGGGTGACTATAAGACCCGGAATCGATCGCGCACGGTCCGAAATAGTCACGAGCCGATGACTACAGGTTATGCCCCCAAGGGATGCTCGCTTTGACCGGCGGCTCAGCTCGCCAGGACTTCCCGTTTCAACACGGCCATTTCGTTGAGCAGCCAGTCCCGCACCAGGATCGCCGGCTTGCGCAGTGGGCGCCTGGCCGTTGCCACCAGGTAATAGTGGTCACCGGTGCGCAACTCATGCCGGCCACCCTTGACCAGGCCCTTCTGCAGCAATTCGTGCGCCACAACATGCCACCAGCCGAGCGCCATGCCGCGTCCCTTGATCGCCGACTGGATGACCAGCGTATAGTCGGAGAAAGTCAGACTGCGGCTGCCTGCCGGCTGCGGGTAGTCGAACTGCGCGAGGTAGCGCTGCCAGGGGATGCGGATCGAGCCGGAAAGATGCGCAAGCGTGTGCCGGCCGAGATCGGCGCAATCGTCGAGGCTGCCATGTTCGGCCAGGTAGGCAGGGCTGCAGACCGGCAGCACGACCTCCTCCATCAGCTCCCAGCTCTGTTGTTCGGCGTTTGGCGGCTGGTTGTAGCGGATGGCGAGATCGACATCCTCGACCGGTCCGCTCGGCTCGCCGCGCACCAGCTGGAAGCGCAGGTCGATGCCCGGAAAGCTCGCCTGGAAGCGGTCGAAGCGCGGCATGAACCAGTGCATGGCAAAGGCCGAAGAGAGCGACAGCGTGACGGTTCCCGCTTCGCCCTGCCGCGCGCGAATATCGTCCAGCGCGATCTCGATCTGCTGGAAGCCGCTGCCGACCGCGCCATAGAGCATGCGGCCTTCATCGGTCAGCTCGATGCCGGTTGGCGAGCGGATGAAAAGCTTGACGTCGAGATGGCTTTCCAGCCGCGCGATCATGCGGCTCACCGCCGACTGGGTGACGTTGAATTCCCGCGCCGCGACGGTGAAATTGAGATGGCGCGCCGCGGCCTCGAACATGAAGATCGCGTTGGGCGAGGGAAGCAGTTTGCGCAGTGTCATGGAAGCCGGACACCTTCGCGGGCCAAAGAGGTTTGAGATTACCGTTGACTGATCAATCAGTCTACGGAATTATATCGGTACCATCATCATCAAGCGGGCCGCTACGGTTCCAGATAAGGTCATGATGTCGCCGATTGCGGATGGTACGGGATCGGTGGACAGCCAGCCACACAAATCCGGGCGCAAGCCGATGCAACGCCTCCTTGTGAATGCCCCCGTCGGCATGGCGGTCCTCGATGCCCGGGCCGATGGCTGGGCGACGCTCGCTGCTGCCTTGCCGCAGGACGTTGCGCGGCGTGTGCCGGCCCTGCAGGCGATCGCCGGCGTCGTCGGGGTTGTGCAACACAGCGCGGAAGGCCGCCCGGTCGCGGTCATGGTTGGCCAGCGCCGCCCGGCCGCGGCGATGATGCGCATCGTGCTGTTCTGGACCGCGCCGAGCTTTTTCCCGGCCGACACCACCCGTGTCCTGGAGACGCTGGAGAAGGAAGCCTTCAGCCGAGGCGTCCTGTGCCTGCGGGCTGGCGAGGACATCGCTGGCCTTGTCGACGAGCGGTCATGGCAAGGCCGGAACGGCTTTCGCGAGCACTGGATCGGCGGTCGGCCGGGCCGGCGTCCGGAGGCTGTTGCGCCACTCTATCCGCAGAGCGCAGGATTCACCTGCGGTCCCTCCACGCTTGTCATGGCCATGGCCGGTCTCGATACGTCGGCGCAGCCCGATCGCGTCCTCGAGATCGAGCTGTGGCGGGAAGCCACCACCATCATCGGCCCGACCGGCCCGGGCGGTTGTGACCCCTATGGTCTCGCGCTGGCGGCGCACAGGCGCGGGCTGCGGGTCGAAGTCTTCATGAGCAGCGAACAGCCGATCTTTCTCGACCGCGCGAGCACGGAGGAGCGTCGCGGCCTGATGGAATTCGTCCAGACCGGCTTCAAGCGCGAGGCCGGGATGGCGGGCATTCCCCTGCAGCATCGCGCCTTCGCGATCGACGAACTGCGACAAGCGCTGGATCGCGGGCTCCTGGCGCTGGTGCTGATCGATCAAGCGCCGATGATGGGCTACACCTGCCCGCACTGGGTCCTGGTGCATGGCCATGGCGATGGGGTCTATTTCATCAACGATCCGTGGATCGAGCCGGACAGGCTCGAACTGCCGGCTGACGTGTTCGATCTTCCCGTCGCCGCACCGATGCTGGACCGCATGGCCTGGTATGGAACGCCGGCCTATCGCGCCGCTGTGCTGATCGGCGCGGGAAAGTGGTCATGCTAGGCTAGGGCGTGGGCGCCTCCGACTGCTCTAACCGCAATTTGACGCAATTCCGGACGGACGCCGTTTCTCACGTCTCCTGGGAATTGCCCTAGGCACCCAGCGGATAGGGCATGTAGCCGACAAAGCCGGCGATCTTCCAGCTTCCGGCGATCTTCCGGCAGAAATACAGCGTCTGCCATTTCAGCCTGTCGACGCTTCCGTCGGCCTTGGCGACCGTTCCGTCGAATTTCTTGTGCAGCACGGCGCGGTCGCCGTCGACATCGATGTCGCGCAGATTGGTGACGCGAAACAGCGCCTCGCGCAGCGGCTCGGCGAATTTCGTTGCCGCCGTCTCCTTGGCCTGGCGCAGCCATTCGTCGCGATAGACCTCGAGCCTCGGAAACTGCAGCCGCCAGGCGTCGGCATTGCTGAGGAAATGCGCGTGCATGCCGAAGAAGCTTTCGGCCGCGAAATCATTCTCGACCATCGACCAGTCCTGGCCGATGAAAGCGTCGATGTCGCGCCGCACCAGCATCTCCCAAAGCGCGTGGCGGTCGCCGTCGCCGGCGGGAAACGGGTTCTTGTCGAAGGTCATTCTTTTCTCTCCTGCCCGGCACTATGCTGGCCGCACGGCCGGCTTCGTTGTCTGCGATGACGTCGGTTGTCACGCAAGATGCTGAGGCTCTTGTAATAAAGCAACATTATTCTCGAAAAATGTTGCTTTCCAACAAAGCCTCTATGAGGATCATGCTCACAGGCCTAGAGGATCGCACTGTCTAGCCAATTCAAGAGGAGGATACCCTTGCCCAAGCAATGCTTCGGAACATCCCATGTGCCGCTGTCACCCGCTGTCCGTGCCGGCGACACGGTCTATGTCTCGGGCCAGGTGCCGGTCGGCGGCGACGGCATTGTGGTCAAGGGCGGCATAACCGAGCAGACCGAACAGGTGCTGGCCAATGTGAAGGCCGCATTGGCGCTTGCCGGCTGTACGATGGATGACGTGGTCAAGACCACGGTGTGGCTCGAGGACGCGCGCGATTTCGGCGCCTTCAACGCTGTCTATGCCAGGCATTTTCCCAAGAACCCGCCGGCACGCACGACGGTCGAGTCGCGGCTGATGATCGACATCAAGATCGAAGTCGAAGCCGTCGCCTACCGTCCTCTCTGACACGACGAAGCATAGGTGGGAGGCTCGCGTGCACATTGATCTGCTGCTCAAGGGTGGACGCCTGATCGATCCGGCGTCCGGCGTCGACGCTCAGCGCGATGTCGCCATCGCAAATGGCCGGATCGCCGCTGTGGGTGCCGATATCCCGGCCGAGCGCGCGGGGCGCGTCATCGATGCCTCAGGCTGCATCGTCGCGCCTGGCCTCGTCGACCTGCACAGCCACGTCTACTGGGGCGGCACGTCGCTCGGCGTCGATGCCGACCGCCTCGCGGCCAAGAGCGGCACCACCACCTTCATCGACGCGGGAAGTGCGGGTGCGGGCAATTTCCTCGGCTTTCGCCGCCATGTCATGGAGCGGTCGAAGGTCCGCATCCTCGCCTATGTCAACATTTCCTTTGCCGGCATCTTCGGCTTCTCGCAGACCGTGTCGGTCGGCGAATGCAGCGATCTGAGGCTATGCGAACCGCGCGAGGTGGTGGCGGCGGCGCGTGAACATGCCGAGGTGGTGGTCGGCGTCAAGGTCCGCTCCGGCAAGCATGCCGGCGGCACCAGCGGCATCGCGCCGGTCGATCTCGCATTGGAGGCTGCCGACCAGGCAGGCCTGCCGCTGATGGCGCATATCGACGAGCCGCCGCCCGGCCGCTCGGAAGTGCTGCCGCGCCTGCGCAAGGGCGACATCCTCACCCACTGCTTCCGCCCCTTCCCCAACGCGCCAGTCTTTGCCTCCGGCGCCGTACGGCCCGACATGCGGCTGGCACGGGAGCGCGGCGTCATCTTCGACCTCGGCCACGGCATGGGTTCGTTCGACTTCGAAGTCGCCCGGGCGATGTTGAAGGATGGGCTGGCGCCAGACGTCATCAGCAGCGACGTGCATCTCTACTGCGTCGATGGGCCGGCCTTCGATATATTGGTCTGTATGTCGAAACTCTTGGCGCTCGGCATGCCGCTGGTCGAGGTGCTGCGCGCGGCCACGCAGCGGCCTGCGGAAGCGATCGCGCGGCTGGAGCTCGGCGTGCTCAAGGTCGGCGGCGTGGCCGACGTCGCGCTGCTGCGCATGCGCTCCGGCCGCTTCACCTTCGTCGACGCGGTTGGGGCGTCGATGGTTGCCGAGCAGAGGCTTGTCTCGGAAGGGATCGTCATCGGCGGCACATGGTGGCCGAACGAGGCGGTGAACGATGTCAGCGAGACCGAGCGGTTTGAGCCGCATGCGCAGCACACGCATGTCGAGGTTGCTGCCCGGCATTTCGGGCATCGACACGAGTGAGAGCTGATCTCCCCCCTCGAGGGGGAGATGGCCGGCAGGCCAGAGGGGGTCGGTTCGACCGGGCTCGACCTCCTTGCGGCAGATCAAGGTTGGCGCTTCACGCGCGGCGACCCCCTCTGTCGCCTTCGGCGACATCTCCCCCTCAAGGGGGGAGATTCTACCGCCCGGAGTTACTCGGCTCCCCGTAAACCGGCGCCGCAACACCCTCCATGCGCGCCTTGATCTGCAGCGCGACATATTTCGAATAGAAGCGCGACAGCGCCAGATTGCCGCCGTGGAACCACAGCGCCTCCTGCGCGGTCGGCTTCCACATGTTGCGCAGCTCGCCTTGCCATGGGCCCGGATCGCCCTTGACGCCGGAGCCGAGGCCCCAGCAGGGACCGACCTTGTCTGCGACCTCGCGCGAAACAAGCGCGGCCACATTCTCGTTCATCGACTGGTAGCCGGTGCAGGAAATGATGGCGTCAACAGCCAGTTCGGTGCCGTCCTCGAACAGGATGCCGGTGGGCGTCAACGACTCGATGGCGACGCCGCTACGCACTCCGATCTGTCCGTCTATGATCAGTTCGGAAGCACCGACATCGATGTAGTAGCCGGAACCGGTGCGGTAGGCCTTCATCAAAAGGCCGGTCTCGTCATGGCCGAAATCAATGGCGAAACCGGCGTTGCGGAGGCGGTCATAGAAGGCCGCGTCGCGCGCCTTGATGACGTCATAGAGCGCCTGCTGGCCCTTGGGCACCAGCGCGAACGGCGTCGAGGCGACGATCATGTCGGCCTTCTCGGTGGTGATGCCGCGCGCCAGTGCGTTCTCCGAAAAGATCTCGAAGCCGACGTCCATCAGCGTGTCGGATTTGACCACCGTGGTCGGCGAGCGCTGGATCATCGTGACCTCCGCGCCGCTTTCCCAGAGATCGACGCTGACATCATGCCCGGAGCTTGCCGCGCCGATAACGGCGACGCGTTTGCCGCGAAATGTCTCGCCGCTGGAATACTGGCTGGAATGCAGCAACTCGCCCTTGAACTGGCCGGCACCGGGCAGGTCGATCTGCCGGGGCGGGCCATAGGCGCCGGTGGCGAAGACGATGTGCTTCGGCTTCAGCGTGATGCGCTGGCCCACGCGATCGACGACGACCGTCCAGACCTTTTCGGCCTCGTCATAGCTGGCGCTGACGCATTGGGTGGCGACCCAATAGTTGAGCTCCATGACGCGCGTGTACATTTCCAGCCAGTCGCCCATCTTGTCCTTGGGCGTGAACACCGGCCAGTTTTCCGGGAACGGAATGTAGGGCAGATGGTCGTACCAGACGGGGTCGTGCAGCACGAGCGAGCGGTAGCGCTTGCGCCAGGAATCGCCGGGCCTGGCGTTCTTCTCGATGACGATCGTGGGCACGCCGAGTTGCCGCAGACGCGCGCCCAGCATGATGCCGCCCTGGCCGCCGCCGATGACCAGGCAATAGGGCTGCGCGCTGGCGCCGAGCTCGCGCGTCTCGCGCGCCCGCGCCTCCGACCAGGTCTCGCGGTTGGGATCGGCCTTGTGGCGGACGCCCAGCGGCCGCGCCGGCCCTTTGCGTTCCTCGAAACCCTTGAGATCGGTCATCGCCGTGAACAGCGTCCGGCACCGGCCGTCGCGCAGGCGCATGAGGCCCTGCCCCCAGGCCGACGCCGTCTCGAAGGTGAACCAGGCTTCGATGACGCCGTCATCCGACGTCGCTTCGCCCGACAGCTCCCAAGTGGCCGGTTTCGTCGTTGCCAGCGTTTCGCGAAGCATGTCCTCGATCGCCGCGTGTCCTTCCATGGTCTTGATGTTCCATGTGAAGGTCAGCAGGTCCCGCCAGTAGCAATCATCGGCGAACAGGCTGATCGCGGCCGCCACGTCGCGCGTTTCGAGCGCCTGCGCAAAGGACCCAAGCCATGCGGCCGCCTGCTTCGATGGTGCCATGTCGAGCATTTCTTCCCCCTCCTGTAATGCGCCCAATCCGTATCGGGCGGTAAACTGTCGAACTCGGCGCTGCCCCTCATCCGCCTGCCGGCACCTTCTCCCCGTATAGTGACGGGGAGAAGAGATGCGCGCCAACGTTGGCGACCCCCTCTCCCCGTTCCTCACGGGGAGAGGGTAAGGGTGAGGGGCAGCGCAAGCGCCCGGTAGGTCAGGCCCTCAATCCCCCAACGGCTCCATCTCCTTGCCGGTGCGGTGGATCTGGGCGTTGTATTTGATGCGGCGCACGGTCTCGCGGGCCGAGCCGTCGAGCTTGTAGGCGGCGGCGACGGCCATCAGGTCGATCATGGCCAGGAAGGCATAACGCGAGGCCGTCGGCTTCAGCGTATCGGGATATTCGGGCACGGCCACGGTCAAGCGCACGTCGCAGGCGCGGGCAAGGTCGGTGTCGGGCGCCGTCACGCCGATCGAATTGGCGCGGTAGTGCTTGGCCAGTTCCACGGCCTCGATCACCTCGCGCGTGCGGCCGGTGGCCGAAATGGCGATCACCAGGTCGCCAGGCTTCAGCGTCGAGGCGGTCATGCGCATCAAATAGGGATCGCACTGGGCGTTGACCGTGATGCCGTAGCGAAACAGCCGGTACTGGGTTTCCTGCGCCAGCGCGGAAGAACTGCCGCCCAGCCCGAACACGGTGACCTGGCGCGCCCGGGCGATGAGCTCGGCCGCCTTTTCCAGCTGCGCCGGATCGAGTTGCCGTTCCGCCTCCTGCAACGCCCGGCGCGCCTCGCCGAACACGGCATTCCAGAACGGCATATCATTATCGCTGGTCGTGGCCGGCGACGTGTCCAGATAGAGCGCACCGACAACAAGGCTCTGTGCCAGCTTCAGCTTGAAGTCGCGCACGCCCTCGCAGCCGATGGCGCGGCAGAAACGGGTTACCGTGGGTTCGCTGACGCCGGCGCGCTGGGCGAGTGCGGCATTGGAGGCATCGACGGCGTATCTGACATCGTTGAGCACGACGTCGGCGACACGGCGTTCGGCCGGGCGAAGTTCGCCATAGGAATCCTTGACCAGCGAAATGATGTCGGGAATGCGCCTGACATGCTCGCGTCCGTCCGGATCGCTGCCTGAACTGTCAGCTTCGCTCATGAGGTCACGTCTTTCTCCACGTTTCTGAACCTCGCCTCTTACCATGTTTGCACGCCAAGGCTCCACGCGCTCCATCGTGTGGGAGCCGGGCATGCCGCCCGGGATCCTGCCCCGGTCGCCCGTCGTATTGGCCGCCAGCGCGTGCACTGCGGGTGCTTGTTTTCGGAAGTATGTAGGAAAGCAACAAGCTTTTCAATATGGAGAAAATATCGCAAAAACAACCGACTACATTAGCCTCAGGTTATTTGCTGTCGGCCAACATCGGTCATCGCTTGACACGAAAGTAGGATAGTTACAGACTGATCCGGCAGACGGCTGATCCATGGGATCGCCGCGCAATCTCCGAGGGGGTCGGATGAATACGGGCGATGTCAAAAACCCGAAGCTTGGCGTGCAGGCCGCGACCAAGATCTATCGCACGGCCTCCGGCGACCTGCTGGCGCTGGACCGCTGTGATCTCGACATCCGCGCCAACGAAATCGTCTCGATCGTCGGTCCTTCCGGTTGCGGCAAGACGACCCTTTTGTGGTCGATGTCGGGCCTGCATGGCCTGACCAGCGGTGAGATCCGGCTGGACGGCAAGCCGATCACCGGCCCGCATCCCGATATCGGCATCGTGTTCCAGGAAGCGAACCTCCTGCCCTGGCGCAATCTCGACGCCAACATCCGCTTTCCTTTCGAGATCAAGGGCGAGACCCCGGACCGGGCCTGGATCGCGCATCTGCTCAACCGCGTCGGGCTGGACGGCTTCGGCGGCAAGTTCCCGCGCGAGCTTTCGGGCGGCATGCAGCAACGCGCGGCGATCGTGCGGGCGCTGGCGCTGAAACCCTCGGTGCTGCTGATGGACGAGCCGTTCGGCGCGCTCGACAGCTTTACCCGCGAGGAGATGAACCGGCTGGTCGAGGAGATCTGGCTGGATACCAAGACCACCATCGTCTTCATCACGCACAGCATCGAGGAAGCCATCTTCCTTTCGGACAGGGTGGTGGTGCTCAGCGCCCGGCCGGGACGCGTGGCCAGGGAATATGCTGTTCCGTTCCCGCGGCCGCGCTCGATGGAGATCATGGCGACGAAGGAGGTTTTCGACCTCACCAACCGGATCAAGATGGACATCGTCGGCGGGCGCACGACACCGAAGGCGCAGGAGCGCGCAAGCGCCGAAATCGTGAGGATCAGGCCGTGAGCGGAGGCGACGCGATTCCGGAATTCTCGAAGTCCAAATCCGGCGATGGCCGCGATGTCAGCCTGACCAATCTTTCGGCCTTCGCCAGCGGGCCCGGCATCAAGTCGGGCGCGGAGGTGATGGCCATTATCGCAGTGGCGGTGATCATCATCGGCGGCATCGAACTGGCGCTGCGGCTGTTCCATGTGCCGCAATACATCATGCCGCCGCCGAGCTCGATCGCCTACGCGCTGTTCGACGAGTTTCCGCTGATCGCGCCGCATCTAGGCTACACGCTGGTCGAGCTGGTCTCCGGCTTCACCATCGGTGCCATCGTCGGCCTGGTCATGGCCGCCGTCATCACCCAGTTTCCCTTCGCCGAGAAGATCGTTGCGCCGTACATATTGCTCCTGGTCACCACGCCGATGCTGGCCCTGGTGCCGCTGCTGATCCTGCGCTTTGGCTTCGGCTACACGCCGCGCATCATCGCGGTGGCGCTGGCCGCCGGGCCGATGGTGATGATCAACGCGGCCACGGGCTTCCGCCGCGTCGACAGTGCCAAGATCGCGCTGGCGCGTTCCTATGGCGCCAGCACCTTGCAGATCTTCTGGAAGATCCGCGCGCCTATGGCGCTGCCGATGATCCTGGTCGGGCTGATGATCGGCGCGATCTTCGGGTTGCTGACCGCTGTCGGCGCCGAGATGGTCGGCGGCGGCTTCGGCCTCGGCAACCGGCTGACCACCTATTCGTCGATGATCCAGATGCCGCAGTTCTTCGCGGTGGTGCTGATCCTGTCGACGCTCGGCATCCTCATCTACGTGCTCTTCTTCCTGATCGGCAAGAAGTGGGCGAGCTGGGAGGCATAGAGCGGAAGTGAGTGATGGCGCCCGGGAAGCGGGCGTCAGCCCGGAAACCATGTCAACAAAAGGGGGAATATCATCATGGCAAATGAAAATTCGATCGGAGGAATGAACCGCCGCTACTTCCTGCAGGTCACCGGCGCCGGCCTGGTGACCGCAACGGCGCTCGGCGCTTCCGGCTTCCGCGCACAGGCCGAAGCCTATGGAAAGTTCACCTGGATCTCGCCGCGCGGCACGCTCGAAGTGCTCGACGACTATCCCTACTGGGCGGCCAAGAAGGCCGGTTACTTTGATGGGCTGGACACCGACATGCAGCCGGGCCCCTCGGACGGCACGGCGACGGTGAAGTTCGTCGATGTCGGGCAGGCCGACATGGGCTTCCCCTCGCCCGGCGTGTTCTCCTTCGCCATCCAGAACGGCATGAAGCTGAAATCGGTGTTCCATATGGGCGCGCGCGACACGTTCAGCATCGCCTTCCGCAAGGGCGAAGGATCGAACGACCTGAAGAAGCTGGAAGGCAAGACCATCCTGCTCGGTTCCGCTGCCTGGCAGGCGATCACCGATCCGTTGCTGGCGGCACAAGGCGTCGACATCAAGAAGGTCAAATATGTCGAGGCCGGCTGGCCGACCTGGGGTACCGCGCTTGCCGGCGGCCAGGGCGATGCCGCCCTGTCGTGGGAAGGGCTGCGCGCCGAATGGATCGCCAAGGGCCTCGACTTCGAATACTGGCTGGGCGTCGAGCATTCGAAGCTGCCGGCCAACACCTTCGTCGTGCGCGCCGCCGATCTCGAGGATGCCGACAAGAAGGCCTTCCTGGAAAAGTACCTGCGCGGCTGGGCGATGGGGCTTGAGTTCGGTTACCAGAACCCGCGCGCGGCCGTCGAAGCGGTGTTCGAGCAGTTCCCGACGCTGGCCAAGAATCTCGGGCCGGAGCTCGGCACCACCTCGATCCTGCAGCAGATCAACGTCTTCCGCGGCGACATGGACAAGCGCGGCGGATGGGGCTCGCACGACATGGCGAGCTGGCAGGGCTTCTTCGATGAGATCCACAAGATCGGCCAGATCACCAATCCGGTGAAGGCCGAGGATGTCTGCACCAACGAGCTGATCCCTGCCGCCAACGACTTCGACAAGGCGAAGGTCAAGGCCGACGCCGACGGCGCAAAACTGTCGGAAGGCTTTGCCGCGCTCGATGTAGAGAAGATCAAGGCGCATCTGTTCGACTCGGCGGTTAAGTAGGGACTGCAATTGTCGAGGCCAGCGCTGCCCCCCACCTGCCTGCCGGCATCCTCTCCCCGTAAACGGGGCGAGGAGCGCTCTCATCGATGATTTCGCCAATCGCTAACGTTGCGGTCAGCCACTTTCTCCCCGTCACTATACGGGGAGAAATGCCCGGCAGGGCAATGAGGGGCGGCGCCAACCTGACGTGATTTGCTCTGGACGAAGCAATATGGGCGGCAGCGTCGTCGCCCGAGATTCAATCAACAATTGGGAGATGGCGGTGTCCGACAAGGTAAAAGTGCTGGTGGTGGGTCTCGGCAATATGGGCGCATCGCATGCCAGCGCCTATCACCGCTCAGAGGGTTTCGAGATCGTCGGCATCATGAGCCGCTCGATCAAGAGCAGCACGAAGATCCCGGCGGAACTGGCCGGCTATCCGCTCTACGAGGATTTCGACCAGGCGCTGAAGGAGACCAAACCAGACGCCGTTTCCATCAACAGTTGGCCGAACAGCCATGCCGAATATGCGCTGAAGGCGATTGCAGCCAATTGCCATGTGTTCATGGAAAAGCCGCTGGCCACCAACATCGAGGATGCGGAGAAGGTCGTCGCGGCCGCGCGGGCCAGGAACCGCAAGCTGGTGCTCGGCTACATCCTGCGCGTCCATCCTTCGTGGATCAAGTTCATCGAGGTCGGCAAGACGCTGGGCAAGCCGCTGGTGATGCGGCTCAACCTCAACCAGCAGAGCAGTGGCAGCGCCTGGCACTGGCACAAGAACCTGATCGATTCGCTGATCCCGATCGTCGATTGCGGCGTGCACTATGTCGACGTCATGTGCCAGCTGACCGGCGCCAAGCCGGTGCGCGTGCATGGTATCGGCGCGAAACTTTGGGCGGAAGCCGACAAACAGAATTACGGCCATCTGCACGTCACCTTCGATGACGGCTCGGTCGGCTGGTACGAGGCGGGCTGGGGTCCGATGATGAGCGAGACCGCCTATTTCGTGAAGGATGTGGTCGGGCCTAAGGGCGCGGTGTCGATCGTCGCCGGCCAGCAGGCGAGCGCAGCCACCGATGCCGAGGTTTCCAACTCGGCCGACATCGACCGGCACACCAAGACCGATGCGCTGAAGATCCACTATGCCGCGGTGGACGGCGACAAGAATTTCTCCAGGCCCAACGAGATCGTGAGCATGGAGGACGAGCCCGGCCACCAGGAGCTTTGCGATCGCGAGCAGGCCTTTTTCCTGCGCGCCATCCGCGAGAATCTCGACCTGACAGAGCAGATGGACGCGGCGGTCAACAGCCTGCGCATCGTGCTCGCCGCCGAGCAGAGCATCGCGCTGGGGCGCACCGTCGACCTCTGACGCGATCCGGTTGCTGGCAGGCCTCTCATCCGGCCGCTTCGCGGCCATCTTCTCCCCGGCGGGGAGAAGAGGTTGGCATCGACAATCTCCTCTCCCCTCGGGGCGAGGTCAGCCGAGCGAAGCGGAGGCTGGGCGAGGGGGCCGATCCTCGAACACAGTCTGCTCGGGAATAGACATCAACGCAAAGCTATCGGCCAAGGGAGAGAGACATGGCTGGGATATCGGAAAGCTTCCTCGAAACCTACGCGGAATCCGACGCGCTGGATCTCGCTGGTATGGTGCATCGGGGCGAGGTTTCGCCGGCCGAGCTCGTCGAGTGTGCCGTCACCATGATCGAAAGGCTGAACCCGGCGCTCAACGCGGTGGTTCATCGCCTCTATGACATGGCGCGCGCGCAGGCGGATACGGTCGACAGATCATCGGCTTTCGCCGGCGTGCCGTTCCTGCTCAAGGAGCTGGCCTCCTCCTGGGCAGGCGCGCCAAACACCAATTCCTCCTTCTACCTGAAGGATGTCATCGCCGACTTCGACACCGAGGTGGTTCGCCGCATGAAGGCGGCCGGGCTGGTGCTGGTCGGCAAGTCGAACGCGCCGGAGAATGGCTGGTCGATCACCACCGAGCCAAAACTCTATGGCACGACGAAGAACCCATGGAAGGAAGGCATCACGCCGGGAGGTTCGAGCGGTGGGGCAGCGGCGGCCATCGCCTCGCGCATGGTGCCGATCGCCGAGGCCAGCGATGGCGCCGGCTCGATCCGCATCCCGGCGTCGTGCTGCGGCATCGTTGGGCTGAAACCGTCGCGCGGCCGTGTCAGTCTCGCGCCGTTTGGTGATTACTGGTATGGCGGCGCCTATTTCCTGTGCTGCTCGCGTACGGTGCGCGATACCGCGGCCTATCTCGACGCGGTGGCCGGCGCGCTGCCGGGCGACCCCTACACGCCGCCGGTCCCCGACGGCTCCTGGCTCAGCCTGTTGGCGCGGGCGCCGAAGAAGCTGCGCATCGGGTTTTCCGTCACGCCGCCAAACGGCACGGCCATCGACGCGGAGGTGAAGGCGGCGGTGCTGGCAATCGTGGCCGCGCTGGAGCGTCTGGGCCACAATGTCGAGGAACACGACATGCCGCTCGACGCCGATGCGGTCTGGGCGACCTACACCAACATGACCTGCGTGCAGACGGCGGCGACCTTCGACTATCTTGAAACAGTGATCGGCCGGCCGGTGACGCCAGCCGATGTCGAAGCGGTGACCTGGGCGATCATCGAGCGCGGGCGTTCGACCAGCGGCACCCGGCACATTTCAGACGTCGAGCAGCTCAGGCAGGTCGGCCGCGCCATCGTCGGCGATCTCTCGGCCTATGATCTCTTCATCACGCCGACGCTGACGCAACTGCCCCGGCCCTTCGGCTATTACGACATGTCGGAAACGGACATCGACCGCTACAACGCCAAATGGGCGGACTCGGTCTTCGCCTTCCCGTTCAACATTTCGGGGCAGCCGGCGATCTCGCTGCCGCTCGGCTGGTCCAAAGGCGGCGTGCCGATCGGCGTGCAGTTGGTCGGCCGCTATGGCGACGAGGCGACGGTGCTGGCGGCGTCGGCGCAGCTGGAGCAGGACATGCCCTGGAAGGATAAGCGACCGGCGATGAGTGCTTGATAGCGCGGAACGGTGATGGGGCAGAGAGCCAATATCCACCGTCGCACTCTGCGGCGCCCCCCTCTGTCCTGCCGGACATCTCCCCCACAGGTGGGGAGATTGGCGGCTTCGGCGCCGGCCTTTCTTTTTGCTGCGTTGAAAATTGGCGAAAGCGGTCACGACAGCGATCTGCCCCCTCGTGGGGGAGATGCCCGGTAGGGCAGAGGGGGCGCCATAGAGCACTGCCTCGCGATGAACAACGACAAGCGCCAACCCGTCTTCGCTACCCGATGATCTCCAGCCGCCTCGGCAGCCGGTTCATCGAGACCGGCCCGTCCGGCGTGATCAGGAACTGGTCCTCGAGATTGAAGCTGGCGAGACCGTTGATGTAGAGCGGTATTTCGTACGCCAGCACCATGCCGGCTTCGATCTCGGCATCACAATCGGCGGCGATATACGGCCATTGCTCGGAAAACACCGACTGGCCGACGCCATGGCCGAAATGGCCACGGCGATAAGAGCGCAGGCCCTGCCGCGCCAGGCTCTCGGTGGCGGCGCGGTGCACGCCCGAAATCGGCTTGCCAGGCATCAGTTGCGCCAGTCCGTCCTCGAAGGCTCTTTCGGCGATGGCGTGCAATTCGGCCTGATCGGCCGATGGCGGCCCGAAGACGAAATTGCGCGACATGTCGGCCGCGTAGCCAGTGAGCGTGCAGACCATGTCGCACTTCAGCGGATCGCCGGTTGCCGCAACCGCGTCGGCGCCCTTGGCATGGGCGCCGAGCGTTACATACTCCGCCGTCGAGACGGGGTGGGACAATCCCGCCGCCGCACCGGCCACGCCTTCCCTGTAGAGGGCAACAAGGTCCGACTGGCGCATGCCTGGCGCCGCACGCTCCCGCAGCCTCACCAAGCCGGCCTCGGACAGGACGATACCTTGCCGGAGAAGGTCGATTTCTCGCTGCGACTTGATGGCGCGCAGCCTGTCGAGAACCGGCGAGCCATTGATCATCAGACAGTCCGGCAGCATCGTTTGCAGCGCCGAAAAGTCAGTCGCGGACACGAAATCCAGATCGATGCCGATCGTCGCGCGGTCGAGCCCGAATTCGCCGAGGATCCGCTTGAGCTGTACGGCCGAGTTGGCGAGCTCGAAAGTGCCCGGCCTGGAAAAGTCTAGGCCCCGACCAAGCGAGATCAGCCCGGCCTCGATGCGCTCTCCCAGCGAATGCCCTGATGTCGAGGCCTCGAAAGGTGCGGATTCGATCCAGATGGGATGGGTGTAGACGAGAGCATCCGGGGACGCTGCCCGCAGTTGCGCCGCGTAGAAATCGGCCACGACCACGCCGATCGGTAGGTCGCCTCTCCTGGGAATGACGACGAAGCCCGCCCCTGCCCGCCGGAACAGACCGGCAGCACCGATCCATGCTCCGGTCGCGTACTGAAAGGCTTCGGGCTCGCAAAGTACCAGCGCCTCTATCCCCGCGTGCTCCATCAGCCGCGTCGCGCGTTCACGATCCACAAAGTCGGTCATGAGGTTCCTTTCCGACGCCGCCAATGCGGCGGCGTTCTTGCGGGTCTTTGCATCTAGGCGCCCTTGCGGGTGCTATCTAACCGCCTGACAAGCAGCGAACAGGGAATGCTGATGGCCAGGAAGATCAGCGCCACCAGAGTGTAGGGCTCGTTGTAGCGATAGGTCTTGCCCGCCACATCCTGCGCGGCGCCAAACAGTTCGATGACGGTGATGGTCGCCAGGATCGGCGTCTCCTTGAACATGCCGATCAGATAGTTTCCGAGCACCGGGAGGATCGGCTTGACTGCCTGGGGCGCGATGACCAGCGCCCATTTCTGGACGGTGCCGAGGCCAAGCGCGTCGGCGGCCTCGAACTGGCCCACGGGCACCGCGCCGATGCCGGCGCGATAGACCTCGGCGATGAAGGCGGAATAATGCAGGGACAGGCCGAGTATGCCGGCCGAAAGGGCCCCGATGGTGATGCCGAAGGACGGCAGCACGTAGAAGACGAAATAGAGCTGCACCAGAAGCGGTGTGTTGCGGATCACATAGACGAAGCCGATCGCCAGGAAACGCAGCGCCTTGATATCGGAACGGTGCATGGTCGCGACGATGGCGCCGCCAACCAGCGCGCCGGCGAAGCCGCCGATCGTCGCCAGCACAGTCAGCACGGCGCCTTGCAGCAGGACCGGCAGGATGCCGAGCGCGAAGCCGAAATCAAACGACACGCGATTTCCCCTGCTTGAAGCGGCCGGCGCGCTTTTCCGCCCAGGACACGAGAAGATTCAGCGGCGTGTTGATGGCGAGATACATCACCAGGATGATCAGCCAGACCAGCGACGTGTCGCCGGTGGCGTTGATCAGATTGTGGCCGGTCTGGGTCAGTTCGGTGATGGTGATGAGCGAGACAAGCGCGGTGGCCTTGACGATCTCGATGGCCAGGTTGCCGAAGCTCGGCAGCATGATCAGCATGGCCTGCGGAAAGATGATTTTCGAGAAGGTGATCCAGCGGGGCAGCGAAAGGCTGCGTGCCGCCTCATACTGGCCTATGCCGATGCTGGCGATGGCCGAGCGGACGATCTCCGAGCCGTAGGCGCCGAGGTTGAGGCCGATGCCGAGCACCGCGGTCGTCTCGGCACCCAGCCGAATGTGATAAAGCGGCAGGATGAAGTAGAGAAAGAAAAGCTGCACCAAGAGCGAGGTGCCGCGGAAGAACTCGACGAAGATGACGGCGCCGATGCGCAGCGGCCGCAGGCCGGACAGCCTGGCCATGCCGATCAGGAAGGCGACGGCCATGGCCGCGACCAGCGACATGGCCGATATCCGCAAGGTCGCCCATGCCCCCTCCAGCAGAAGGGGCATGAGTTCGGCCAGCTTGGCGAAGCTGTCCGTCACCGGGGCTACGAACCCGAGCAGATGGCGGCGGCGGTGACGCCGTCAGCCGGCAGGTCCTGTGCGCTGAAGCCGAACGGTTTCAGGATTTCGGCGAGCTTGCCCGAGGCGCGCAAGGCGGCGATCTGCTTGTTGAGCGCCTCGATGAAATCGGTGTCTTCCTTGCGCAGGCCAAGCGACTGGAAGTTGAGCAGCGGCTTGCCGTCGGCGCCCTTGGCAATGGTGAACGGCTCGACGCGCTCGACATCCTTGGCGCCGGTCTTGGCGATCAGTTCGCTTATTTCCAGTGCCGGATAATAGATCGCATCGACACGCCCGGCCTGCAGCCCGGAAAAGCCTTCGGTGTCGCGCGAGAACAGCACGATCCTGTTGTCGGGTATGCCGGCGCGGTGCAGGTCATCAACCTGCGCGGTGCCGAGCTGGCTGCCGACCTTCAGCGTCGACGACTTTGCGATGTCCTCGAGCGAATGGATGTTGCCGGGGTTGCCGGCATGGGTGGCGAGGACGGTGGCGATCTGCGTCAACGGATTGGTGAAGGCGATGCTTTCGCAGCGTTTCGGCGTGACATACATGCCGGCGCCGATGATGTCGAAGCGGCCGGCCATGACGCCGGGAACAAGCGCCGAGAATTCGTTGACGTTGGCTTCGATCTTGGTGATGCCCAGCGGCTCGAGTGCGGCGCGCAGCACCTCGACGATGGCGCCGGTAACCTTGCCGTCGGTTTCGATATAGGCGTAAGGCTTTTCGTTGGCGAGGCCGACGGTGACGGTGCCCGTCTGCTTGGCCGTCTCGAATGCCGTCGCCGACATCGCCTGCGTTGTCGGGGCCACGGTCCACAATGCGGCCGCCAGGAACCCGTAGCTCAGCCTGCCCAATACGCTTCTCATCATACGTATTCCTTTCTGCTGTTGTTCAACTCTTCTCGCCCAGCGCGAAATCCATCGCCGCCTTGGCATGGATCCAGGTCGTGTCGAAAACCGGAATGTCGAAATCGTCCTGCCCGATCAGCATGGTGATCTCGGTGCATCCAAGGATCACACCATCGGCGCCGCGAGCCTGCAAACGCGTCACTTCGTCGAGATATGCCTGTTTGGAGCTGGCGGTGACAACACCCTCGCAGAGTTCCTCGTAGATTATCCTGTGCACGGTCGCCCGGCCAGCCTCGTCGGGGACGATCGTCGCGATGCCCTGTTTCTCGACAAGACGGTCGCGATAGAAGGCGCGTTCCATCGTGAAACGGGTGGCCAGCAGCGCTGGTGTCTTGGAGGACGTCTGCCTGATGGCGCCAGCGGTGGCGTCGGCGATGTGGATCAGCGGGATGGAACAGGCCGCTTCGATGCGGTCAGCGAGAAGGTGCATGGTGTTGGTGCAGAGCACCAGCGCTTCCGCGCCGCCGCGTTCCAGGTCGCGCGCGGCCGCGACCAGCATTTCGGCCGCTCCGTCCCAATCGTCCTTGTGCTGCTTTTCCGCGATATCAGCGAAATCCAGCGAGCGCAGGATGATGTCAGCCGAATGCAGGCCGCCAAGCCGCTGGTGCGCGATGGTGTTCAGATGGCGATAGTAGATCGCCGTGCTTTGCCAACTCATTCCGCCAATCAGGCCAAGCCTACGCATTCCCATCTCCTTTTCGTCGCCGGAGCGTAAAGGTTCTCCCAGATACCAGACAATGATAATGATTGAGTGACTCCTGATCGGATTGTGTGGCATTCAATGTGGACACCCGAAATTCTTCCGGCTTCCGGGCCCAAATATGTCGCCCTTGCCCACGCGATCGCGGAGGCGGCGCGGTCGGGGACGCTGCTGCCGGGAACCCGACTGCCGCCGCGCAGGGCGCTCGCGGCGCGCCTGGGGATGAACCTCTCCACCGTTTCCAAGGCCTATGATCTTGCCGCCGAGATGGGGATCGTCGCCGGCGAGGTCGGCCGGGGAACCTTCGTGCGCATGCTCTCGGTGCCCGAACGCATGCCTTGGCCCCAGTCGGGCGGCGTCGATGCCCTGGACATGAGCTCGAACTTTCCGTTTCCTTCCGCCTCCAACGACGAGCTTCGCCTGGCGTTCGAGACGCTGGGCTCCCTGCCCTATTCGGCGGATCTGCTGCGCTATCATCCCAACAGCGCGCATCCCAGCCATCTGGCTGGGGGTGCCGCCTGGGTGAGAAATCTCGGCGTCGAGACCGCGCCGGAGCGGCTTCTCATCACTTCGGGCGCCATCCACGGCGTCTTCGTGTCGCTGCTTGCCGTGGCGCGTCCGGGCGATCTCGTGCTGCTGGAAGAACTGACCTCGCCCGCCATCATCGGCGCCTGCCGGGCGCTGGGCCTGCGCATCGGAGCGGTGCCGCTGGATGCCGGCGGCCTGCGCCCGGACGTTCTGGAAGCCATGGTGAAACGCGAGCGTCCGCGCGCGCTGGTCGTGGTGCCAAACCTGCAGAACCCGACCCTGGCGACCATGCCCGTGGAGCGGCGCAGGCAGATCGTCGAGATCGCCCGGCGTTTCGGTTTTATCCTCATCGAGGACGACGTCTACGGGCCGCTTCTGCGGCAGCCGGACCGCCCTGCACCGCTGGCAGCCATGGCGCCCGAACGCACCTGCTTCTGCACCAGCCTGTCAAAATCCGTGGCACCGGGCCTGCGCATCGGCTATCTGCTGATGCCAGCGTCGCTGCGGGCCGACGCGCTGAATGCCATCCGGGTGTCGACCTGGATGACATCGCCCCTGCTTGGCCAGATCGCGGCAAACTGGATACTCGACGGCACCGCTGGCAGGCTCTGCGAGCGGCAGCGGGCGATGACGGGGCGACGGCAGGATATCGCCAGGCAGATCCTGGGCGAGTTCGACATTGTCACGCATGACGCCGCGCTGCACCTGCTTCTGAGATTGCCCGAACCTTGGCGGTCCGAGCAGTTCAGCGCCCACATGCAGCAGCAGGGCGTTGCCGTTCTGCCCAGTTCCGAAATGTCGGCAGACCCCGGCGGCCGGCAGAACGTCGTGCGCCTCAGCCTGTGCACGATCGACAGCGAAACCGCGCTTCAGTCGGCTCTGACCGTTTGCAGGACCGTGCTGCGAGGGGGATGAAAAGCGAGTGATGATCGCCAGAAACGAAAAAGCCGCGGCGAACCGCGGCTTTTCGATACTTGGTTCCCCGAAGGAAACTGGAGCGGGTGAAGCGATTCGAACGCTCGACCCCAACCTTGGCAAGGTTGTGCTCTACCCCTGAGCTACACCCGCTCACACGACGTTTCCGCCGCAAGCCGGGCCTATATGGCTGAAGAGCGCGGCGATTGCAACAGGGAAATCGCAGGCTTTTTCAGCCTGTGCAAACCTGGCAAACACGCTCCCGCGTGGTCCCGCCTGGGCGGAATCGCAGCGCCGTTGGCTAACGGTCTTGTCTCGGCGGCCTCATTGGCCGTAAACGGCGATAGTGCAAAGCGTCGAGCAGACCATGCGGCGGCGCAGATAAAACCGTGACATGGAAGCGGAACGATGCCGAAGACCGAAGCCGAGCTTTTCGCCTTTCTCGCCGAACTTGGCATCGACGCTTCGACGATGCGCCACCCGCCCCTGTTCACGGTCGCTGATTCGCAGGCGCTGCGCGGCGAGATCGCCGGTGGCCACACCAAGAACCTGTTCCTCAAGGACAAGAAGGACAATTTCTTCCTCGTCACCGTCGGCGAGGAGGCCGTGGTCGACCTCAAGCAGATCCATCACCTGATCGGCGCATCCGGAAAAGTGTCCTTCGGCAAGCCGGAAATGCTGATGGAGCTGCTTGGCGTCGTGCCGGGAGCGGTGACTGTTTTCGGCGTGATCAACGACACCGAGCAGAGGGTGAAACTCATCCTCGATGAGGAGTTGATGACGCATTCGCTCATCAATGCGCATCCGCTGACCAATGAGGCGACGACCTCGATTGGCGCCGACGACCTTCTCAAATTCGTCAAGGCAACCGGGCATGATGCTGCTATCTTGAAAGTCTCGGCGTGATCGCCACATGGGTGGTGGAAAACCGGGATGGCGGAAAACTGGCTTCTAAAGAAGGACGTTGCGCCGATCCATTGGCCGGTGGCGCGACCGAAAGGGTGACGAGATGAGTGACAACAATCAGTTTGGCGGCCCATTTGGCAATAGTGGCGGTCAGTATGCCACCACCGTGCAGTATGGGGGAGCCGAGGCTCCCCGCGCGAAGGTCGCACTTGGCGACGCGCCGCCAGCCGACGTCATCAAGGACACGACGACGGCGGCTTTCGCGGCCGATGTCATCCAGGAATCGCGCCGTCAGCCGGTTCTGGTCGATTTCTGGGCGCCTTGGTGCGGACCGTGCAAGCAGCTGACCCCCCTGCTGGAGAAGGCCGTCAAGGCCGCCGGCGGCAAGGTCAAGCTGGTCAAGATGAACATCGACGACCATCCCTCGATCGCCGGCCAGCTTGGCATCCAGTCCATTCCAGCTGTTATTGCCTTCAAGGACGGCCAGCCGGTCGACGGCTTCATGGGCGCCATCCCGGAGAGCCAGATCGCCGAGTTCATCACCAAGGTGGGCGGCAAAGGCAATGGTGCGCCTGCTGTCGCCGACGCCCTGGCCGCTGCGGCCGAAGCGCGCGCCGCCGGCGACATGCAGACCGCGGCCGACATCTACGACGCGATCCTGGAACAGGCGCCGGAGACAATCGAGGCGATCGCCGGCCTGGGGGATTTGCTGTTCGAAGCCGGTGATGTCGCAGGCGCCGAAGAGCTCCTGGCGCGGGCGCCGGAAGCGAAGAAGGATGCCCCGCTGCTTGCCGCGTTGCGCGCCAAGATGGCGCTTGCCGCGCAGGCGGCCTCGCTTGGCAATCCGGCGGAGTTCGAGCGGCGTCTGGCGGAAAACCCCAAAGACCATCAGGCGCGCTTCGATCTCGCCATGATCCAGAACGCTGGCGGAGACCGCACGGCCGCCGCCGACAATCTGCTGGCGATCATCAAGGCCGACCGGGGTTGGAACGAGGACGGCGCCAGAACGCAGTTGCTGCAGTTGTTCGAGGCCTGGGGCATGACTGACGAAGCGACGCTTGCGGCGCGGCGGAAATTGTCGGCGCTGCTGTTTTCCTGAGCCGGATTACGGTTGTTTTTGCCTGATGGCCTTGCGCCCGGCGGTGGGCGCGCCAGATTAGAAGCTGGATCAGGTCGGACTGATCCATGTTCTTTTCCTTGTGAACAGCGTGCGCCTGTCGGATTGCGACGGCGCAATTCCGGATTTGGCGGCTTCTGGGGAAGCAATCGGAGGATTGAGGTGCAAGCGGGAAACGCGCATTACCGGCTCGGTACGGATTTGCCGTCGACGATCCCGATCTTTCCGCTGACAGGCGCGTTGCTGCTGCCGGGCGGCCGCATACCGCTCAACATATTCGAGCCGCGCTATCTGCAGATGGTGGATGAAGCCATTGCCGGGTCGCGGCTGATCGGCATCATCCAGCCGAGCCTCGATGGGGCCCTGCGCGAGGATGGCGAGCCGGAACTATGCAATGTCGGCTGTGCCGGGCGCATCATTTCCATGGCCGAGAGTGGTGACGGCCGCTACCTGATTTCGCTGCAGGGCGTGTGCCGGTTCCGCATCGCGCAGGAACTTGCGGTGAAGACACCGTTTCGCCAGGGCCGGCTTGCGCCCTTCCTCACCGATCTTGGCGACGATCCGGCGGCGACAGAGGTGGACCGGCCGGCACTGTTGAAGGCGTTTCGCGCCTATCTGCAGGCCAACGACTTGGAGGCCGATTGGGAAAGCGTCAGCCGCGCCGAAAACGCCATGCTGGTCAATGCGCTGTCGATGATGGCTCCCTACGGACCGGCCGAGAAGCAGGCACTGCTCGAAGCGCCCGACCTGAAGACGCGCGCCGAAACGCTGATCGCCATCACCGAAATGGCGCTGGCGCGCGAGAATGAGGATTTCGGCTCGAGCCTGCAGTAAGATGTCTTGGGCTTCAGGTGATACCGGCCTGACCTGACACAGGCTAGGCCCGGCTGTGAAGAGGATATGATGGCGGCGGATGGACGTGACGGTAAGAGGGCCAGTGTCGATCCCAGGATGCTGGAATTGCTGGCCTGTCCGCTGACGAAGGGTCCGCTGGCCTGGGATCCGGAGCGCGGCGAGCTGATATCGAGGGTCGCCAAGATCGCTTATCCGGTGCGCGACGGTATTCCGATCATGCTGCCCTCGGAAGCGCGGGTGCTTTCGGCGGAAGATGTGCTGTCGCCACCGCGCTTGAGCGGACCGTCCTGAAATTCGAGCGTCGCCACAATGTAGAAGCTACAGAGGTTGGCGGGACAGCGCCCCCCTCTGTCCTGCCGGATATCTCCCCCACTTGGGGGGAGATCAGCTGTCATCCCCGCTTCGCCAATCTCCAATGTTGAAAGACGAGCCAGACGGCGGAGCTGCCGATCTCCCCCCAAGTGGGGGAGATGTCCGGCAGGACAGAGGGGGGCGAAGGATCGCCGGCGCGCTCGGTGTTCGCTCCGCCGTGGGACGATGAATGGGCCTTCCTACTGAAAATTGCGCCCCTTGGGCATGACGCTTTCCGCCTCTTCAGACAGCGTTGCGAGATCCTGTTTGATCGGCGCGTTGCGTAGCGCCGGTTGGCTGGAGTGGTCAGGGCTCAACTGTCTGGCCCCGCTGACCTTCTCCAGAAGCACGGTCAGCCAGGGCGTCAGATCCTCGATCCTGTCAGCGACGATATGGATGACATCCGATTCGGACTGCAGCTTGCCGGTGACGCGGATGAACCTGGCCCCCATGATGACGGGACGATAGCGGTCGAAGACCCTTGGCCAGATGATGACATTGGCGACGGCCTTGTCGTCCTCCAGCGTCAGGAAGATCGCATTGCCCTTGCCGGGGCGCTGCCGCACCAGCACGAGGCCGGCGACCGAGACACGCCTGCCGTCGCGTACGGATGGGAGGTTCGCATTGGGCGTGACACCGGTCCGGTCAAGCCGCTCACGCAGGAAGGCCACCGGATGGGCCTTCAGCGACAGTCCGAGCGAGCGGTAGTCGTGGATGACATGCTCGCCGAGCGGCATTTTGGGAAGCTTCGTCTCGGGCTCCAGCTCGCGCAGGCGGATCGCCGGCTGGTCGAACAGCGGCAGGGTTTCGGTGGCACTCTTGCGGTCGAGCGCGCGGACCGCCCATAGGGCGTCACGGCGGTCGAGGCCGATCGAGCGGAAGGCATCGGCCTGGGCCAGCCTTTCGATTTCGTCGACATCAAGGCCGGAGCGCAGCCAGACATCCCGGACGGACTCGTAGCCATCGCCACGCCTGGTGACGAACAGCTCCATGCGCTCGTTGGAAAGTCCCTTGATCTGCCGAAAGCCGAGCCGAAGCGCATGGCTGGTCTCGATAACGCCGCGCATTTCGGCATGGCGCGCGAGGATGCGCGACGGATCGAAGGGGGTCTTTTCCAAGGTGCAATCCCAGACGGAGAGATTGACGTCGACGTCACGGATCTCGACGCCATGGTCGCGCGCGTCGCGCACCAGCTGCGCCGGCTGGTAGAACCCCATCGGCTGCGAGTTCAGGATCGCGGCGCAGAACACGTCGGGATAGAAGGTCTTGAACCAGCACGAGGCATAGACGAGCAGGGCGAAGGAGGCGGCATGGCTTTCGGGAAAGCCATATTCGCCAAAGCCTTCGATCTGCTTGAAGCACCGCTCGGCGAAGTCTCTCGTGTAGCCTTTGTCGACCATGCCGTTGACCATGCGTTGGCGGTAATTGCCAACGGTGCCGGTGCGCTTGAAGGTGGCCATGGCACGGCGCAATTCGTCAGCCTCGCCCGGTTTGAAACCACCGGCAACAATGGCGATATTCATCGCCTGTTCTTGGAACAACGGCACGCCAAGCGTCTTCTTGAGGATCGCTTCCAGCTCTGGCTTTTGATACTCGGCCTCTTCCTTGCCTTGCCGACGACGTAGGTAGGGATGGACCATGTCGCCCTGGATCGGACCTGGCCGCACAATTGCGACCTCGATGACGAGGTCATAAAACTTTTCAGGTTTGAGGCGCGGCAGCATCGACATCTGCGCTCGCGATTCGATCTGAAAGACGCCGAGCGTGTCGGCGCGGCAGATCATGTCGTAGACGCGTTTGTCTTCAGCGGGCAAGGTGGCCAACACATAGGGTTGCCCGTATGGGTCCCGCGCCTTCGGATAGTGGTCTGTGAGCAAGGTGAAAGCGTGCTGGAGGCAGGTCAGCATGCCGAGCGCCAGCACATCCACTTTGAGGATCTTCACCGAGTCAAGATCGTCCTTGTCCCATTCGACCATCTTGCGCTGATCCATCGCCGTCTTGACGATAGGCACGATCTCATCGAGCCGATCCTTGGTGATGACGAAGCCACCAACATGCTGAGTCAGATGGCGGGGAAAGCCCATGATCTCGTTGGCGCGCTCCATCACATGTCGCGATACCGGGTCGGTGCGGTCGAGGCCGCCGGCCCTTGCTTCCTTCTCGCCAAGCTCGGATGTCGACCAGCCCCAGATCGAGCCGGACAGGGACGCCCTGACGTCCTCCGACAGGCCCATGGCCTTCGACACTTCGCGCAACGCCGAGCGGCCTCGATAGCTGATGACGGCGGCGGCCAGCGCCGTATGTTTGGCGTTGTATTTCTCGTAGATGTACTGGATGACGGCTTCGCGCTTTTCGTGTTCGAAATCGACGTCGATGTCTGGCGGTTCGTTCCTCTCCTCGGAAATGAAGCGCTCGAAAAGGGAATCGATTATTTCCGGCCCGACTTCGGTGATGCCAATGCAGAAGCAGACGACCGAATTGGCGGCCGAACCGCGCCCCTGGCAGAGAATGTCCTGGCTGCGGGCGAACTTGACGATGTCGTAGACGGTCAGGAAGTAACGCGCGTAGTTCAGGCGTTCGATGAGAGCGAGTTCTTCCTCGATGCGCTTGGTCACGGATTCAGGCACACCTGCCGGATAGCGATTGACCGCTCCCTCCCGCGCCAGCCTTTCCAGCTCGGCCTGTGGGCCGAGGCCCGATTCCGTCGGTTCGTCCGGGTAGTTGTACTGGAGGTTACTGAGCGAAAAAGTCAGCTCTTGCGCAAATCGCAAGGTTTCGGCCAACGCCTGCGGATGCCGGCGGAAAAGCCTGGCCATTTCCATCGGCGGCTTCAGATGGCGCTCGGCATTGGCGGTCAGTTCCAGCCCCACCTCGGCGACGGGCGTGTTGAGGCGGATCGCGGTCAGCACGTCTTGCAAGGGGCGCCGCTCCGCCGTGTGGTAGAGAACGTCGTTGGTCGCCATCAGCGGAATGCCGGTAACGTCCGCCATCGCCGCTGCCTGCTCGATCCGGAAACGGTCATTGCCCGCATAGCAAGGCGAGACGCCAAGCCGCAGGTTCCCACCGAAGCGGCTCTTGAGCTGGCGAAGCAAAGCGAGACTGTCTTGCGCGTCCGCCGTCAGATCAGGCAGGACCGCCAGCGACATGAGATCACCCCATTCGAGCAAGTCGCTGCGTTCGAGAAGGGTCGCGCCCTTTTCGTTTTCGTCGCGCAGATTGGCCTGGGTGAGCATGCGGCACAGATGACCCCAGCCCTTGCGATCCCTGGGATAGGCGAGGATGTCGGGCGTGCCATCGCCAAAGACCAGCCGGCAGCCGGGGTGGTAGGCAAGCGCCTCGACCTTGGCCTGCTGCCAGGCGCGCACCACGCCAGCCACCGTGTTGCGGTCGGCGAGCCCGATCGCGGAAAATCCCAGGAGCTTGGCCGCGACCACCAGCTCCTCCGGCTTGGAGGCACCGCGCAGGAAAGAGAAATTCGACTGGATGCCAAACTCGGCATAGGGAATGACGGTCAGCGCGTTCATGCGAACACCCCATGCATGAACCAGCGCGGCGCGGCTTGAGAGCCGCCATAGAGGCCCTGGCGATAGAGCCAGTAGCGGCGGCCATCGGCATCCTCGATGCGGAAATAGTCGCGCGTCGATGCCGCTTCGTCGCTCGAAGCCTCACGCCACCATTCGGCCGCGATGCGTTCCGGCCCCTCGGCACGCGTGACCCTGTAGAGCGCGCGGCGCCAGCGGAAATTCAGCGGCGGACCCTCGGGCATTTCGGTGGCCGGCACCTCGACGGGTTCGGGCGAACGGAAAAGCCGGATCGGCCGCTCCTGCCGAAACACGGTCGTGGGCACGGGCGTCGTTATCCTGTCCGGCTTTTTCGGTGGCGTGGTTTTTCGTGGCGCTTCGGTAAAGGGAATCGTGGCGACGGCGCGCTCCGGCAAATGGCTCTCGACAAGAACAGGCTTCAAAACCGCGCTCTCGCCGAGCCGGGCGCGGATGCGGTCGGCGAACAAAGCGATATCGGCGCCGTCATCGGTCACCTCGCCGGTCAGATCGGCCTGCTGCATGTCGAAGGCGGCGGCCGACAGCACCGACAGGCGCACGAGATCGAAGCCATAGCCGGCATCGATATCCTGCTCGAGCGCGGCCAGCCGTTCATGGAACAGTTTCTGGATCAGCATGGGTTCGCGCATCGGCCGTGAGGTGCCCAGCGCAATGCGGCTGACGGCGCCGTCGACGCGAAAGAGCAGCAGCGCCAGCGTCCTGGCGCCCTCGCCGCGTCGTTCGAGGTCGCTCTTCAATGTCGTCGCCAGCATGCCCACCAGTCGTTCGATCTCCTCGGTCAGGGTGACTGGCTCGGCAAGATGGCGTTCGACGGAAAGCGGCGCGACGGGAAGGCGCGGCGACACCGCCTCGTCGAGACGGCCAAGCGCCTGGTCGAGGCGCAACAGCAGGGAGGCGCCAAAGCGGCGGGCAAGGGGTGCGCGCGGCGTCGCCATGACGGCGCCCGCCGTGCGCAGGCCGACGCTCTCCAGACTGTCACGGATCGCCGGCTCGATGCGCAGTGCGGCCAGCGGCAAGGGCGCGAGCAGTTCCTCCTCCCCGCCGCCAGCGACGATGCGGTCGCCGGAAAAGCGTGCCGCCGCCCAGGCAGCGCCCGGCGTCGCGGCAAGTCCGGCGCGGACATCGAAACCCTGGTGGAAGAAGCGCGACAGGATGTCGTCCAGCATGGCGCGTTCGCCGCCGAAAAGATGGGTGCAGCCGGTGACGTCGAGGAACAGGCCGTCGCTGCCGTCCAGCGCCACCAGTGGCGTGTAGCGGTCGCACCAGTCGGCAAGGCCTTCGAGCAGGCGCCGGTCGGCCTCCGGATCGGCCTCGACGATGTCGATCGACGGATGCATGGCGCGCGCGTCGGCGATGCCCATGCCGCGCTTCAGGTGAAGCGCTTCAGCCCGCTCGTCGAGGGCTGAGATGCGCTGCGCGTTCCCCTGGCGATGGCTGATCACGAGCGGTGGATGAGATGGCGTCGGGTGATCCGATGGCCGGGAACGCCAGGACCGCCCCAGCCGCTGCCGCAGGATCCTTTCCGCGCCGAGATGCGGGAACCACAGGGACAGAATTCTCTGCCCGTCCTTTCTCTGTCCGTCCTTTCTGGGGCCATCTTTCCTCGAAGCAGTGTTCATCGGGGTTCCACTCCAGTGTGAATTGTCCGGGCAAGGCCGTACGGCTCTTGCCGATGGTGACGGTGAAGGCCGGGCGGCCGATCGAGCCGGCAAGCGGCCCGGCGATGGTCTCGCGCGCGGTTGCTGGCGCCGGCGACAGGATGAGGCGCACGGGTGCCGCCGTCGGTTCGGGTTCGGCGGCCTGCCGCAGCAGGAACACCGGCCGGCCGGCATTCTGCGCCCGGGCGTGCAGCCGGCGCGTCGCCGTGAGATCCAGCCGTTGCGGGTTGCCGCGGATTTCGAGGATGACGGCGGCGAGCGCCGTCATCCGGGCGGCCTCTTCGGTCACCCACAGCGCATCGACCAGTTTTGGCGCCTCGGAGAACAGCAGCTGTTCAGGCTCGATGCCGAAGAGCGAATGAAGCCCCCTGGCATAGGGAAAGCCGGCCTCGTGGAAAATCTCCGATGTGCCGACCCACAGCACGGGCAGTCGCGGCCCCTGCTTGAGGATCAGGCTTATGAGCGACAAAGCGAAACCGGCGACGGCTCCGGCATCGCGGGTTTCAGTACCATGGATCTCGTTCAGGGCGGCTTTCGGCAGTCCACCGCTCAAGGCACCGTCGAGACGCGTGGCGCCGGTCTGCAGAAACGCGTCCTGTGGCGCCACGGCAAGGCCGCGCCGGACAAAGGTGAGATCGGCCTTGAGAGTAAGATCGGCGTCAACAGGCGCGCCGACCGGCACCTCCAGGCGCTCGGGCAGCGTTCCCTCGATTTTCGCGATCTGGCGGCGCAGGGCAAAAACAGTTTCCCGCGCCACGGCGGTCATCGCCATGACGGTCAGCTTCCACTCACAATTGTTCCTGTTATGTTCCTATAGATTCCAGAGGGGGCGGGAAGAGTCAAGCAGACTCATGGGGAATTTATTCCTGTCGGCTTGGTTTGCGGAAAGCTTGGCCGTCCGGCATTTGCCTCGACCCCTGCGAAAGCCTATATGCCGGGTTCAAAGGAAAAAGCATGGCCCGCATCTACAAGACCCGCACCTGGCACGACGAGCTTTCGCCTTCGATGGAGGAAATGGAGTTCCTGGCGCTGGAGGCCTATGCCCATCTGCCGGAGGATTTCCGCAAACTGACCGGCGAGATCGTCATCCAGATCGCCGAATTCCCGACCGATGAAATCATGGACGACCTGTCGCTGGAAACGCCCTTCGACCTGCTCGGCTTGTTCGAGGGACGCGGCATCGCCGAGCGCTGGAACCCGCAGACCGGCGAGGGGCCGAACCGGATCACACTCTACCGCCGCGCCATCCTCGACTACTGGTCCGAGAACGAGGAAACGCTGGGCGATATCGTCACCCATGTGCTGATCCACGAGATCGGCCATCATTTCGGCCTGTCGGATGATGATATGGAAAAGATCGAAGAGGCGGCTGAATAGGGGCACACCTTCGTCATCCCAGAGCGGAGCGACGCGAAGCGGAGCGCAGACCCTGGGATCCATGCCGGGATGGTGGTGCCGTGCTCGACGGTGCACGACAGAGCACCATCAGTTGCGCTTTTCCTGTCGCACCAATCCTGATCCGCCGCGCTCCTTGGCCAAGGTAACGGCATGGATCCTAGGGTCTCCGCGACGTCGCTTCGCGACTGCTACGCCCTAGGATGACGAAGGAAGGACAGGCGTTTTGCGAGTCTACCAATCACTAAGCTTCGTATCCGGCCCGTATTCCTGACCGTCGATATCCTTGACCACGGCCTGGCCGCAGCGCATGGCCTTGGCCTTCTTGTCGTAGGCATAGGTCGGCGAGCCGAACAGGTGCCAGCCCTTGTTCAGAGCCGCCGTCACCTTGTGGCAGAAGCTGGCGTCGTCGGGGCCAGTCAGAAAGCGGTAGAGTTTCATCCGTCAAGTCCTGTCGTGAGTAGCACGTGCATCGGGCCCTATCATGCGCCGATGGCGGCCGCCTTCGCCAGCAGTTTTTCGGCCTGCGCCAGATGCAGCCGCTCGACCATTTTTCCATCGAGTGCAATCACACCCTTGCCGGCATTTTCTGGCAGCGAAAAGGCGGCCTTCACCGCGCGTGCCTCGGCCACGGCTTCGGACGATGGTGCAAAGGCATTGTTCGCGGCTTCGATCTGAGTGGGGTGAATGAGGGTCTTGCCGTCGAAACCCATCACGGCGGCTTCCGCGCATTCGCGGCCGAAAGCGTCGAGGTCGCGAAAATCGTTGAAGACGCCATCGAGCACGTCGAGACCACCGGCGCGCGCCGCCAGCACCATCTGCATCAGCCAAGGCACGAGATAACGCCGGTCGGGCGTCGGCAGCACACCGGTGTCTTTCACCAGGTCATTCGTTCCGGCAACGAAACAAGCCAGCCGAGAGGCGGGGTCGCGGCCGAGTTCGGCGATAGCGCCGATGTTGAGCATGGCCTTGGGCGTCTCGATCATCGCCCATAATTTCACGTCGTCCGGCACGAGATTGTCGTCGAGCACGTCGCCGGCTTCGAGAATGTCGCGTGGCGTGCTGACCTTGGGCAAAAGGATGCCATCGGACAGGCAATTTGCAGCAGCCAGCAAATCATCCGCGCCCCGTTCGCTGGAGAGCGCATTGATGCGCACGATCATCTCGCAACGCCGGCCAAAGTGGTTGGCGACTGGGCGATTGGCGACGATTCCCGCCAGCTTTTCGCGCGCGGAAACCTTGTCGGCCTGGGCAATACCGTCTTCCAGATCGATGATGACGGCGTCGCAGGAAAGCTGCGCGATCTTGGCCAGCGCCTTGTCGTTCGAAGCCGGGACATAGAGCACCGAGCGGCGCGGGCGGTAGGTGTCGGTTGTCATGCCCGATCTATGCCGCCTGTGGCCGGTCGAGGCAAGCGTCCGACTTGTGCCTGAGATAGACCACCAATCGCCAAGGCGGGTGAGGGGCGGCGCCAACGTCTGGAAACATGGCGAATTCGATCTCAAGCGATTGCCCTGCACGAAAACTGCACGAGATTGCCGAAAACCTCCTCGGAACCGCCCAACCGCCTGCATGTCGACGTGTGAGACAGGCGGCATGCAAACAATACGAAAACCCCGTTGGTCCCTACCCTCCCGGCTCCGCAATGACGGCTGGTGGCTCGGTGATGCGACACGTGCGAACCCCGCGGCAATCCTCATCCCTTTTGCCCGCAGGAGCCCGCCGACCATCCGGCTGGACGCCATCAGGAAAGCCCGGTCATGACATCGTTCTTCACTGCCGCGCCGCGTTATTGCAGCCGCTTCGGCGCCGCTGTCCTGCTTGTCGTGCTGGCGGATTTCCTGTTCTACGGCCAGCCCGCCGGCATCACGGTTTTCCTGTTCGCCATCCTGATTGCCGGTGCGGTCGTGGCCGTGCACCCGGCGGCCTTCAGCGACGGCAGGGTCTGGCTCAGGCCGGGCGCCCTGTTCGTCGCGCTGCTGCCGCTTGTTGAAAATGTCAGCCCCTTGTCTGTCTCGATCGCGCTTGTGGCCATGGCCATTTTCGCGCTTTCGCTGGCCGGCCGGCTGCGCGACCGCATCGCTCGTATTGCCGGCCAGGTCGCGCTGTTCCTGCTGGCCGCACCGTTCCGGTTCATCCGCGATTTCATCCGCTGGCGAAAGGCGGCGCGACGGATCGGCCAACGCCGTATCCGCTTTGCGACTTTTGCCGTCTGGGTGATGCCGCTGACGCTCGGCGCCGTCTTCCTCGCTCTGTTCGGCGCCGCCAACCCTGTCATCGAATACTGGCTGTCGCTGATCGATCTCATAAAGCTGCTCGATCTCATCCAGTTCGCGCGGATTGCGTTCTGGCTGTTCATGCTTGCCAGCGTCTGGGTCTTCCTGCGACCGCGCCTGCCACGATTTCCGCGCCGCATTGCACGTCTCAAGCCCGACCTTGCCGCTGTTCAGCCGACGGCCAATCCGGACAAGCGCGTCGTCGAGGACGTCCTGTTCGGCAAAGCCGCCATCCTGCGTGCGCTCATCGTCTTCAACATCCTGTTTGCGGTGCAGACCGGGCTCGATGCCGTCTATCTGTGGGGCGGCATCGCGCTGCCCGACGGGCTGACCTACGCCGTCTATGCGCATCGCGGCGCCTATCCGTTGATCGTCACAGCGCTGCTCGCCGCCGGCTTCGTGCTCGCGGCGCTGCGTCCCGACAGCGCGACATCCGCCGATCCCCTTATTCGCAGGCTTGTTTACGCCTGGGTGGCGCAGAACATCATGCTGGTCATCTCGTCGATCCTGCGGCTCGACCTCTATATCGGCGTCTATGCGCTGACCTACTGGCGCATCGCCGCCTTCGTGTGGATGGGGCTGGTGGCGGCCGGTCTTGCCCTGATCATCGCCCGCATCGCGCTTGGCAAATCCAATGCGTGGCTGCTGTCCGCCAATCTTCTGACGTTATCGGCGACGCTTTATACCTGCTGTTTCATCAATTTCGCAGCAACGATCGCCAATTACAATGTCGACCATTCCCTCGAAATGACCGGCCAGGGCACTCCACTCGACGCCTCGTATCTTCGTGCGCTTGGCCCGGCTGCGTTTCCGGCCTTCGATCGTTTCCTCGATCATCAGAGCCGGACGGCTGCCGCCAATGATCCGGCCCTCCGCGACCTCACGGGAGTGCGTGGAAGCGACGAACGATGGTATCGCACCATCCAGCAAAACTGGCGTGTCTGGAGCTTTCGCGACTGGCGGCTGCTTGCCTATCTCGACAGGAGAGGTCCGGTCGTGATTCCCTCTGTTTCCGAACCTTACCTACCGGGCCGCTGACCCATGCCGCATCACATCCTCGTCGCCGATGACGATCCGCATATCCGCGAAGTGATCTGCTTCGCGCTCGAAAAAGCCGGCATGAAAACGCAGGCGGTGGCTGATGGCGCCGCCGCCCTGCAGGCGGTCGAGCGCCGCGCGCCCGATCTCATCGTGCTCGACATCGGCATGCCGGAAATGGACGGGCTGGAAGTCTGCCGGCGGCTGCGGCAGCGATCCGACGTGCCGGTGCTGTTCCTGTCCGCGCGCGATGAAGAAATCGATCGGGTGCTTGGGCTGGAAATGGGCGGCGACGACTATGTGACAAAACCGTTCAGCCCGCGCGAGCTGGTCGCCCGCGTCAACGTCATCCTGCGCCGCGCCCGCCCAGTGTCGCCCGAACAGGCGGATGACAGGCAGTTCACCCACGGCAAGCTCGCCTTGGCGCCGGCCAGCCATGCCGCCAGCTTCGACGGCAAGCCGCTTGCCCTGACCGCCATCGAGTTCTCGATCCTCAGGGGATTCCTGGCGCGGCCCACCCATGTGCTCGACCGCGACATGGTGATGGCCAATGCCTATGCCGCCAACATCCATGTCGCCGACCGCACCGTCGACAGCCATATCCGCAACATCCGCGCCAAGCTGGCGGCGGCGGGTTGCGCGGATGTGATCGAGACCGTGCATGGCGTCGGCTTCCGGCTCGGCCGATGCGGCTGACGACCTCCAACAAATGGATCGGCCGCAAATGGCGGCCGCGCCTGGCCACGGTCGTCGTCGCCATCCTGGTCCTGGTGATGGCCTTGCCGCTGGTCGGCCTGTTTTTCTTCCGCCTCTACGAAAACCAGTTGATCCGCCAGACCGAGGCGGAGCTGATCGCGCAGGGTGCTGCCATCGCCGCCATCTATGCGCAGGACGTGCGCGATGCCGGCATTCCCGCAGACAAGCTCGGCGCGCCGATGCCCGCCAGCCGAGGCAATGTGAACTATCCCTACCTGCCGATCGAGCCCAGCCTCGATCTTGCCTCCGACACTGTGCTTCCGACCCGGCCCGAGGGGAAGGCAGCAACCATCGATCCTGCCTTCGCGGCGATCGGTGCGCGCCTGTCCGGTGTTCTCGACGCCACGCAGAAAACCACGCTGGCCGGCTTCCGGCTGCTCGACCCTGCGGGCGTCGTCATTGCCGGGCGCGATGAGGTCGGACTGTCGCTGGCCGATGTCGCGGAGGTGCGGGAGGCGCTCGCCGGGCGCTATGCCAGCGAACTGAGGCTGCGGATCCCCGACCAGCCGACGCCGCCACTCTATTCGGTCAGCCGAGGCACCAGGGTGCGTGTCTTCGTCGCCATGCCGGTGGTCGTCGACGGCCATGTCGCCGGAGTGGTCTATGTGTCGCGAACGCCCAACAACATCGTCAAGCATCTCTATGGCGAGCGCGGCAAGGTGACGGCGGCGGCGATCGCCATCCTCGGCGGCACGCTGCTGATCGGCCTGGTCTTCCTGCGCACCGTCAGCCGGCCGATCTATGCGCTGATCGACCGCACCCAGCGCATCGCCGCCGGCGAACGCGACGCGATCAGGCCGCTCGACCACCACGGCACGCGCGAGATGGCGGAACTGTCCGCCGCCTTCCTCGACATGGCCGAAAAACTGCAGGCGCGGTCCGACAGCATCCAGACTTTCGCCACCCATGTCTCGCACGAGCTCAAATCGCCGCTGACGGCCATCCAGGGCGCGGCCGAATTGTTGCGCGATTCCGGTGCGGCGATGGACGATGCGGAGCGGCGGCGCTTCTCCAACAATATCGTCACCGATGCGGGGCGTCTCAATCTTCTGGTCCGTCGCCTGCTCGACTTGGCGCGCGCCGAAAACCGTCCGCCAAGCGGGGAAAGCACCTCGATGAGTGCAGCGCTTGCAGCGCTCCCCGTCGATAACCGGCTGGCGGTTCGCGTCGAGGCCGGCGGTGATGTCGGCCTGCGCATGTCCACCGAGAACGGGACAATCGTGCTCGCCAATCTCATCGACAATTCGGCCAGGCACGGCGCAACGCTGGTTTCGGTCACTGCGACGAGTATCGACGGCAAGGCGCGCATCCTGATCGATGACGACGGCGCCGGCATTTCGCCCAGCAACCGGGCGCGAATCTTCGAGCCGTTCTTCACCACGCGCCGCGAATCCGGCGGCACCGGGATGGGGCTGGGTATCGTGCTGGCCCTTCTGAAAGCGCATGATGGTACGATCAGGCTGGTTGACTCCGAGGCCGGCACGCGCTTCGAGATCATCTTGCCTGCCGCGTAACTCCCCATCAGCGGCTCGAATCGGAAAGGGCATAAGAGAGTGCGCTACGACATCGTCATCATTGGCGGGGCCATCGTCGGCTCCTCGGTTGCCTATTATCTGCGCGAGGAAGGGTTTTCGGGCTCCATCGCGCTGATCGAGCGGGACCCGCAATTCGCCCATGCGGCGACGACACTGTCCATGGCCTCGATCCGCCAGCAATTCTCGATTCCAGAAAACATCCGCCTGTCGCAATTCACGCTGAAACTGTTCCGGCGGCTGAAGGAAGAATTCGGCACGGACGCCGACATCGGTTTCCGCGAGGGCGGCTATCTCATCCTCGCCGGCGAGAACGGCTTGCCGATCCTCAAGGCCAATCATGACGCGCAGATCGCCGAAGGCGCCGACATCGTGCTGGAGGACGCCGAGCAGCTGACGCGGCGCTTCGCGTGGCTGTCAACCGAAGGTATTTCCGCCGGCGCCTATGGCCGGACCGGCGAAGGCTGGTTCGACGCGCATGCGATGTTGATGCTGTTCCGCAAGGCGCTGCGCGACAAGAATGTTGATTTCCTTGCTGCCTCGGTCACCGGCATCGAGCGGCAGGGCGACCACGTCACCGGCGTCATCCTCGGCAATGGCGAGACGCTGGAGGCCGGTATCGTCGTCAATGCCGCCGGGCCGAACGCCGGCAAGGTGGCCGGCATGGCCGGGCTGGCGCTGCCGGTCGAGCCGCGCAAGCGCAATGTCTTCGTCTTCGAGGCACGCGAGAAATATGCCGACATGCCGCTGCTGGTCGATCCCTCCGGCATCTATGTGCGCCCGGAAGGCTCGGTCTACCTCACCGGCGGCGCCGAGCCGGAAGAGGGCGATGGTCCCGCCGATCCCGCCGATTTCGAGCCGGACTGGCCGCTGTTCGAAGAGGTTATCTGGCCGGTGCTGGCCACCCGTATCCCCGCCTTCGAGGCGATCAAGCCGACGCGGGCCTGGGCCGGGCATTACGACTACAACACGCTCGACCAGAACGCGGTGGTCGGGCCGCATCCGCAGGTCGGCAATTTCATCTTCGCCAACGGCTTTTCCGGCCACGGCCTGCAGCAGGCGCCGGCCGTCGGCAAGGCGCTGGCGGAACTGATCGTGCATGGCGGCTACCGCACCGTCGATTGTTCGGCGTTCGGCTACAGCCGCGTCGCCGAAGGGCGGGCGTTCCGGGAGTTGAACGTGATCTGAGGGGCGTGTCCTAATACGTCAGCGTAATCTGCATCTGGGGCAGCGGTCTTGGTGCCGTGTTGGTGAAATCGGGCCCTTTGTCTTTCCATTCATGGCCCTTGGCGATCAGGCCTTCGAGTAGACTTCTTGCCTCCTCGCGTTGCACGGAACCTTCGAAATCATAGGGCGGCATCGGATTGTCGGTACGCGCAGATTCATAGGCGTTCACGTAATCGGCGATCTTCGGCGTGTAGTTCGCGCTGTCGGCAACCTTGATCGTGTAGCGCTGCATGGCCGACGCGAGGTTGCGCCAGCGTGTCCAATAATGGTCGTCGAAAGAGAATTCCGCGAACTTCTCGCCCGCCTGCGTTCCCTTCAGCGAAATCTGCGCCAGAATCTCCTTGGACATGTTCAGGTTCATGCCGCCCTGCTCCTGCGTCAGGGAAACATGGACGATCCGTTCGCGATTGCCGGGGGCGCGCGACTGGAGCAAATCGCGCCAGTTCTGCATCGTCGCGATGATGCCAAAAATAAATCCCGACAGCTCCTTCACGGCCAACATGCTGGCGATCGACTGATACTGAGCCTGCCAGCCGTCGCTGGGTTTCGGCAGGAAAACGTCAGGGGTTTTCGTCTGGTTGCCCGCACTGGGCCCATTTGCATCAGGGTACACGAGGTCGATCGCGAAAGTAGGCCACCGTGGCAGGGGGGCATCAAACAGATGGATGGGGAAGTTGCTGCAGATACCGCCGTCGGAAAACCAGCACTGTCGGAAGGCGGCGGCAGCCGGCCCTTCTCCGATGCCTCCGGCTGCGAGCGAGTCGGTGCTCTCCAGCTGCGTTTTCGGCCTGCCGCGCTTCCGCTCCGGCGTCGCCACACCTTGAATGGATCCGGCGCCAACCGATTCATGGAGGGGAACGGCGCTTATCAGCAGGGGAAAGCTCAGGCTCATCCGCGTGGCCACCAGCACCGGCAGATCGCATGCGGCTGGCAATGGGTAGTATGTATCGCCCTTGAAGGAACGATTTTCAGGAGCCTGCCTGATCATCCAGTCAACGAGATCCTTGGGAAACAGCGTCTCGAATTCGTGCTTCAGGAACCAGAAATGTGTGTCCTTGTCGAAGGGCAGGCTTCGCGGCTCGCTATGCGAGACGTCGGTGGTGATCATCGTCAGCGAAACGGCATGGTCCGAATGCGGCTCATGCTCATAGCGCGGCGCGTGCCACAGATCGCTGAACAGGAGCGGCCTGTCAGGAGACTGGCCGGACAGATTCTGCAGGGTCTCATGAAGCCAGTCGGTAAGCGCCGGTTTCGACCCTCCGCCGAAATGCCTGGCCTGCTGTTTGCCCGAGCAGAGACCGAGGAGATTGCGCCGCGCGACACGCGCCACGCGCAAGACCGCGAACACCGCGCCGACCGCATAGGCCCCGAGAAATGAGGGGATTGCATGCAGCAGGATTGCCCAGAAGCTCGAAAAATATCCCGCGGCCCACCATCCGCAACAAAGGAGGGCAAACAGGAAAAACGTTTCAAGCGGAGCGATGGCGATAACCGCGAAGAGAAGCCAAAGGCACTTTCGTATGATGCCGGCGTTTCCAGCCAGGACAACGAGCAGCCTGTAGGCATTCCAGGCCCCCGGGGCGGGCTGGAAGAGGTTGTAGATGAAGCCATCGCTCGAAAGATTCCCCGACACTCCCGCCAGGCCGTGGAAGCCGATCAGGCCCGGATCTCCGGAGATTTCGGATCCGAGGGTCTTTCGCCGCTCTCCGACCGCGGCGGCCGCGCATGCAGCGGCGGCAATCGCGCCGGCGGATGTTCCGCCAATACTCTTGAATCGGTAGGTTTTCGACAGTTCCAGGGCGGCATTGGGATAAACGATACCGCTGGTGATGCCGCCCTTCATCACAAGATCACAATATCTGGACAAACTCTCCGCCACCGACCCCTCCCAAAATGCTGAAAGCAAAATCGCCAACACAGGAAGCATTCGACACAGCATGTACTGCTGCCATGCGGTCGGTGCCCAGCAGACGATGTGCCTCTTCTTGTGAAAAGTCTATTGCCGCGTGCAGAAATGGCCGATAACGAGGGCGTTGCCAAGCGCATGGCCGTCGGCGGTGTTGTCGAAAATGCACCAGACTTCGGCACCGGCTGCCGCTGCTGTTTGCATTTGCCGCCCAATCTGGTTGAGCCTTTCGGCGTCGTAGTCCGAGTAATAGATGCGCGGCGCGCCATGCATGCGGAAGTAGGCAAGGCCGGCCCAGCCGCCCGGCAGCGCCGCGGCTGGAACCAGGGCCGGATCGGCCGCAATACGCGCGACGCCGCAGCCGGCGAGGAGCGCATCCGCGTCCGCAGCGAACCAGCTGGGATGGCGCGGCTCGCAGGCCAGCTTGACGACGGTTCGCTTGCGCAACATGGCGAAGAAGCAGGCTGCGATGTCCGGATCGAAGGCCAGGCCCGGCGGCAACTGCACCACCAGCACGCTGAGCTTGGCGCCGAGACCTTCGACCTCAAGGAGAAACGCCTCGACAAGGTCCTCGCAGCCAACGAGACGGCGCTCATGGGTCACAGCCTTGGGCGCTTTCACCGAGAAGCGGAAATGCTCGGGCACGGAGTCTTTCCAGCGCTCATAGGTCTCGCGACGGTGCGGCTTGTAAAAGGAGGTGTCGATTTCGACGATCGGAAGGCGCTCGGCGTAACGTTCGAGATGCGAGCCGGATTGCGGGAAGTCTTCCTTGTATCGCGCAGAAATGCCCCAGCCGGCCGTGCCCGTGAAACATCCCTGCTTTTGCATGCATGGGATGTGGATTGGGCGACGATAACGTCAAGGTGTGACGGCGCTTTGGAGGGCGGTCTCCTTTGACACTGGCAGGACAGCACCCCCGACCCGCTGCTCAAGCCGCCGCCAGTCTTCCAGCGTCGGCATACGCCTGCAACCAGGCCAGCACCCGTCCCCAACCCTCGGCATGCTCGGTCGCTGCGTGGCTCAGCCCGGCAAAGCCACCGTGACAGATGGTCAGGCGCGTGCCGTCGGCGATCGGCTCCAGCAGCCAGGCGGCGGTCGTCTGCCGCCGGCCAAGGGTCGGATGATCCCACTCATAGGTCCGCGTCTGTACGATCCGGCGTGGCGCTTCGATCTCAAGGAATTCGCCGCTGGCCGGCAGATCCCTGCCGTCAGCCGTTCTGACGACGACCGTCCAGCGGCCGCCGACGCGAAGATCTGCCGACCAGTCGACCGTGCGATAGGTATCGGCGGATCCCCACCACGTCTCGACCTCTTGCGTGACCAGCGCGCGGAAGACGCGATCCGGAGGCGCGTCGATCTCGGCTGATGCCATGACGGTTTCGCCATTGGTCATGCTCTGCACGTTGGAACCGCGTATCATGGATGCCTCCGTGTAGGGTTTGTTTCGAGATCGAAACGACTTATCATCCTTTGGATGGAGGACGCTCAAAACCCTTGCCGGTCTCGAGCAGGCTCTTCAGGCTGGCCAGCACCAGCGGCCAGCCCTTGGCGACGTTCCCGATCAACTTGTGCGGACCGTCCGCCTCGTGGGTGACGGCAAGCTTCATCAACTCGCCGTCCTGCTCGATTGTGAAGGTGCAGCGCGTGTAGCCGTCTTCCTTTACCTCCGGCATCCATTCATTGCGCCATTTGATGACGAGGCGCCGCGGCGGGTCGATCTCGAGAATCTCGCCGCTGTCGGCGAGACGCCCGTCCGGAAGGATCAGCTTCCAGCTGGAGCCCACTTTCCACTCGCTCTCTTGATAGGAGCAAAGGAAGAACTGCCGGTTGAACTCCGGATTAGTCAACGCTTGCCAGAGTTTCTCGGGCGTGGTGCGGATGTAGGTCACGTAGACGAAGGCGTTGCTCATGGCTCTTCCCTTTCAAGCCGTTTCTTCAAGTCGCTGAGGGCGTTCAATCGCCCTCGCTCGAACTTGCCGATCCAGCGGTCGGCGATCTCGTTGATGGGAACGGGGTTGAGGTAGTGCTCCTTCTCGCGCCCCTTGCGGATGGTGGTGACGAGGTTTGCCTCCTCCAGGATCGCCAGGTGCTTGGTCACCGCTTGGCGCGTCATGTCCATCTGTTCGCACAGCGCGTTCAGCGTCTGCCCGTTCCTCTCATGAAGGCTGTCCAGCAATTGCCGGCGTGTCGGGTCGGCCAGGGCGCGAAAGACGGCATCCATGCTCATGGCTCTAATATGCAACCATTTGGTTGCATGTCAAGAGGCACGACCTTCATATTGGGAGGCGCGGTCCTTTTGAGGCGGGATGTCAGCGCTTGCGATTGAACCAGAATGCGTCGGGCATCCGTTTCATCCCGATGCGTTCGTAGAAGCCGACGGCGTCGGGCACGGAGAGCAGGCTGATGGCGACGGAGGGCCCGAGTTGCCGCCGCGCCTCATTCAGCAGGCCCTTGCCGATGCCGAGCCCCTGTGCCGATCCGGAAACGGCGAGTTCGGAAATATAGCAGACCCAGGAAAAGTCGGTGATGGCCCTGATAACGCCGATCAGCGGCTTGCCTTCAATATCAAGGCGCGCCGTCAGCACTAGGCTGGCGCCCGACAGCATCGTCTTCAACCGCGCCTCGTCGTCGATGGGGCGTGTCTCGCCAAGGCCGGATTCGATCAGCACGCGGCGGAACTCGGCGACATCAAGCGCCGGCTCGCTTGCGTAGAGGACGTGGGAACGCTCAGCCATGCCGGCCAGACTGCACCAAGGAACGGCGGTTTCGAAGCTGTTTTTGTGTTCTAACATGCATCGCCATGGACCAAGGCCGGCCGGGAACAGCCGCCTTTTATTTGCCCACGGCTTTGTGTAAACCGTGCGTCAGCAATCCCTGCAACGAAGACACGGGCAAAAGCCATGGAAAAATTCACCAAGCTCACCGGCGTTGCCGCGCCGATGCCGATCATCAATGTCGACACCGACATGATCATCCCCAAGGATTATCTGAAGACGATCAAGCGCACCGGGCTCGGCACCGGGCTGTTCGCCGAAATGCGCTACAATGACGACGGTTCGGAGAATCCGGATTTCGTGCTCAACAAGCCGGCCTACCGCAAGGCGCAGATCCTCGTCGCCGGCGACAATTTCGGCTGCGGTTCCTCGCGCGAGCACGCGCCATGGGCGCTGCTCGATTTCGGCATCCGTTGCGTCATCTCGACCTCGTTTGCCGACATCTTCTACAACAACTGCTTCAAGAACGGCGTGCTGCCGATCACCGTCAGCCCCGAGGATCTGGAGAAGCTGATGGACGACGCCTCGCGCGGTTCCAATGCGACGCTGTCGGTCGATCTCGAGACCAAGGAAATCCATGGCCCCGACGGCGGCGTGGTCAAGTTCGACCTCGACGACTTCAAGCGGCACTGCATGCTCAATGGTCTCGACGATATCGGCCTGACCATGGAGAAGGCCGGCGCCATCACGTCATTCGAAAAGCGGAACGCCGAGTTGCGCCCCTGGGCTTGAGCGGCACCGTCCGGAATGGATAGGCCCGGCCTTCCCAGGCCGGGTTCGCGGCGACTGAAGGGAGGGAGAGTCATGACACGTTCGCTTCTTGCCGGCGTTTGCTGCCTGGCGGTGATCCTTCTGCCGATGGCGGGTGCGCATGCACAGACCGACAGTGTGCTCGTGCCGGCTGAGAATGCGACCGGCGCCGCTGACCAGGGCGCGTCAGGCACGAGCAGCGCGGCGCTGACCGAGAATGACAAGCAGGCGCCAATCCCGTTCGAGGGCGGCCAACTCACCATCACGCAGCCGGAGCAGGACGGTGAGAAGGTGCTGTCCTATGACGGCCAGCAACTGGCCAGCAACTACGACGTCTTCTTCGACAAGATCGTCAAGATTGGCGATGTCAACGTCGCGCTGGTGGATGTCGGAGACGGCGGCAACCAGTGTGGTCCAGCCAAGCTGATCGTGTGGAAGCCTGAAGGCGGCACCATCCAGAGCATCAGGGTCGAGCAGGACGAATGCGGTGCGCCGCCGGCCGCGATCTCCGACAGCGCCATCTATTTCGTGCCGTATCTTTTGCCTGGGGATTCGAAGCCGGCGTTGCAATGGTCGCCGCAGGGTGGCCTCTCGACCTCCGGCAACCTCACCTACATGCCCGAACCCGGCACGCAGTGGAAGGATGTCGATCCGTCGAAATACGACAACATCATCGACGCCTTCCACAATGAGGCCGTTTACAAGGAAGCCGAAAAGGTGCTCGGCAAGGATATGACCGACATGGCAACCAGCCTGCTGGTTGGCGGCGGCACCGAAAAGACAGCGTCTGGCGCCTTCTACGCTACCGGTTGCGTGCCGCATGACTGCGGCGGCAATGACGGTTTCATGGCGGTCGACCCGGCCAAGCAGAAACTCTATTTCGCCCGGCGTGGCGACAATGGCGAACCCCAGGCCTGGCCCGCGGTGGCGACATGGCCGGCCGATATCAAGGAAGCGCTCGACAAGGCGACGGGTTCGGCGAACTGACAAGCGTTCGTTCGTGATGTACTGACGGAGGTCATGATGCAGAATCGGCGGCAAGTAACGGCAGCCGGGCTGCTTCTCGGCAGCGGGCTGCTGACTCCGGCCCTCGCCCAGTCGGCTCCCTCGCCTCAATCATTGGCTGAACAATTCGCGGCGACACTGAGCGCGGGCGATATCGACGGCTTCTCCGCGCTGTTCGCCGACAGCTATGTCAATCACCAGCAGAGCGCTGCCGCGCCACCGCCAGCGAATGTCAGCCCGAAACAGGCAACGGTCGCCTTCTTCAAGGCACGGCTGACGGCGATGCCGGATCTCAAGGTCGCCATCGAAGCCGTGGTCGCCGACAAGGACCATGTGGCGGCGAGCTTCGTCTACAGCGGCACGCACAAGGGCGTCTATTTCGGCGTCGCGCCGACCGGTCGGGCACTGCGTTTCACCTCATGCGACATTTTTCGGGTGGCGGACGGTCGCATCGTCGAGCATTGGGGCATGGGCGACATCGCGGGCGTCCTGGCGCAACTGCGCGCCTGACGATCCAAGGCAACTGAAAATTCTGCGAGGACACCATGCGCAAACTGATCTCCACCGGCTCGCCTTTCGAAAAGACCGCCGGCTATTCGCGCGCCGTGGTGCAGGGGGACTGGTGTTTCGTGTCCGGAACGACCGGCTACGACTATGCCACCATGACCATGCCGGATACGGTCGAGGCACAAACGCGCAATTGCCTGGCGACCATCGGCAAGGCGCTGAAGGACGGCGGCTTCGATATGGCCGACGTGGTGCGGGCACACTACTACATCACCGACCAGGCTTTCGTGGATGTGGTTTTCCCGATCCTGGGCGAGACATTCGGCGACATCAGGCCGGCGGCGACGATGATCGTCTGCCAGCTCAACAAGCCGGAAATGAAGATCGAGATCGAGGTGACGGCGTTGCGGCGCACAGTCTGAGGTGCGACCATGAAAGTCCGACGCATCGTTGCCAACATCGCCACGTCGGATATCGCCGCGGCGAAGCGCTTCTACCAGGATGTGCTTGGCCTTGATCTGCTGATGGACCTTGGCTGGATAGCCACGTGCGGCTCTGCCGAGACGATGACCGTGCAGGTGAGCTTCATGACCGAAGGCGGATCCGGGACGCCGGTGCCGGATCTCTCGATCGAGGTCGACGACGTCGATGCCGCGTTGCAAGGCATGAAGCAGGCCGGCTTCGCCATCGAATATGGACCCGCCGACGAGCCCTGGGGCGTGCGGCGCTTCTACGTGCGCGATCCCCTGGGCCGGCTGGTCAACATTCTCTCGCATCGGTGATGGCCACGGGACTCTTCCAACGCTGGCGGGACAGCACCCCCTCTGTCCTGCCGGACATCTCCTCCGCAGGGGGGAGATTGGCAGCTTCGTAACTCCGCCCTTCCTCCAACGCCCGCGATTGGCGAAGGCCGAAGTAACATTCGATCTCCCCCCTTGCGGGGGAGATGCTCGATAGGGCTGAGGGGGGTGTGAAGGATCTCGGCGCTCGTCCCCTTGCGCGCTGAGCGCTTGGCGTTTAGCAAGGCCGCGGTTCAAATCTTTCTGGGACGGTTTTCCATGGCAACGAAGCATCTTTTTCTGCTCCCCGGCGACGGTATCGGTCCGGAGGCCATGGCCGAGGTCAAGAAACTGATCTCCGCCATGAATGAAAAGCTGGGAAGCGGCTTCGTCACCGACGAGGGCCTGGTCGGCGGCTCAGCCTACGACGCCCATGGCGTGGCGATTTCCGATGCCGATATGGACAAGGCGATGGCGGCGGACGCGGTGCTGTTCGGCGCCGTCGGCGGTCCGAAATGGGATGCCGTGCCTTATGAAGTGCGCCCCGAGGCCGGCCTGCTGCGCCTGCGCAAGGACATGGAGCTGTTCGCCAATCTGCGCCCCGCAATCTGCTATCCGGCGCTGGCGGCATCCTCCTCACTCAAGCAGGAAGTGGTCGAGGGCCTCGACATCCTCATCGTGCGCGAACTGACCGGCGGCGTCTATTTCGGCGAGCCCAAGCAGATCATCGATCTCGGCAACGGCCAGAAGCGCGGCATCGACACGCAGGTCTACGACACGTTCGAGATCGAGCGCATCTCGGGCGTTGCCTTCGAGCTGGCACGCACGCGCAAGAACCACGTCACCTCGATGGAAAAGCGCAATGTGATGAAATCCGGCGTGCTGTGGAACGAGGTGGTCACCCAGACCCACAAGGCCAGATATGCCGACGTCAAGCTCGACCACATGCTGGCCGATGCCGGTGGCATGCAGCTGGTGCGCTGGCCAAAACAGTTCGACGTCATCGTCACCGACAATCTGTTCGGCGACATGCTGTCCGACATCGCCGCCATGCTGACCGGCTCGATCGGCATGCTGCCGTCGGCCTCGCTCGGCGCGCCGGACGCCAAGACCAAGAAGCGCAAGGCGCTCTACGAGCCGGTGCACGGCTCGGCGCCCGACATCGCCGGCAAGGGCATCGCCAACCCGATCGCCATGATCGCCTCCTTCGCCATGTGCCTGCGCTATTCCTTCGGCATGGTCGATGAAGCCGACCGCGTGGAAAGCGCGATCGCCGCCGTGCTCGATGAAGGTCTGCGCACGAAGGACATCCTGTCCGAGGGCATGACCGAGGTCGGCACGGTGCAGATGGGCGACGCGATCATCGCCAAGTTCCTGGCTTAGCCTGTCGCGGCGCGGCTCATCGGATCTCTCCGGCAAGCTGCCGCAGCAGCCCGACCAGTTGCGCTTCGTCGACTGATCCGAAAAAAGCTGCATCAGCAGCCTCGACGGCAACGATGGCTCGCTGCGCGGCGGCGGCTCCGGCAGGGGTGATGCGGATCACCTTGGCCCTGGAATCATGCGGGTCGGTCTCCCGCGCGATCAACCCCTTGGCCTCCAGGCGGGCGACAACGTCCGACGTCATTTTCACCTCGGTGCCTGCCTGGGCGGCGAGTTGCACCTGGTTGGGCGGCTCGCCATTGCGCCCCAGCCACATCGCCGAGGCAAGCAGCACGAACTGGACATGCGTCAGGTCGAGAGGCGCCAATGCTGCCGTCATTACGCGTTGCCAGCGCATGGTGGTTCGCCAGAGCAACAATCCGGGGCTCTCCGAAGGCCCGCCCTTGAAGCGCGTGTCCAGGTCCTGCTTGTCAACCAAGGTTTTCAAACTCCTTTGCCCGTTCGAACAGCTTGGCCATCGAGACATCGAAATCGCCGCTGATCTGCGGTCCGAGTTCGGGTCCAACCTCGGCGGCCGAGGGGCCGGAAATTTCAAGCCGGTGGGTGACCCGCGTGCCGCCGTCGACAGGCGTCAGAGTGTGTCGGAACAGCAGCGTCGTATCACCGAACGAAGTCTCGTCGGCATAGGTCACGTTATCAACGAGATCGACGATGGTGGATTCGAACGTGTCCTGCCCGACCGGGGTCACCGAGACACGGGTGCCCTTGGCGAACGGCCCGTGCAGCACGAATGTGTCGGACCCTTCATAGGTGAGGCGGCCTTCGTGCAACGCCTTGAGCGCGTTCCAGATGGCTCGCGCCGGAAGCGGCGAAATTGCGGTGTACTCATTGCTCCACATTGCCCTGGCTCCTGTTTGGTCGGTGTTTTAATCTGTGCACAGACTATCTGTGCACAGATTAAATTGCAAGCGGAATCTTTTGCGACGTCCAGGAAGCAGTTTGCCCACCTTTGTCGCCTTTGGTACTTGAGGAACCAAGCGGCAGGCAAGGAGCGCGTCGCTCAAGATACCTTTCGTCCTCGCTGCAAATGAAGCATAAGGCACCCATACATCCTGATCGTCCAAAGCACGCAATGACAGTAGAGAGCTTGAATGCCACCGCCGCGACGGAAGACGAAGGGGGCGCGAGGTCTCCAATGTTCGCCATCGATGCGACCGGGTTGCTGTCGTGGGGGGGCGGTGCGCTCGCTGGCATCCAGAGGATCGAGGATTTTCTCATCAAGGCGGCGTTTGCCGACCCCGATCCCAATATCGAGGTGGTCGCGCTGGACCTTTCGAGCCAGCGCTTCCGCAGGCTTTATCCTTTCGAGCAGAAACAGCTGTCGGCTGACCACATCGCGCCATTTCGTGTGAGGCGATGGGCAGGATCGGCAACAGCGCTGCGGCAGGCGTTCAAGGCGATCCGGAATTTTCCGATGGCCAAGAGAGAGGCGGATCGCCAGCTCGCCAGCATGGCGACCGATGGCGAGACAGGGCTGCGTTCCATCGCAGCCAGGCTGCTGTTTCGCGCCTATCGGCTGTACAGGCGGGCGCGCCTGCAGTTTGGCTGGTCCAAACCCGCCGCGCCGCCGCTCACCGATGTGGAGCTCTCGACTGTGCTGATCAGTCACCAGATACTTGTCGGAGACAACAGAGCACCGGTCTCGAACACCACCAACAAGATCGCATTTCTCTGCCATGACCTCATTCCCACGATACGACCCGATCTCGTGTCACAAGGCAAACTTGAGAGGGCGTTCGGACCCAATCTGGAATCATTGGTGCGGTCCGGAGCGACGGCATTCTGCACGTCGCGCGCCGCTGGCGAGATGCTGACCAGCCATATGGGTCAGGCCGGAATAAGCCTGGCCGGCCTTCATCGCTTTCCGATGCCCTCCCTCCTCCATGAGGCGGCTTCCAGACGGAACATGACCTCGCGTCTCGAAGCCGGCGAGCCGTTCGTCCTCTATTGCTCGACCATCGAAGTGCGCAAGAACCACATCATGCTGGCCAGGATCTGGCGGCAGGCGCTGGACGAGGGGGTCAAGTTGCCGAAGCTGGTCTGCGTCGGGCGATGGGGCTGGATGATCGAAGAGTTGAAAACCTATCTGAAGTCCCATCCGGAGCTCGCCCAGTCGATTGTGTTCACAGGCCCGATCAGCGACGACGATCTCATCGGCTACTATCGCACGGCGTCTTTTGGCGTCTTTCCCTCGCATATAGAAGGCTGGGGTTATGCCGCCTCGGAATGCCTCGATTTTGGTGTCCCGGTCATCGTGTCGACGACGCCGTCCTTGATCGAAGCCACCGGTGGGCTTATGCCGGCAATCGATTCCACCGATCAGGCGGGCTGGTATGCTGCGATCCGCAGGATGGCGGAAGACAAGGCCTGGCATGCCTCACTGACGGACAGCATCGCCCGGCAACACCAGCCGACGTCCGTTGCGGCCAGCTGGGCGGCGATCAAGGCCGGCCTGCAAGCGACGGCGGCAAGCATGGCGCTTCAGCGAAAATAGCGGGAAGCCGCGGCGAAGCGCGGGCTTGTCACTCCGGCCGCTTCTTCGGCTTCTTGTGCTTTGGCGGGCCAGCCTTGTCGAATTTAGGCTTGCCCGGTTTCTTTGCCCAGGGCGTCGCCTCGCTCGCGGCGGCGGGGCGGTGGTCGGCCGACGGCGCGCGCTTCTCGAATTTAGGCTTCGGGGCATCCTGGTCAAACGGCCGCTTGCCGCGATGCGGCTTCTTGTCCGGCTGCGGCGGCTGATAGCCTGCCCTCGACAGGTCGGGCGTGCCTTCCAGCCGCTTGACCCTGATGTTGTCCTGCAGCTTGCGGTCGGGACCAATCGCGGCCAGGAACCGGTCGGTCCAGTCGGCGGCGATCTGCACGAAGGTTTCTTCCTGCTGCATCTTGATGGCGCCGATCTCGCGCTTGCTGATGCCGCCGGTGCGGCACAGCATCGGGATCAGCCAGCGCGGTTCGGCATTCTGCCTGCGCCCCACCGATACCGAGAACCAGACGCTGTCGCCGAAATCATCGCGACGGCTTGGCGCTTCATCGCGGTGCGCGAATTTTTCGCCTGCCAGTTTCTCACGCGAAGGCGTGAAGGGTGCGACGTCCATGAGGTCTTCGGGCGCCGAGCGACTGCCGCGGCACAGCCGCACGAAGGCCGCCGCCACCTGTTCGGCGCCGTGCCGTTCGAGAAGCTCGCCGACAAAACCGCGCTCGTCGTCCTTCAACGGTTCGCTGAAGGTCGGATCGGCAAGGATACGCTCGTCGTCGCGGCGCAGCACGTCGTCGGCCGAAGGCGGGGCGGCCCACGTTGCCTTGAGGCCAGCGTTCTGCAGGAGACGTTCGGTGCGCTTGCGGGCGCTGTTGGGCACGATCAGCGCGCTGACGCCCTTGCGTCCCGCGCGCCCGGTTCGTCCGCTGCGATGCAGCAGTGTTTCCGGGTTGGTCGGCAGGTCGGCATGGACAACCAGTTCGAGATTGGGCAGGTCGATGCCGCGCGCCGCCACGTCGGTGGCGATGCAGACCTTGGCGCGGCCGTCGCGCATCGCCTGCAGCGCATGGCTGCGCTCGTTCTGGCTGAGCTCGCCCGAGAGCGCGACCACAGAGAAGTTACGGTTGTTGAAGCGCGCGGTCAGATGGTTGACGGCGGCGCGGGTGTTGCAGAACACCAGCGCGTTCTTCGCTTCGTAATAGCGCAGCACGTTGATGATGGCGTTCTCGCGATCGGGGTGCGCGACGCTCAGCGCTCGATACTCGATGTCGAGATGCTGCTTTTCCTCGCCGGCGGCCGAAATGCGCACGGCATTGCGCTGATAGCCCTGGGCCAGCGTTGCGATGGAGCGCGGCACGGTGGCCGAGAACATCAGCGTGCGGCGTTCGGCCGGGGCTGCGTCGAGAATGAATTCCAGGTCTTCGCGAAAGCCGAGATCGAGCATCTCGTCGGCCTCATCGAGCACCACGGCCTTCAGCGCCGACATGTCCAGCGAGTGCCGGGTGATATGGTCGCGCAGGCGGCCGGGCGTGCCGACGACGATATGGGCGCCGCGCTCCAGCACGCGCCGCTCGCTGCGCATGTCCATGCCGCCGACGCAGGATGCCACGGTGGCACCGGTCAGTTCGTAGAGCCACTCCAACTCGCGCGTCACCTGCAGGGCAAGTTCGCGGGTCGGCGCCACGGCCAGCGCCAGGGGTGCGGCGGCCTGGGAGAAGCGCTCAGCGCCATCGAGAAGGGTCGGCGCCAGGGCAAGGCCGAAGGCCACCGTCTTGCCGGAGCCGGTCTGCGCCGAAACCAGCGCGTCGGCTTGCCCGAGTTCCGGGGCCAGAACAGCCTTCTGAACTGGCGTCAGTTCGGAATAGCCGCGTTTTTCCAGCGCCTTTGCCAGCGCTGGGACAATGCCATCAACCTTGATCATCTTCGTCTTTCGGATTTCGGGGGCCTGCGCGCCCGGCGATGGGTCGTCCATCGGAGAGCGCCTGCCGAGGCCAGGCGCGCTGCCAGCCAAAACAATTCCGCCGTTCCTACTTCGCGCGGCCGCCATTGTACAGGGCATGCGCGTAAACCTTGCGCGCGGCGCGATTGACTCTTTTGGCAAACCGCGTAAAAGCCGGCTCCGAACAGGACAGCTTCGATGCGCGGCCTCCCAATGGCGCCTTTTGCATTCGACTTCCCCGGCCATGGCAGCATGGTTTCCGGCGAAGTGAGGGCTGTTTGCCTGCGTTCGACCAAAATCACGGCCAAAACGACCACTAAAACGGTCTGATCTCCCTTGGCCTGCTCGCCCTCTCCCCGGGTCCGGCCCGGGGGCGAGACCCGCACCGGCCGGCGGGTTTCTCCAAAAACGAGCGGAGAGGGACAGGAGATTTTTCGATGGGTTTCAAGGTTGCAGTCGTAGGCGCCACGGGCAATGTGGGCCGGGAAATGCTCAACATACTGGAAGAGCGCGGCTTTCCAGTGGACGAAGTGGTGGCGCTCGCCTCGCGGCGCAGCCAGGGTACCGAAGTGTCGTTCGGCGACCGCACGCTGAAGGTCAGGACACTCGACCAGTATGATTTCTCCGACACCGACATCTGCATCATGTCGGCCGGCGGCAATGTCTCCAAGGAATGGTCGCCCAAGATCGGCAAGCAGGGTTGCGTCGTCATCGACAATTCGTCGGCCTTCCGCTACGACCAGGACGTGCCGCTGATCGTGCCGGAAGTGAACCCGGACGCGATTTCGCTGTTCACGCGCAAGAACATCATCGCCAACCCGAACTGCTCGACGGCGCAGCTGGTGGTGGCGCTGAAGCCGCTGCACGACTTCGCCACCATCAAGCGTGTCGTCGTCGCCACCTACCAGTCGGTGTCGGGCGCCGGCAAGGAAGGCATGGACGAGCTGTTCACGCAGACGCGTGCCGTGTTCGTCGCCGACAGCGTCGAGGTCAAGAAGTTCACCAAGCGCATCGCCTTCAACGTCATTCCGCATATCGACGTCTTCCTCGACGACGGCTCCACCAAGGAAGAGTGGAAGATGGTGGCCGAGACCAAGAAGATGCTCGACCCCAAGATCAAGCTGACGGCGACCTGCGTGCGCGTGCCGGTGTTCATCGGCCATTCGGAAGCTGTCAACATCGAGTTCGAGAAGCCGATCACCGCTGACGAGGCGCGCGACATCCTGCGCGAAGCGCCGGGCTGCCAGGTCTTGGACAAGCGCGAGGACGGCGGCTACATCACGCCGCTGGAATCGGCCGGCGAGGACGCCACCTTCATCTCGCGCATCCGCGAGGATTCGACCATCGACAACGGCCTGTCGATGTGGATCGTCTCCGACAATCTGCGCAAGGGCGCGGCCCTCAACGCGGTGCAGATCGCCGAGCTGCTGGTCGAGCGCGGCTTGATCCAGCCGAAGAAGAAGGCGGCCTGACGGCCTTCTGGTTCTCGCTCACGGGGCCGTATCGCCGCTGCGGTCGCGGGCTCGGCCTTCGGCCGAAGCATTCCTTCTCCCCGTTTACGGGGAGAAGGTGCCGGCAGGCGGATGAGGGGCAGCACCGCCTCTGATGTGAAACGACCATGAGCGATACCGCCAAAGTCTTGCTACGCCCGGCCATCGGCTCGGACGCCGCTGCTATCGCAAAAATCATGCGGGCAGCACTTGGCTCGTTCGACTGGATGCCGGTCATCCACACGCCGGCCGAGGATCTCGCCTTCATCCGTGATATCGTGCTGCCACGGCAGCAGGTGACAGTCGCCCAGACCGGCGAAAAGATTGTCGGCTTCATCGCCGTCAGCGGCGAGTGGGTGGAGCAGCTCTATCTCGATCCCGCCTGGACCGGGCAAGGCATCGGCAGCCGATTGCTGAAGGATGCAACTGCTTCCCTGCCGGTCGTGAAACTGCATTGCTTTCAGTCCAACACCGATGCCCAGCGCTTCTACGAGCGCCATGGGTTCCGTGCGGAGTCCTTCGGCGACGGCACGAAGAATGAGGAAGGCCTGCCCGACATTCTCTATGTTCGCGGGCGCTGATTCAGCCGGCACTATCCTCGGCCAGCTCCCGCAGCAGCTCCATCGCCTCCTCCGCCCGGTCGGCGGGGACGAACAGGTGGTCGTGGTAGAAGGCCGAGACTGGGTTGACGCCCATGCCGGCGGTGGCCAATCGCGTGGTGATGGCGGCGAGGAAGCCGACCGCTTCCAGCGACGAGTGGATGTCCAACGTCACCATGCGGCAGCGGAATGCCACGTTCAGGCCGGCGGCATTCGCGTCTTCCTCGCGCAATATGAGCGTGATGCCTTCGCGTTCGCGGAACAGCATCATCGGTACGAGGCCTGCTGGTTGAGCAACGCCCGGCGCCAGCGTGGCGAAGACATATACGTCAGGGAGCAATTCGGGTGTCATCGACCCCAGCAGCTTTTTCAGATCGGTCTCGCCGGTCATTGTTTTCCTCGACGGCCAGTTGTCACGGAGACGGTCGCAGCCTTCCAAGCGTGGCTGCCATGCCTTCAATATCGGTGCCGGCTGCCCACCGATAGTCCGTCCGGTTCGTTGCGCGCACGACATGGCGGTGTCGTTGACGGCTGCGCTTGCGCATCGATCGCATCGCACAATAGATGTGGTTCAGGACCAGCGCCGGTCCGTGAAAGGCTCTCGATGATCGTTCGCCCGCGCCCCACCTTCCTGCAGCTGTTCTTTGTCATGCGCGGTTCGGTGGTGCCGCGCATCCTGCCGCAGATCCTGGGTTTTGCTGTTTATTCCGCGGTCATTCTCGTCGTTGCACGCCAGTTCCATCTCGATTTCAGCGTCTTCAACATCACGCCTTTCGGCTTGGTGGGCGTGACGTTGTCGATCTATCTCTCCTTCCGCAACAACGCCGCCTACGACCGCTGGTGGGAGGCGCGCAAACTGTGGGGCGCACTGGTCTTCGAGATACGCAATCTGGCGCGCGCCACGACCAGCCTCATCCCCGATCAGGCCGAACAGCGGGCCCTGCTCATGGAGTCGCTCGCCTTCTGCCATTTCCTGCGCGGGCAATTGCGCAAGATCGACAGCATCAAGGACGCCCGCGCCTTCATCGATGCCGAAGCAGAGACGGCCGCGACCTTCGCCAATCCGGCGGACGAGATGGTCAGGCGCATGGGCCGGCGCGCCAACGCGCAGCGCCGGACTGGCGAACTCGATCCGATCGGCTTTCGCATCCTGGATGAAAGGCTGGCATCGATATCAGCCATCCAGGCCGGCTGCGAGCGCATCGCCGGCACGCCATTGCCCTTTGCCTACACGCTGCTGGTGCATCGCACGGCCTACATCGTATGCCTGCTCCTGCCCATCGGCCTCATCTCGACCACCGGCTGGGCGACGCCGCTGTTCACCGCGCTGATCGCCTACACATTCTTCGGCCTCGACGCGCTTTCGGAGGAGCTCGAGGATCCGTTCGGCACCGAGGCCAACGACCTTGCCCTCGATGGCCTGTGCCGCGTCTGCGAGATCTCGGTGTTCGAGGCGTTGGGCGAGACGCCGCCGAAAATGATTGCGGCCGAGAAGTTCTATTTCTCCTGATCAATTCGAGGCAAGGGCCGGCTCCCGCCCGGCACTTGACTCGTTTGTTGTTCTCTCTTATCAAACCAGAAGGTTACATAACCACTTGGTTTGATGCGCATGGCAACCGACAGCCTCAGCCTGACCCTTGCGGCGCTTGCCGACCCCACCCGGCGTGCCATCCTGGCGCGGCTGTCGCTTGGCGAGGCCTCGGTGACGGAGTTGGCCGAACCCTTCGCCATGAGTTTTCCGGCGGTGTCGAAGCATCTCAAGGTGCTGGAGCGCGCGGGCCTGGTGGCACGCGGGCGCGACGCGCAGTTCCGGCCACGCCGACTGCAGCCGGAGCCGTTGCGCGCCATCGATGAATGGCTGGAAACCTACCGCGTGCTGTGGGACGCCCGGTTTGACCGGCTCGAAACCTATCTGCAGGCGCTGCAGAAGGGAGAACCGGGCGGCAGCCAAAGCTGAGGCCGGCCGGACCGGCCACCCGTAAGCCTCAAAATCATGCCGACCAACAAAGGCAACACAAAGGGGGAAGTCATGACAGATCAATCGATAGACCTTCCGTCCGACGATCCGGTGATCATCATCACCAGGACGTTCGATGCGCCGCGCACACTGATGTTCAAGCTGTTCACCGATCCCTATCACCTGGTGCGTTTCTGGGGACCGGAAGGGTCCACCTATCCGGTTTGCGAGATGGATGTGCGGCCGGGCGGCGAATGGCGCCTGACCATGCGTTTCGCCGACGGCAGCGAGTATCCGACCAACAGCATCTATCTCGAGATCGCGCCGCCGGAGCGGATCGTCTATCGCGACGCGCCGCTCGACCGCAGCCAATGGCAGGATGCATTGCCGCCGGCGGAGATGGTGACGACGATCCTGTTCGAGGACATCGGCGGCAGGACGCGGATTATCGCCAATGTCCGCGCCAATTCGATTGGTGCCCGTGACATGGCGGTGAAGATGGGCTTTGGCCAGATGGTCGCCGCAAGCTATGCGCGCCTGGAAGCCTATCTCGGGACGCTTTGAACCCTGACTTGCCCGGCGCGGCGGCATGACGTGCCGGGCTGTCAAAAAGAATCCATGGCGTGTCGGATTGCCGCCGCGTGCCACGTCCTTGGCTCAACCCTGGCGAAATGCTCGGCCAGACAACCAGAGGAAACACCCATGACCATTTCCCAGACCGCGCCGGTCTCGTCCGGCGCCTTGTGGACCGGCCGCGTGCTGAGCGGCCTCATCGTTCTGTTCATGATCTTCGACGGCGTCATCAAACTGCCGCCGCTCGATGTCGTCACCCAGACCATGACGCAGATCGGCTGGCCCGCTGACGCCAATGTCGCTCGGCTGCTCGGCGTCATCGGATTGATCTCGACCGCGCTTTACGCGGTGCCGCGCACGTCGGTGCTCGGCGCCATCCTGCTCACTGCCTATATGGGCGGCGCCATCGCCACCCATATGCGCATCGGCAGTCCGCTGTTTTCGCACACGCTGTTCGGTGTCTATCTCGGCATCATCCTGTGGGGCGGCCTGTTCCTGCGCGACCCCAGGGTGCGCGCGCTGATCCCGTTCTCCCGTTAAGATCGAAGGATAGAAAGATGTTCATCACTCTTGCTGTCGTCCTGCTTGTCCTGATCGCTGCCTTGCTCATCTACGCCGCGACACGGCCGAACGACTTCGTCACCACCCGCACGGCCAACATCAAGGCACCGCCGGAAGCGATCTTTCCGCTGATCAACGATTTCAGCCGTTGGCCGACATGGTCGCCCTACGAAAAGCTCGACCCGGACATGAAGCGCACGCTCTCCGGCGCCGAAAGCGGCAAGGGGGCTGCCTATGCCTGGGAGAGCAACGGCAAGGCCGGAAAGGGGCGCATGGAGATCATCAATTCGGCGCCGTCCTCGCTGGTATCGCTAAAGCTCGATTTCGAAAAACCGTTCAGGGCCAACAATATGGTCGACTTCACCCTCACGCCGTCTGGCGACGGCACCGCCGTCACCTGGGCGATGCGCGGCAGCCGGCCTTTCATCGCCAAGCTGATGGGTGTGTTCATGAATTTCGATACGCTGATCGGCAGGGATTTCGAGATTGGCCTCGCCAATATGAAGAGCCTGGCCGAAAAGTGAAACTTCACGGCGAACGATTGCTGCTCCGGGCGGATCAAATTCGCAACTGGTGCGTTGTTGGCGCTGGGCGTGTGGAGCTGTTTCCCGCTGGAGAGGAACGACAATGAAGACAATGATGCTTTTGATGGCCTTGCTGGTGCCGCTCGGGGCCTGCTCGCGAACGGAACAGGGCGCGGCCGTTGGTGGCCTGGGTGGCGCGGCGGTCGGTGCGGCAGTGGCTGGAAATCCGGTTCAAGGCGCTGTGATCGGCGGTGCTGTTGGTGCCGTCGCCGGCGCACTGATCGGCCGGGCAACCGAGCCCGGCGAATGCCGCTATCGCGGTCGCGACGGTCGTACCTACATCGCCCACTGCCCGCGCGGCTATTGATCGGGCAACCATCGGAAATGAACTCGAAATAGCAAAACGGCGGGCACAGGCCCGCCGTTTTCATGTGAGGCTAAGGCAGGTCTCGGATATATCCCCAAGCTTGCCGGCCCAGGCTTGCATCGGCGGGATCATTGCCACCATGGGCATGCGATCCCGACCGCGAGGTGTTTTCACCCGGCAATAGAATTCGGTGGCCCGCGTCGGGCGCCGAAACGAGGCGCGTGGTCTTTCCCGCATCTTTTCGACGCCGGACAATCGTCTCGGCAAAATCCAGGGACGGCCACAGCGCGTCATCGCCACCTGCAACCAACACGATCTCGGCAACCGCTGTTTCTACGGGAATGGTGGCCTTGCTCGCCTCATCCTTGAAGATTTTCAGGCAGTGCTGGAAAAGCCCCCTGTAGGAGACGAGACCGTCGACATACTCCTTGCTCCAATCGGGGTCGGTTGGCACGAACGGGTAGGGAAGTCCCTTGAGCGTCCATGAAGATCGTTCTGGCCAACGGATGCCATCGCGGCCTGGCCCGATATTCCCCCAAACGACCGATGTTGGGCTGATCGCAACCACGGCGTCGATGCGAGGGTCATGAGTGGCCGCAAGCAATGATGCCTCGGCACCCTTGGACGTCCCTACGTAGACGATGCGTCGGCATCCCAGTCCAACAAGAAAGTCGGTTGCGGCCGAAAACGTCTCCAGGGGGATCTCGCATATTCCCGGCACCTGGCCTTCGCCGCCAAACCACTGGAGGGCCAGGGCAGAGGCACGCTCGCCAGCGAACAACCGTGCACGGGCAATGTCGACACGGCCGCTCGATCCGCTCAACACCACGACGCCTGTCGTGGCATCCGGGGATCGCAACAGCTTTCCGGCGACGTTGCCGGAAAGGATTTCCTCGGTAACTCCCCGTTCGTCCATCTGGCTCCATCCGCTGGAAAATCAGATTCCGCGATGCTGGACAACAAAAAAGGCCAGATGGATGACAAATGCAAATGCCACCATGGCATTGCCCGAAATAGCAAAACGGCGGGCATAGGCCCGCCGTTTTCGTAGAAGCATCCAGAAACTGGATTACTCGGCGGTGGCTTCCGCCGGAGCAGCCGATGCGGCGGCGACAGCGGCGGCGGCATCTTCCTGCGCCTTCTTCAGCAGGGCGGCGCGTTCCTGCGCCTTCTTGCCCGGCTCTGCCTTCTTCGGGTTGGAACGGGCTTCGCGCTTGACGATGCCGGCCTCATCAAGGAAGCGCAGAACGCGATCGGTCGGCTGTGCGCCGTGCGAGAGCCAATGCTTGACGCGGTCGGCGTCGACCTTGATGCGTTCGCCGTCCTTGGGCAGCAGCGGGTTCCACGAGCCGAGCGCCTCGATGAAACGGCCGTCGCGCGGCGAACGCGCGTCGGCGATGACGACGTGGTAGTAAGGACGCTTCTTCGAGCCCGCACGGGCCAGTCTGATCTTCAGTGCCATTTCTTTTCTCCTAAAAGCTCTGATTTCGTTGATGGGTTTCGGCTTTTGTCTCTATGCAAGTCGTTGGGAGACATGCACCAGCTTCAGCCGGTTTTCGTCACGCCGTTGGCAGCGGCGATCTGTTCGTGGTGACGGATCACTTCGCGGACGACGAAGTTGAGGAATTTTTCCGCGAAATCCGGGTCGAGATGGGCGTCTTTTGCCAGCTGGCGCAGACGGGTGATCTGTTGCTGCTCGCGCGCCGGGTCGGCCGGTGGCAGGCCATGCTCGGCCTTCAGCACGCCAACCGCCTTGGTGCAGCGGAAGCGCTCGGCCAGCATATGGATGAGCGCTGCATCGATATTGTCGATCGAAGCGCGATAGCCGGCCAGGATGGTGCGTGCGTCGGCCATGTCCTTTTCTTCGTTCATCGCGTCCTCACTTCTTCTTGCCTCATCACTTCTTCTTCCCAAGCCCGGGCAGTCCGCCGCCGGGCAGGCCAGGGAGCTTCATGCCGCCGGGCAGACCGGGCAGGCCACTGCCGCCGGGCAGGCCACCGGGGCCGGGCAAACCCTTCATGCCGCCGAGGCCGGCCGCCTGCGCCTGCTTCTGCAGGGCTTCGAGCTGTTTGGGATCCATCTTCGACAGGTCCGGCATGCCGCCGCCCATCATGCCCCCCATGCCGCCCGGCATCATGCCGCCGAGGCCCATCTTGGAGGCGAGGCCGCCCATCATGCCGCGCATGAGGCCGCCGCCTTTACCCTTGCCGCCCATCGCCTTCATCATGTCGGCCATGCCGCGATGCATCTTCAAGAGCTTGTTGATCTCGGCCGCGTCGGTGCCGGAGCCGGCGGCGATGCGCTTCTTGCGCGAATGCTTGAGTATGTCGGGGTTGGCGCGCTCGGCCTTGGTCATCGACGAGATGATGGCAAGCTGGCGGCCGAACATCTTGTCGTCGAGGCCGGCGGCGGCCATCTGGTCCTTCATCTTGCCCATGCCGGGCATCATGCCCATGATACCGCCCATGCCGCCCATCTTCGACATCTGCTGAAGCTGGCCGGCGAGATCGTTCAAGTCGAACTTGCCCGACTGCATCTTCTTGGCCATCGCCGCCGCTTGTTCGGCGTCGATGTTTTCGGCGGCCTTTTCGACCAGGCTGACGATGTCGCCCATGCCGAGGATGCGGTCGGCGATGCGCTTGGGATGGAACTCCTCGAGCCCATCCATCTTTTCACCGGTGCCGATCAGCTTGATCGGCTTGCCGGTGACGGCGCGCATGGACAGAGCGGCGCCGCCACGGCCGTCGCCATCCATGCGGGTCAGCACAAGGCCGGTGATGCCGACGCGCTCATCGAAGCTCTTCGCCAGATTGACAGCGTCCTGGCCGGTCAGTGAATCGGCAACCAGCAGGATTTCGTGCGGCGACGACACCTTCTTGATATCGGCCATCTCGACCATCAGCGGCTCGTCGATATGGGTGCGGCCGGCGGTGTCGAGGATGACGACGTCGTGGCCGCCAAGTTTTGCCGCCTGAACTGCACGCCGCGCGATGTCGACGGGCGACTGGCCCTCGATGATCGGCAGCGTGGCGACCTTGACCTGCTCGCCGAGCTGGCGAAGCTGCTCTTGTGCCGCGGGGCGCCGCGTGTCGAGCGAGGCCATCAGAACCTTCTTGTTCTGACGCTCGGAAAGGCGTTTGGCGATCTTGGCTGAAGTCGTCGTCTTGCCGGAGCCCTGCAGGCCGACCATCATGATGACGACCGGAGCCGGCGCATTGAGGTCGATGGCAACGCCCTCGGCGCCCAGCATGTCGACCAGCTCGTCATGGACGATCTTGACGACCATCTGGCCGGGCTTGATCGACTTCACCACGGCGGCGCCGACGGCCTTCTCGCGCACCTTGTCGGTGAAGGAACGCACCACTTCCAGCGCGACGTCGGCTTCGAGCAGCGCACGGCGCACCTCGCGAAGTGCTGCCGAGACATCAGCCTCCGACAACGCGCCGCGGCCGGTCAGGCCGTTCAGGATGGAGCCAAGGCGCTCCTGAAGCGATTCAAACATCTTGCGTCCTTCGATCTCGGTTCGGTTCGATCCGAGAGGTAATGCGTTCGCGTCAAGTCGCCAAGCAAAAGCCAAAACCAAAAAGCACCCGGGGGCGCTCAGCGCTGCCGGGTGTTGGCCTCCAGGATCTATTTACAGCACCCGCCTCAAAGAGGCTTCGGCGTCCTGGTCGGCTTGCTCGGAGGTATACTCGTCGCGGAATTCGGGGCGTGTAGACAGGAAATCCGCCGCGGAGTCAAGGTCCGGGCCAAATGCGGCGCCGGGCAGTGGCATGCCTTACGGGCTTTCGCCGGGCCGCGCCCTGTCCGGTTCGACCTTCAGCGGCGAACGCTGATGCAGCAGCAGCAGGATGGTCAGCAGGCTGCAGACGATGCCGATTCCCGCGATGAGTACCGCATCCAGCGTCGTCCAGCCGGGGCCTTCCAGCGGCTTGGCATTGAACAGGGCGAAGGAATTGTAGCTCTCCTGATGCGAGATCAGCAGAAATCCGGTCAGATTGTTGCCGAGGTGGGCACCGAGTGCCGCACTGAGATTGCCGGTGGCATAGACCAGAAGCGTCAGCAGCAGCGCGAAAGCCGCGATCGAGGCCAGCACGCAGGCGTTGATGGCCGCTGATGAGCTTGAGCTCCAGTGCAGGGAGGTGAACAGCAGCCCGGGCACCAGCGCCCAGATGAAGGGGCTGTTGAAGCGGTTGGCCAGGCCTCTCAGCAGATAACCGCGAAACAAGGCCTCTTCTGACGATGTCTGCAGCAGGGTCAGCGCTACGATCGGGATCAGGAACAGGAGCCAGGTCGACAGGTTGATGGCGCCGCGCGCGATCTCTGGCTGCAGCAGATAGAGCAGGATCTCGGACAGCAGCGACGTGATCAGCACCGCCACCAATCCCTTGAGGAATCCAGATCGCGAAACACGGCGGCTGGCGCCGACCAGTGCGGCCAGCGGTTCGCCATGGACCCAGCGCATGGCAATCCAGAGCCCAAGCCAGATGCCGGAGAAAGTGGCGAGCGCGGTGAGAATGCCCTGCGGTGAAGCGAGGAAATTCTGGACCGCTCCGCCGGCCAGCGGCGAGCCACCGATCGAGACCTGCCAGATGACATAGAAATAGGTGCCGCCAAACAGGACGGCAATGGTCATGCCGACCCAGAGCGCGACGGTGATGGCCGTGCCAAACAACAGGCGGGGCAGGGTCGTCCATTCGTTCGGGGACTGCCGGTAGCGGTCGAAGGCGGTTGGATCGATCGTCACGCGGCTTCCCTGGCGATTACCTTGGATTGGAGTCTCGAGTGTCGGTCTACGGGATCGACGCTTTTCAGGCAATCACTCAGGTCAGCGTCCATTCATTGCGTCAAAAGCTCGTGAACGAAGGCCAGCTTCCGTGCCGTGATGTCCGAAATGACGAAGGGGTAGAGGTCCGGCAAACCCATGCAGCGATTGATCGAGTTGGAGGCTTCGGACAGAACCAGCCAGCGTGCGAGGATCTTTTCGAACGGTTCGGGGGTCGCAGCCGGTTCCGAGGGCGCCGCCTGCAGTCCGCCGCCCGTATCGCCCAGGGGCAAGGCTTGGGCTTCCACCGTCTCCAGTCGGCCGAGCGGAACATTCAGCGCATGCACCATTTCCAGCGTGTCGGTGATGTGCAGGTGGTGCGCCCAGGTCTCGGCCCAGTCCTCCCAGGGGTGGGATGTGGCATAGGCCGAGATGTGTCTTTGCTGCCAATCTGGCGGCGCGCCATTGGCATAGTGGTTCTTCAGCGCCTGCTCGTAGTCGGCGCGCTCGTCGCCAAACAGGGCACGGAAGGCTTCGAGCCTTTCCGGCTGGTCGCGGATCAGGCGATCCCAGTAGTAGTGGCCGAGTTCATGGCGGAGATGGCCGAGCAGCGTGCGGTAATTCTCGCCCATCTCGACGCGCCGCTTTTCACGCTCGGCGGAGTCGGCCTCGGCAACATTGAGCGTTATCAACCCGTTGTCGTGCCCGGTCAGGATGCGCTCGCCTCCCGGGCCGCCTCCGATCGGATCGGCGAGCAGGTCGAAGGCAAGGCCGATCTCGTCACCGGGATTCTGCTTGGGCGCGACCGGCAGGCCGAAGGCGAGCAGCGAATAGATGGCGCGTTTCTTGGCCGCCTCGACGCGGATCCAGCGGCGACGGTTGCCGTCGACAGAGAGATCCGGGATGAGCTGGTTCAGCACGCAGGCGCGGCAAAAGGCCTGGCCGGGTTCAGCGACCCAGTTGCAGGCGCATTCCTCGGCATTGGTGCACTGGAAAATGTCGTCGACGCCCGACAGCACAAAGCGTGCGTCCTCGGGATGATAGAGCACCATGCTGGAGCAACTCAGGCACTGGGCATTTTCGAAGTAGAGGCGATGGCCGCAATGCGGGCAGTCGAAAAGCTTCATCGATATCTCACATCACCAGATGCGGCGTAAAGGGCGCAGCACATGTCGCTTCGCCCCAACGCCGGGCATCGGCCGGCGTTCCACGATCCGCTCACGCCATTTTGTCCCAGGCCGGGACAACGATACATCTTGCCACAATAAGCACTCGATCGTAGGCGAGGGGTCTCGCATTCGCCAGCGTGGCGCGCCAATGGCGCGTAACGACTTCTTAACCGTGACAAGCGAGCGTTTCGCTGGCAAATTCGATTTCAGGGACGTGACTCAGGCAACCAGGAGACTAGGGATGGCATTTCTTGCCAAGGGAAAGATTTTTGCGGCCGCCGCCTTGGCGGTGTTCGCTATGGCGACAGGCGCCCAGGCGGCGGCCAGTTGTGGCAAGACCGGCGCCGGCTTCGATGCCTGGAAGCCGCAGTTCGCCGCGGAGGCCAAAGCCGAAGGTGTCGGCCCCAAGGGGCTGGCCGCCCTGGCTGGCGCCACCTACGCGACAAAGACGATCTCCGTCGACCGCGGCATCCACAAGGCCTTCAGCGGCTCGGTCGACGATTTCATGAAGCGCCGGGGTGGGGCAGCGATCATTTCCAAGGGTCGTTCGCTGAAGAAGTCGAATGCGGCGCTGTTCGATCAGATCGAGAGTACCTACGGTGTGTCGCCAGGTGTGCTGCTTGCGATCTGGGGCATGGAAACCGGCTTCGGTTCCGCTATGGGCAACCAGAATACGGTGTCCGCCATTCTGACACTTGCCTATGATTGCCGCCGCCCGGAGTTCTTTCACCCGCATGCCATTGCAGCCCTGAAGCTGGTCGATCGCGGCGCGTTGAGCGCCTCATCGGTCGGCGCCGCGCATGGCGAGATCGGCCACACGCAGTTCCTGCCCGGGAATGTCTTGAAGTATGGGGTGGGCGGCGGAAACCTGCGCGACAAGGCCACTGCGTTGGCGTCCACCGCCAACTTCCTCAAGGCTCATGGTTGGCAGAGAGGTGCGAGCGCGCAGGCCAATATCGGCGCAATTGCCGGCTGGAATGACGCAAGCGTTTATCAACAGGCCATCGCCCGCATCGCCACCGCGATCGACGCCAACTGATAGAACCGTGCATCATTGAACGGAAAACCCGGCCTCAGTTCATCAGCGCCGGGTTTTTTATTTCACGTCGATTGCGTAGGGGCAGCCAGCCAGCGTCTTGCCGGGATGGGACTCGACGGTCGAGACGTTGAGCGTGATGTGCGTGGCGAGGCTCACGTCGCCGGTGTCCTCGGTGCTTTCGACAATGACCTTCTCGCCGAGGAATTTGTCCGGTGTCGAAACCGTGGCGGCGACATCGAGTTCTCTCGCCAGATCCGGCGCGGCAATGCCGTCAAGCACGGCCATCGGCCCTGTCGCGGTGAAGACGATTGTCCCCGTGCCGCGCCCGAATACATGAACCGCCGCGGGCAGTTGATACTGCCGCAGGAACGGATTGCCGGATGGAACCTCTTTCCAGCCAAGCGTGCCCGCCGCGCCGGGCTCGCCGCTCAGCCACAGGGCAAAACCATTATAGGCCGGCACATCCGCCCGGCATTCGATCAGCGCGGCAAGGTCGACAGAGGCGGGTTGTAGTCGTTGGCTTTGGCGACAGTCAGGCTCGCCAGGACAGCCAACGCAGGCAGGAAACCGGTTCTAGGGGTGGCCGAGCGCCCGGGCACATCACTCTCAATGATCCGCGTAGCCGCTCAACGGACATTTCTGGGAAATGGGAACCTGGAAGGTGCCGTCAATGCCGCTGCAGGTCCGGAACTTGAGCGTCCACGCCGCCGGGGCTTGCGTAGCCACCTTTGACTTGCCCTTGGGGAGCACCCAGCTTTCGGAATGCGCGTAGGCGCTCGCAGGGCAGTTCTGGGAAGCGGGAACCTGGAAGGCGCCGTCAAGAGCGCTGCAGTTACGGAATTTGAGCGACCGCGGCGCCTGGGCTTGCGTGACCTTAGCGGGCTTTGGCTTGCCCTTGAGGACCATCCAGATTTCGGTCGGCTGGTCGAGCTGCAGCCTGTTTATGTCGGAATAGCTGATGCGCCCGCTGCGTATCCCATCAGCAATGCGCTGGCAAAACAGAGCGGGCATGCGCTCCTCCGAAACGCCCATGAACAAAGCCATGTCATGCTTGAACGCAAGGTCACGTGTGCGGGCGGAGGTGACGCATTCGTTCATATCCGCCTTCGGGTCGCGCTTGGCGCCTGCCTGTGAGGACTGGCACACCGTCAAGACGACGACCATCGCAAGCAGAAGAGAAACGCTTTTTTTCACTGCCAAACCCCTCAATCCCGCCAGTAGACTTAAATGAAGCTGCTGAAAGGTCAAACAGGAATTGATCAAAAGAGGCTTCATCCGGGTTATATTAGAGGCGTCAAATAAAAACCCGACGTCTCCGTCGGGTTCCTTAGGTGTGGATTGCAGAACACCCCCGGTCGCCGGCTGAAAATCAACCCTTGCGATTGCGCGCCGCCAGCGTCCTCAGCCTCAGCGCGTTCAGGCGAATGAAGCCGGCGGCGTCTTTCTGGTCGTAGGCGCCACGGTCGTCCTCGAAGGTGACCAGCGCGTCGGAATAGAGCGTCTTCTTCGACTTGCGGCCGGTGACCATGACATTGCCCTTGTAGAGCTTCAGCCGCACAGTGCCTTCGACGTCTTCCTGGCTCTTGTCGATCATCGCCTGCAGCATGAGACGCTCGGGTGCGAACCAGAAGCCGTTGTAGATTAGCTCGGCATAGCGCGGCATGAACTCGTCCTTGAGGTGGGCGGCACCCCGGTCGAGCGTGATCGATTCAATGGCACGGTGCGCGGCGATAAGGATGGTGCCGCCGGGCGTCTCGTAGACGCCGCGCGATTTCATGCCGACGAAGCGGTTCTCGACCAGGTCGAGCCGGCCGATGCCGTTGTCGCGGCCGAGATCGTTGAGCGCGGTCAGCATGGTTGCCGGCGACAGTTTCTTGCCGTTGAGCGCGATCGGATCGCCCTTCAGGAACTCGATCTCGATTTCGGTGACGGCGTCCGGCGCGTCCATCGGCGAAACGGTGCGCTGGTGGACGAACTCCGGCGGTTCGCTCCACGGGTCTTCCAGCACCTTTCCTTCCGAGGATGAATGCAGGAGGTTTGCGTCGACGGAGAACGGCGCGTCGCCCTTCTTGTCCTTGGGCACGGGAATCTGGTGCTGTTCGGCGAAATTGATCAGGTCGGTTCGCGACTTGAAAGACCAGTCGCGCCATGGTGCGATGACCTTGATGTCGGGGTTCAGCGCATAGGCGGAAAGCTCGAAACGGACCTGGTCGTTGCCCTTGCCGGTGGCGCCATGGGCAATCGCGTCGGCGCCGGTCTCCTTGGCGATCTCGACCAGGTGTTTCGAAATCAGCGGCCGGGCGATCGAGGTGCCGAGCAGATAGGTGCCTTCATAGACGGCGTTGGCTCGGAACATCGGGAAGACGAAATCGGCGACGAACTCCTCGCGGACATCGACGATGCGGATGTCCTTGATGCCCATCATCTCGGCCTTGAGGCGCGCTGGCTCCAGTTCTCCACCCTGGCCGAGGTCGGCGGTGAAGGTGACGACTTCGGCGCCGAGTTCAGTCTGCAGCCATTTCAGGATGATGGATGTATCGAGGCCGCCCGAATAGGCGAGCACGACTTTCTTGACGTCTTTTCCCTTGGACATTTTTACCCCGTCGATGAGGGACGCCCCAAAAAGGCGTCGCGGATTGTCGCAGCGCCTTTTAGCAGGAACGGCAAAGCGAGCAAGCGCGCGCGGCACCTGACTTCTGATCCAGCGCGTGGTTGGGTGGTGACCGCCCGGCGTGGTAGCGACGCGATCCAGGCAAACAACCTGCTACAATCAAGGGCTGCATTTACCTACAGCATTTAATCAAGTTTTCACGCCCCGTTGCTAACAATGAGGCCAAAGCTGTGCCGGCGGCGTGCCGAAGCTGCTTTGCCCGATCTTCGCGGGCGCTCTCAGGCTTGGGCCGTTCTTGATGCGCGTTATATCCTGTATCGTCACGGAGCATAATCTGTGGCTCGTCCTCCTGGCGGCGCTGATGTGCGTCACCGGCTCATGGGTGACGATTGGTCTCCTCGACCGCACCAGGAAAACCGCGGGCGTGCAGATGAAGGGCTGGCTGTTCCTGACCGCCGTCGCCGCGGGCTCCTCGATCTGGTGCACGCATTTCATCGCCATGCTGGCCTACCAGCCCGGTGCGCCGATCACCTTCGATCCCATCCTCACCATGGTGTCGCTGGTCATCGCCATTGCCGGAACCGGAGTGGGCTTCACCATTGCCTCCGACAAAAGCCGGCGTGTCGCCCCGGAATGGGGCGGATGTGTTGTCGGGTTGGCGATCTCGGCCATGCACTATACCGGGATGATGGCCTATCACGTTGCCGGGATCGTCGAGTGGGACGCTGGCTACGTCGCGGCGTCGCTTGTCATTTCAATAGCCTTTTCAGCTGCCGCACTTGGCCAGGCCATACGCCGGCCATACCGGCGGGCGCAGTATGTCGGCATCGGACTGCTGGTGCTGGCGATCGTCGGCCTCCATTTCACGGGTATGGCGGCCGTGGCGGTGACGCCGATGTCCTTCATCAGCACGGGCACCAATCCCGAGATCCTCGTGGCGATGGCGGTCGCCGTCGCCGTCGTTGGCCTCATTGTCGCCGCGACCGGTTTCGCCAGCTATCTGATCGACGAGCGCGGCCGGCTCGAAAGCTTCGAGCGGCTCCAGCATCTGGCGCTCAACGATTCGCTCACCGGCCTCGCCAACCGTGTCAGTTTCAACGACCGCCTGGACCATGAGATCGAACGGGCGCGGGAAGACGAGGAGACGATGACCGCGGTCATCGTCATCGACCTCGACCGCTTCAAGGAGATCAATGATCTCAGAGGCCATGCCGCGGGCGACCAAGCGCTGAAGATCGTTGCGCGAAGATTGGCAAAGCTGACCGGAGACGGAGAATTCGTCGCGCGCCTGGGCGGCGACGAATTTGCCGCAATCAAGCGCTTCAAGGACCAGAACGATCTTCTCGGCCTGGTTTCGAGGCTGGAGAAATCCCTGTTCGAGCCTTTGCAGCTCGAGGATTTCGAAATCGCCACCGGCGCCAGCATCGGTGTCGCCGTCTACCCTCGCGACGGCGCCGACAGGGAAAGACTGGTCAGCAACGCCGACCTTGCCATGTACCGGGCCAAGAACGACATGTCGCGGGCCGTCTGTTTCTACGAATCCAACATGGATGAGACGGCGCGCGCGCGGCGTGCGCTGGCCATCGACCTTCGGCAGGCGGTCGAGCGTGGCGAGCTTTCACTCCACTATCAGGTGCAGACTTCGGTTTCGACCGGCGCCGTCTGTGGCTACGAGGCGCTGCTGCGCTGGACGCATCCCGAACGCGGCATGATTGCGCCAACCGACTTCATCCCGATCGCTGAAGAGAACGGGTCGATCCTTGCAATCGGCGAATGGGTGCTGCGGACCGCGTGCCGCCAGGCAGCGTCGTGGGACAATGACCATAAGATCGCCGTCAACCTGTCGCCGGTCCAATTCGCCCACGCCGATCTTGCCAAGCTGGTTCACCATATCCTGGTTGAAACCGGGCTTTCTCCCAATCGGCTGGAGCTGGAGCTCACCGAATCGACCATCGTCGCAGACAAGTTCCGCACGCTGCATGTCCTGCGCCAGATCAAGGCGCTGGGCGTCACGATCGCGATCGACGATTTCGGCACGGGCTATTCGTCGCTCGACACGCTGCGCTCGTTTCCCTTCGACAAGATCAAGCTCGACCGCTCCTTCATGGCCGATGTCGAGCGCAGCCCGCAAGCCAAGGCGATCATTCGAGCGGTGCTGACGCTCGGGCGCAGCCTGGAAATCCCGGTACTTGCCGAGGGTGTCGAGACGCATGTCCAGCTCGCCATACTGCAAGTCGAGGGCTGCAACGAAGCGCAGGGTTATTTCCTTGGCCGCCCGCAGCCGATCGATCAGATCCTGCTGGCGGGCGTGGCGGATTCTGTCCCGCATGACCTGATCCTTGGCGAGCGGCCCAGGATAAGCGTGAGCGGATAGACGCAGGGCACGAATGCTGTCGTCGGCGGTCCTGCGCACCGGATCGTTGGTGCAGTGTTTTCACACGTCTGGCGCAGGCGCGGCGCATCCTATATGGCTGCGCCGACCTATGCTCCGGGGCTGCCGCATGTCCTTCATTCCCGATACCTCGACGCTGATCCAGTTCGCCATCGCCACCGTGATCCTGGCGATCACGCCGGGGCCGGACATGACACTGTTCGTCTCGCGCACGCTGAGCCAGGGCCGCGCCACCGGCTTTGCCTCGATGGCCGGCGCGCTGTGCGGCACGCTGGTCCACACCACGCTGGTGGTGGTCGGCGTCTCGGCGCTGATCGTCGCCTCACCGATGGCCTTCTTCGCGCTGAAGATTTTTGGCGCCGGCTATCTCGTCTTCCTGGCATGGCAGGCGATCACCAAGGGTTCGGCGTTTTCACCGGAGAAGAAGACGGGACCCCAGATTTCGCTGTTCCGCAGCTGGGCGGCCGGCCTTGGGGTCAACCTGCTCAACCCGAAGATCATCCTGTTCTTCATGACCTTTCTGCCGCAGTTCGTCTCCGCGCATGATCCGCACGCGCCGGGAAAACTGTTCTTCCTCGGCGCGATGTTCATCGTGCTGTCGATACCCGTGACGGCGCCGATGGTGTTCGCGGCTGAGAAATTCTCATCGGCGATGAAGGCCAGCCCGCGCGTGACGCGCGTCGTCGATTATCTGTTCGCCGGCGTGTTCTCGGCCTTTGCCCTCAAGATACTGACAGCGCAGGCGAAATAGACCTGCCGGGCTATGAGCCGTCGGCTTGACGCCAGCTCCCGGCCCAGCGGCCGGCGCTGAGCCAGTAGAAGATTCCACCGACCATGCCTGAGCCGATCACCACCATGATGGCGTGGGTGTCGGTGGCCACGAAGTCGCTGTCGCCGCTCTGGTGAGCGAACCCGAGGAAGATCGCCGCGGCCACGGCGCCGCCCAGCGCATAGAACAGCCAGTCGCGCCGGCCGAGGATTTCGGAAACCAGGATGACGATGCAGGCCGGCATGAAGGCGAAATAGGCGACGAACAGGGAAACGAAGGGGATCGAGAACATCAGCGAGGCGGTCGTCGCGGGCTGTGCCGCATGCTCCGGCGTAAAACCGAGATAGGCGAGGAAAATGATGTTGAGGAAGGCGCTGGCCGCCAGCGAGGCGACGGCATAGCCGATCAGGATGACGGCGAAGCGGATGAGGTAGGCGACGAGACGGTTCATCGCAGATCCCGGCGCCTGAGATGGCCAGACTTGCGCCCCGCCAGAAGCCAGTAGACCGAACCGGCGGCGGTGCCGGCTGTCGCCAGGAAACCGAGAAAAACCGGATTGAAAGCAATCCATCCGGCCGAGCGCGGGGTTGAGAGGCCGAATGCGGTGGACGTGATGGCGCCCATGGCCGCGAAATAGAACCATCTTCGAAGCGACCACCGTTCGGCGACAAGGATCGCGGGGACGGCGATCACCAGCGCGCAGACCATCACGGTCAGCACGGCGAGCGGAAAGGAACCCATCCAGTCGAATTGGAAAACCATGGACCAGTTCCCTTCTTCGATTCCTTCCAGAAGGACGATCAGCAGCACAGGCACGAGGATAGAGGTCAGCGCAGCGGCGACATAGGCGACTGCAATCGCGGCCAGGCGCTTCACGACGGGACGATTCACGCCTCGCCGTGCCCTGCTATCATCATCGCCTCGAGCGCCAGCCGGTCGACCTTGCGCATGCGTTCCGATTCGGATTTCAGCTGGCCGCAGGCGGCCAGGATGTCGCGGCCACGCGGCGTGCGGATCGGCGAGGCATAGCCGGCATTGTTGATGTAATCTGCGAATTTCTCGATCGTCTCCCAGTCGGAGCACTGGTAGTTGGTGCCCGGCCAGGGATTGAACGGGATCAGGTTGATCTTGGCGGGAATACCCTTGAGCAGCTTGATCAGGCCCTTGGCGTCCTCGATGGAATCGTTGACGTCCTTCAGCATCACATATTCGAAGGTGATGCGCTTGGCGTTCGACAGGCCGGGATAGGCGCGGCAAGCCTCGATCAGTTCCTTCAGCGGATACTTCTTGTTGATCGGCACCAGCAGGTCGCGCAAATCATCGTTGGTGGCATGCAGCGAGATCGCCAGCATGACGCCGATCTCCTCGCCGGTGCGGAAGATTTCGGGCACGACGCCGGAGGTCGAGAGCGTAATGCGGCGCTTGGACAAGGACAGGCCGTCGCCATCGGAGGCGATCAGCAGCGCCTTCTTGACCGCCTCGAAATTGTAGAGCGGCTCGCCCATGCCCATCATGACGATGTTGGACACTTTGCGGCCCTCGGCCGGCACGATGGCGCCGTCGGGCGTATCGCGGTCAGGGAAATCACCGAGCCGGTCGCGCGCGGTGAGCAGCTGAGCGAGGATTTCCTCGGCGGTCAGATTGCGCACCAGCTTCTGCGTGCCGGTGTGACAGAACGAGCAGGTCAGCGTGCAGCCGACCTGCGAGGAGATGCAGAGCGTGCCGCGGCCTTCCTCTGGAATGTAGACGGTCTCGATCTCCACGGGCCGGCCGGCGCCGCGCGGCGGAAAGCGGAACAGCCATTTGCGGGTGCCGTCCGAAGAAATCTGCTCCTCGACGATCTCGGGCCTGGCGACCGTGAAATGCTTGTCCAGTTCGGCGCGCAAATCCTTGGAGATGTTGAACATGCCGGCAAAATCGGAAACGCCGCGCACATACATCCAGTGCCAGAGCTGCTGGGCGCGCATCTTGGCCTGGCGCTCGGGCACGATGCCCGATGCAACCAGGGCTTCGCCGATTTCAGCGCGAGTCAGGCCGATCAGCGTCGGCTTTTCGGGCTGTGCGGCGCGGGCGCGCAACGCATCACGGGCACCTTCGGCGGTGAGATCAAGCGACAGGGTCATGGCGGTGCTTATATAGGGACGAGGCGAAGCCGATCCACAGAGTGTCGGAAAACAAGCGCGGCGCATAGCACAGCTTGGCGCCGGAGTCATGGCATATGGCAGCTCACGCTGTTTTGTCCGTCCTTGCCGGCTTCCGGTTTAACGGCCCGCCTGCCTGTGTTAGGGCTCGCCATCCCCCTCCCGAGGATCGACATGGCCCGCACATCGCGAAAATATCCCATGCTGCGGCGTTCGCGTGCGATGTGGGGCTCGCGGCGTGTCTGGCAGCCGCGCCTGGTATTCTGGGCCGGCGCCATCGCCATTGGCCTGATCAGCGTGCTGTTCGCGGTGCTGGCCGACAAGGCGCAAGGTCTGTTCCATGCGATCACCGGCAATGAGGGCGGCTGGCGGAGTTTCCTGCCGCTCGCCATCACGCCGCTCGGGTTTGTTCTCTGCGCGTGGCTCGCCCATGCCTTCTTTCCGGGCTCGCAAGGCAGCGGCATCCCGCAGGCGATCGCCGCCCGGCACCTGCGTGACGACGACGATCGAAGCCACCTTCTTTCGCTGCGGCTGGCGGCGGGCAAGATCGCGCTGACCATTGTCGGCCTGTTCTGCGGCGCGTCGATCGGCCGCGAAGGTCCGACCGTGCAGGTTGGCGCATCGCTGATGCTGCAGGTGGCGCGCTGGGGCGGCATGGCGCAGGCGCGCGGCCTGATCCTGGCCGGCTCGGCCGCCGGTATCGCGGCAGCCTTCAACACGCCGCTGGCCGGCATTGTCTTCGCCATCGAGGAGATGGGCCGCACCTATGAAGCGCGTACCAACGGACTGGTGCTGACGGCGGTGATCCTGGCTGGTCTTGCCTCGCTCGGCCTGCTCGGCAACTACACCTATTTCGGCGTCGCCAAGGAGACGATCTCCTTTGCCGCCTGGCCGCTGGTGATTGCCTGCGGCGTCATCGGCGGCGGTTTTGGCGCGCTGTTCTCCTTGCTGGCGCTCAAGGTGACACGGCGGATCCGGCGCTGGCACACACAGCAACCGCTGCGCCGCGCCCTGATCGTGGCGGCTGTCTGCGGATTGCTGGTGGCCGCCATCGGCATCGCGTCGGGCGGACTGACGTTCGGGACCGGCTATGTGCAAGCGCGCAGCGCGGTCGAGGGGGCTCCACTGCCATGGTTCTTCTTCGCCCAGAAGTTCCTGGCTGGGCTGTTGTCGATGATCTCTGGCATTCCCGGTGGCATCTTCGCGCCGTCGCTGGCGGTGGGCGCCGGCATCGGCAGTTCGCTCGGCCTTGTCTTCGGCGCCAGCACCGGCATCGCGGCGCTGCTTGGCATGGCCGGCTATTTCGCCGGCGTGGTGCAGGCGCCGATGACGGCCTTCGTCATCATCCTCGAGATGACTGGCAACCACGACAATGTCATCGCGCTGATGCTGGCCTCCATGCTGGGCTACGGTACGGCACGGATAATCTCGCACGAGCCGCTCTATCACGCGCTGTCGCGGGTTTTCATCGCCGATGCCATCAGGCGGCGGCGGGCGGAAGCCGCGCCGGAATCAGCGCCAGGCTGAGGAGCAGGTCCTGGAAAGCAAAAAGGCCGGGCTGCGTGGCCCGGCCTTTCATTCAAATCCGGCCTTTGCCTATTTGCACTTGGCGATCGACGACAGCGCCGCCGAAATGCCCTTCAGCGAGAAGACATAGGAAGTGGGGTTGCCGCGACCCGACTTGGCCGTCACCTTCATGTCGGTGCCGGTCTTCATCGCGGCGATCAGCACAGGCTCCTCGGCGGCATTCTCGACCCAGGCCGACTTGCCGCGCGTGAACATCGAGAACGACTTCTTGTCGATGGTGACGGTGGCCTTGGAGCCTTCCTGGAAGGTGTAGCCGGCGATGAACTGCGGCTCGTAGGACACCTGCTGCCCCGGACGCTGGCTGACGAAAAAGAACATGTCGCCATGGTCGAGCGTCGGCGGCTGCTTGTCGGTCGGCACCGTCAGCACGTAGCAGACCTTGCCGCCGGCCGCCTGGTAACTGTAGGTGCCCCAGGCATTGTGCTGGCCGATCTTGGTCGCCGACTGCGCCAGCGCCGGCGCTGTCACGGCCACCAGGACCAGGCTTGAAACTATAGCTATCAATCCGCGCATCGTTTTTCCCGTATTCCAAATGGTGCGGAGGCAGGCCGGCTTGGCGTCCTGCCCGTCGCTTCATTTTGATTTAATCTGGGTTACCAAACGGTGAATTTTCCTCAAGAAAAGGACCCTCACCCCAGTAAACCGCCGCCGTCTCCATGCCGCCGCTTGAGAAGGCGGCCAACACGATGTCCCTGTTTCGAGTTGGAGGCCACGAAAGCGGCAAGAGTTTGACTGTCCCCGTTGTCGCTGGGTGAGAGGATCAACGATGCCGCGCGGTCAGTTGTTGTCGGCAATCGCCTGCTTGGCGGCGAGCCGGTGCGCGGGCGTGATATGGGCGCTGACAGCGGTGATCGCGGCGGTCAGAACGGCGATGTCGTCGGTAAAGCCAATGCCGAAGATGAAGTCGGGGATGATATCCACCGGCAGCACGAAATAGCCGAGCGCGGCCAGCAATATGCCCTTGGCGCGCAGCGGCGTGTTCTTGTCCATGGCGCAGTAGTAGGCGGCGACCACGTCTTCCATGAACGGAATGTGCCGCGCGGCCTTCTTCGCCGTGCGCCAGAATTTCTCGCGCACTTCGCTCTCATCGCCCAGCCTGTCGCGAAAGCCGAAGAAATCAAAACCGGATTCTTGCGCCATCAGTTTCTCCTTGCTGTGCCCGTGCGTCTCTTTTCCCGCACGGGTTGCGGGGAAAATGTGGTGAAAGCACAAGTCCGCTACAAGATGCCGCCGCCGATTTGCGATCCGCAGTTCCATCGCAAGCATGCTTGCGAGGCTTTTCAGCCGCCGAAATAGCGGTTCATCTTCTTGGCCAGCTCGAAATCGAGCACGCTGAGGCCGCCGAGATCGTGTGTGTTCAATGTGACATCCACCGTCTTGTAGACGTTGAACCACTCAGGGTGATGGTCCATCTTCTCTGCCGCCAGCGCCACGCGGGTCATGAAGGCGAAAGCCTCGGAGAAGTTCTTGAAGGTGAAGGTGCGCTTGATGGCGCCGCCGTCCTTGGCCAACGTCCAGCCCTCAAGGCCGGCCAAGGCCTCGGCAATCGCGTCCTTGCCCAGTTTCTCTCTCGCCATGTCCGCTTCCCATGCTATTGCGACCGAAGTCGTCACCATAGTGCAAGTCGCCCAAGAATGCTCAGCGGTTTTGGGACAACGACATGCGCCGGAGCAGCTGGAATCGATGAGCGCGAAGCCTATAGAGTCCGTTCTTTTTGTCTGCCTCGGCAATATCTGCCGGTCACCGCTGGCCGAGGGCGTGTTTCGCGCGGTTCTGGCGGAGCGCGGACTGGATCGTCACGTGCTGATCGATTCGGCGGGCACCGGCGGCTGGCATGCCGGCGAGGCGCCGGACCGGCGTTCGATTGCGATTGCCGCGCAGCACGGCGTCGACATTTCCGGGCAGAAGGCGCGCAAGGTGACGCTGGACGACTTCTCCCGATTCGACCTCATCCTCGGCGTGGACCGGTCAAATGTCGCCGATCTCAAGGCGCTGGCGTCTGCCGGAACACGCGACCGGGTTCATCTGTTCCTGGAATTGGCGGAGGATCGGCCACGCGACGTGCCGGATCCCTATTACGACGGGCCGGAAGCGTTCGCTTCCGTCTACCGCATGATTCGCACGGCGTCGGAAGCACTGGCGACGCGGCTCGAAGCGCGGCTGTCGACATCCGATAATGGCCAGGCCTCTTCGACAATATAGGGGCCACCGCCAACCGAATCGCGCGACGACATCAGCACAAAGCGGCCGACACGGAACGGCAATGTCGAGAAGTTGCCCCGCGCCGACAGATACTGGGCAACGTCGAGCGGGCTCGAATTGCGCAGCCGCGCGAGCGTCACATGCGGCATGAACTTGCGGGGGTCGGCGGGAATGCCGAGCCGCTGGCAGATACGGTCGATCTCGCCCTGCAACGCCGCAAGGTCGGGCGATGCGGAAACGCCGGCCCACACGGCGTGCGGCTTCTTCTGGCCGAAGGCACCGACGCCGGACAGGTTCAGGGAGAAGGACGGGCGGTGGACCCGGTCGAGCGCGTTGGCGATCTCGTCGGCGACATGGCCCTCGACATCGCCGATGAAGCGCAGCGTCATGTGGTAGTTTTCGACGTCGATCCAGCGGGCGCCCGGCAGGCCGCCCCGCAGCAGGGACAGCGAAAGGGCGGCGTCACGCGGAATTTCGAGGGCGGTGAAAAGACGCGGCATGAATGAGCCTCCCTTCCTCGAATCGAACTGTGCCCCTAGCGAATCATCGATATTCAAGCGGGGCAAGATGTTTGTTGGTCACAGGTCCGGCAAAAAAGTTTCCCCTGCGGAAGACGACCCCGGCGCTTGCCACAACGCCTCAGGATCCGCCCTGTACGGACGCAATGGCCTTTTCAACGGTGGGTAGAATACGCTCGACCATCTGGTCGACGCCTTGCGCGTTCGGGTGCATGCCGTCCTCGAGCTGCAGGGCCGGCTGGCCGGCGACGCCATCGAGAAAGAACGGATAAAGCGTGACGCCGTATTTTTCGGAGAGGTCCGGAAAGATGGCGTCGAAGGCGTGCTGGTAGTCCGGGCCGAGATTGGGCGCGGCGCGCATGCCGGCCAGCAGCACGGCGACCTTGCGCTGCTTCAATCTGGTCAGCATCTCATCGAGATTCTTTTGCGTGATATCGGGCGAAATGCCGCGCAGCATGTCGTTGGCGCCGAGCTCCAGGATGACCAGTTGCGTGCCGTCGGGCACGGACCAGTCGAGCCGCGCCAGGCCGCCGCTCGACGTATCGCCGGAGACGCCGGCATTGGCGACCGTCACGTCACGGCCCTTGGCACGCAATGCGGCCGCGAGCTTGTCGGTAAAGCCCTGGTCGGGCCCGAGGCCAAAGCCCGCCATCAGGCTGTCACCGAAGCCGACGATCTTGAACGGTTCGGCGCGCGCCGACGAAATGGCGCCGCAAATGCCGAGGAAAAGGATGAAGGCTGCGGCAACAGTGTGTTTGAAAGACATGCGGCAGGCCCCATATGACCAAGGAATTCCTTCGGGGAAGGTCTCTTTCGGCACAGGCGGATTTCGACCTTCCCCTCCCATATAGGACGATTTGATTTTGACAGAAGCCGTCATCGCGCTGAAAGACATATCGCTGGCGCTCGGCGAAGGCGCGTCTTCCGTCCACGTGCTGAAAGGCGTCAGCCTCAATGTCGCAAGCGGCGAGGCGACTGGCATCGTCGGCCCTTCGGGTTCCGGCAAGTCAACCTTGCTGATGGTTCTGGCCGGCCTGGAGCGGGTCGATTCGGGAACGATACGAATCGCCGGTGAGTTGCTGAACGGCAAGACCGAGGACCAGATCGCATCGTTTCGTGGCCGAAATATCGGCATCGTCTTCCAGTCCTTCCATCTCATTCCAAACATGACGGCGCTTGAAAATGTCGCGGTGCCGCTGGAACTGGCTGGTCATGCCGATCCGTTCGGCGTTGCCGCCCGGGAACTGGCGGCGGTGGGCCTGAGCGACCGCGTCACCCATTATCCCGGCGAATTGTCGGGTGGCGAGCAGCAGCGCGTGGCGATCGCCAGGGCGCTGGCGCCGTCGCCGCGCATCCTGATCGCCGACGAACCGACCGGCAATCTCGACCAGGCGACGGGACGACAGGTCGCCGACCTCTTGTTCGCCAAGGCTGCCGAACGTGGCATGACGCTGGTGCTGGTCACCCATGATCCCGCACTTGCGGCGCGCTGCAGCCGCCAGGTTTCGATGCGCTCAGGTCGCATCGAGGCGCCAGCGCCCGCCAAGGTGACGGCCTGATGCCGCTTTCGCAGACGCTGAAGCTTGCCGTCCGGTTCTCGCTGCGCGAGATGCGCGGCGGCCTGTCCGGCTTCCTGATCTTCCTTGCCTGCATCGCGCTTGGCGTCGCGGCGATCGGTGGCGTCAATTCGGTGGCCCGGGCGATCACCGCCGGCGTCGCCAATCAGGGCCAGACCTTGCTTGGCGGCGACCTGCGCTTCCAGATCAACCAGCGCGACGCGACTGGGGCCGAACGCACCTTCCTCAATGGGCTGGGCGCTGTGTCGCACAGCGCCAACATGCGTTCGATGGCACGGCTCGAGGACGGTTCCGACCAGGCGCTGGTCGAGGCCAAGGCGGTCGACGATGCCTATTCGCTCTACGGCGCGCTGGAGACGGAACCGGCGCTGTCGAAGCAGGACCTGTTCGGCGAAAAATCCGGCGTCTTCGGCGCGGCGGCGCCCGACCTGCTGTTCGAACGGCTGAACCTCAAGCTGGGCGACAGGCTGAAGCTCGGCAACGCCATTTTCGAACTGCGCGCCAGGCTCGTCACCGAGCCGGACGCGGTGTCGGAGGGTTTCGGTTTCGCGCCGCGGCTGATGATTTCGACGGATGGGCTTGCCGCCACCGGCCTGATCCAACCGGGCAGCCTGGTCGAGAACGCCTACAAGATCCGGCTGCCCGCCGGCACCACCGAGGCTGGCATCAAGGCGATCCAGGATCAGGCCGCCAAGGATTTTCCTGAGGCCGGATGGTCGATCCGCACGCGCAGCAATGCAGCACCCGCTTTGTCTTCCAACATAGAGCGCTTCTCGCAGTTCCTGACGCTGGTCGGGCTAACGGCGCTGTTGGTCGGCGGCGTCGGCGTGGCCAATGCGGTGCGCGCCTATCTCGACGGCAAGCGCGGCGTTATCGCCACCTTCAAGAGCCTGGGCGCCTCGGGCGGCTTCGTCTTCACCGTCTATCTTGTGCAGATCCTGTTGATCGCGGCACTTGGCATCGTGCTCGGCCTCATTCTCGGAGCACTGATGCCGTTCGCCGCAAGCGCCGCCCTGCAGTCGGTTATTCCGGTGCCGGCGGAAGGCGGGTTCTATCCCGGCGCGCTCGGCATGGCGGCGCTGTTCGGGCTGCTGGTGACGCTCGCCTTTGCGCTTCTGCCGCTGGGCCGCGCCCGCGACGTGCCGGCCACCGCGCTGTTTCGCGAAATGGGACTCGAAGGCCGTGGTTTTCCGCGCGCCCGCTATATCGTGGCGGCCATCGGCATTGCGCTGCTCTTGGCGGCGCTGGCCATCCTGTTTTCCGGCGACCGCCGCATCGCCTCGATCTTCGTCGGCGCCACCATTGTTGCATTCCTGGTGCTGCGTCTTGTCGGCGCGCTGGTGCAATGGGCGGCAAGGAAGAGCCCGCGTGTGCGCTTCGTGGCGCTGAGGCTCGCCATCGGCAACATTCACCGTCCTGGCGCCCTGACACCCTCGGTCGTGCTGTCGCTGGGCCTGGGACTGACGCTGCTGGTAACGCTGGCGCTGATCGACGGCAATCTCAGGCAGCAGATCTCCGGCAGCCTGCCGGAAAAGGCGCCGAACTTCTTCTTCGTCGACATCCAGAGCAGCGACGTCGATGCGTTCGCCACGCTGGTTGGCAGGCAAGCGCCGCAAGGTACCTTGGTCAAAGTGCCGATGTTGCGCGGCCGCGTGATGGCGCTGAATGGCATCGCTGTCGACAAGGTCGAGGTTCCCGCCGAAGGCGCCTGGGTGCTGCGCGGCGATCGCGGCCTGACCTATGACGAGAAGATCCCCGAGAACGCCACGCTGACGGAGGGAACGTGGTGGCCGGACAATTATACCGGCGAGCCTCTGGTGTCCTTCTCGGCCGAAGAAGGCAAGCAGATCGGGCTGAAGCTGGGTGACACCATCACGGTCAATGTGCTGGGACGCAACGTCACCGCCAGGATCGCCAATTTCCGGCAGGTGCAATGGGAGACGATGGGGATCAACTTTGTCATGGACTTCTCGCCCAACACATTCGCCGGAGCGCCGCATGGCTGGATGGCGACGCTGACCGACAAGAACGCCTCGACGGCGGATGACGCCCGTCTTCTCAATGCCGTCACGCGCGCCTTCCCGGCGGTGACCACGGTGCGGGTCAAGGACGCGCTCGATGTCGTCAACCGGCTGGTCGGCCAGCTCGGCACGGCGATCCGGGTAGCGGCCGGTGTGGCTTTGATCGCTTCGGTGCTGGTGCTGGCCGGCGCGCTCGCCGCCGGCAACCGGGCGCGTGTCCATGACGCGGTGGTGCTGAAGACGCTTGGCGCGACCCGCAGGACGCTGATAGCGGCCTTCTCGCTGGAATACATGCTGATCGGGCTCGCCACCGCGGTTTTCGCCCTGGCGGCGGGTAGCGTCGCCGCGTGGTTCGTCGTCGCCAGGATCATGATGCTGCCATCGCATTTCATGCCGGAGGTGGCGGTGGCGACCATCGTCTTCTCGCTGGTGATCACGGTCGGCATGGGCCTTGCCGGAACCTGGCGGGTGCTCGGACACAAGGCCGCTCCGGTGCTGCGCAACCTCTGATCCTCGACCGTCGGCGACGCGACTTGATTAAATTTGAGTCATAATCAGCCTCTACAGGCCGAAAAACAGCATTGCGTGCGTCTCACGAAGCATTACAGTCCGGTTACGGACTTGTTCTTGACACCGAGAACCATCATATTTCGCCATAGGCATGCTGGAGCCCTGCCAGCGGCGCCTGGGTCCGATAGGACCTGACACCCGACGGGGCAGAAGCAATATGAGGACTCCAATGGCTGAACCCATTCGCAACTATCAGACGCGCGCCGTGCCCGGCGCCGGCGTCGATGCAGGCATCGATCAGGGCCTGCGCGCCTATATGATCAAGGTCTACAATCTGATGGGGCTTGGGCTCCTCATCACGGGTCTTGCCGCGGTCGGCACAATCATGCTGGCCACGACCACCAATCCGGCCGCCGCCGTGGCGACACTGCCAAGCGGCGAGATGCTGACCTCCTTCGGCTACGCGATCTTCGGCTCGCCGCTGCGCTGGGTGGTGATGCTGGCGCCCCTGGCCGCCGTGCTGTTCCTGTCGTTCCGCGTTCAGTCGATGAGCGTTTCGGCCGCGCAGACGACATTCTGGGTCTATGCCGGCCTGGTCGGTCTGTCGCTGTCGTCGATCTTCTTGGTCTACACCACGGCCAGCATCTCGCAGACCTTCTTCGCAACTGCAGCGGCTTTCGGCGCCCTGTCGCTCTACGGTTACACGACCAAGCGCGACCTCACCGCTCTCGGCTCGTTCCTGATCATGGGTGTGTTCGGCATCATCATCGCGATGGTGATTAACATCTTCCTGCAGTCGTCGGCTCTATCCTTCGCCGTCTCGGCGCTTGGCGTGCTGATCTTCTCGGGCCTGACCGCCTATGACACGCAGAAGATCAAGGAGATGTATTTCGACGGCGATACTTCGGATGTCGCAGGCCGCAAGGCGATCATGGGCGCCCTGACGCTCTATCTCGACTTCATCAACCTGTTCATGTTCCTGCTGCAGTTCATGGGCGATCGCCGCTAGAGCGAGCGTCATGGTCTGACTGGACCAGCGAGTTTGGAAAGGGCGGCCCAATGGCCGCCCTTTTCTTTTGTGCCGGCTTTTGCTGTTATCGTAGGCAGAAATCAGGTTTGCATAAATGATGAGCAGTATTGCGATAAGGGCTGCGATATCCGCCGACCTCGACACCATCACCGAAATCTATGCCGACGCTGTGGCCCACGGCACGGCGAGCTACGAACTGGAGCCGCCCAGCCGATCCGAAATGGGGGCGCGATTCGATGGTTTGATGGCCGGCGGCTTCCCCTACCTGGTGGCGGAAAAGGACGGTGCCGTGCTGGGCTATGCCTATGCCGGCCCCTTCAGGCCCCGCCCGGCCTATCGCTTCATCGTCGAGGATTCGGTCTATGTCGCACCAGAGGCCAAAGGCCAGGGCGTCGGCCTGTTGTTGATGCGGCATCTGGTCGAGGCCGCGCGGGCGGCGGGCTTTCGCCAGATCGTCGCGGTGATTGGCGACGGCCGGCCGGACAGCGCATCGGTGCGCCTGCATGAAAAACTTGGCTTTCGCCATTCGGGGCGCCTCGAAGGCTCCGGCTACAAGCATGGGCGATGGCTGGACACGGTGTTCATGCAACTGGCGATGAATGGCGGGGCGTCGACTCCGCCTGATCCGGACTCATTGCCGGAACGGAAATTCCAAAAGCAAAAATAAGTGCCTGATTTCTTATGCAATTCCGGACGGACAACCGCTGCGCACTTTTCCTGGAATTGCTTAAGCCTGGACCAGCTTCAGCTTGCCGTCGAAGACGCCAAGCACGCGGCCGAGTTCCTGGCCGCGCTTGAGGATGCGGCCGCCGGCGGCGATGACGGCAAAGGCGCCCTGCTTGCGAGCGAGTTTCGGATCCTTGACGATCTGGAACAGCGGCACTTCGCTGGCGCGGCGAAAGACGGAAAACACAGCCCTGTCCGTGAGATGGTCGATGGCGTAGTCGCGCCATTCATTGGCGGCGACCATGCGTCCGTAGAGCCTGAGGATCTGGTCCAGTTCGCGCCGTTCGAAGCGCACCGGCTGGTCGAGGCGCTCGCGTCGCGCCTCGTACAGCGGGATCAATATCGCGGATGCGTCACCATCCCCCGTCCCGCCGCTGTCATCAGTCATGCCTCGATCCCTCAAAATGAATCTTTGCCAACCAAAGTTGGCCCCTTCGCGCTGCAATTGCAAGACCCGGCGAGGCGAGGCGGCGGCGCGCCATTTCCGGGGCGTCCAGTCACTTTTGTAACGCGCCCTGTTGGAATTGGTGATGCTTCGCCACATTTCTGCCTTTTTTTATCCGCGCTCATGCCCCAATGTCCGACGAATTTACTGGCGTTGCCTGAGACGGTTCGGTCCGGCACCGGCTCGTAAACCCCAAGCCCCCCGCCCACGGGTCTGCGTCGGATCGAACCAACCTCGGTTTCTCTTTGGATTAATCGAGAGCGACGATCCCAAAACTTAAATGACCGGCGTCAGAAGCAAGCTGACGTCGGTCTTTTCATGCCTGCTTCAGTTCAGTTGAAGTGCAAGGCGCCGGTTTTGCGAGTTTAAAGCGCGTCGCGTTTGAACGGATTCATGCAACGCGTTTTAAATATTTGTTTTGTGCATGTCGTTATCCCAAAACCGCTGCGCAATTTTGGGCGACATGCCTTAGACTGCCCAACATTGTCGCACTGCGTGTCGGGGCCGCCGGATGACCTACCGGCCTCTTGCAGGATGTCCGCGTGCCGCGATCTACGGCTTGTGGATGAAAGCCGCGCCCAGGATGGGGCCGGGCAGGCCATCCTTGCCGACCGATTGCAGCAGCACCGCGCTGCCGCCCTTCTTGGAAATCTCGGTCATCGGCAATTCGTAGCGCTGCGCCTTGCCGTGCCACATTCCGGCGGTCTGGATGCTTGCGACCGAATTCCAGTAGGTCATCTTGCGGCCGACGTTCTCGCCCTTGCCGATCTTGATCGTCTGCGGAGGCTCGAAATAGACAATGATGACATGGGCGTCACTGGGGCCTGACCCGGCGTCGCCGGTGTCGATGATCACGCGGTCGCTTGTTCGGCTGACCTTGACGCTGACCCGCATGCCCTCGCCGGCCTTCTCCAGTCGGGTGAGCGAGCCGTTGACCTCGCCGCGGCTGGCGCCGTTGACGTGGACGCGGCCGTTGATGACGGCTTGCGGTGTGTAGACGGAGCGGCTGCCGAAGGCGCGCATGTAGTCATACTGCCGCTCGGTGTTCTCCTTGCGGCTCAACGTGTCCTGCCAGCCGAGATAATCCCAGTATTCGACGTGGTAGGCGAGCGCGACGATGTCTTCCCGGGCGGCCAGTTCGGCGAAGAACTCGTCGGCTGGCGGACAGGAATTGCAGCCCTGGCTGGTAAACAGCTCAACCACGCCCAGGGGCTTGTCGGTCTGCGGCTTGTCGATCGGGAGCGTGCTGAACAGAGGTCTGTTGTTCTGCGATCGGTTGAACTGGGGTCGGTCGCCCTGGCCGGCAACCGCCGATCCGGCAAACACCGAGACCGCCAGCGCAAACATCGCTAGCTCCAAGAGTCTTCGAAATGCCATGGCCGTTCCGATTCCCGCCGGTGGCGCCGGCCTTGTTATGGTTGGCGGAATATGTGGCAGAAGCAACAGTCAACGGGAAGTCACGTTGCGGTGAAATTTCTCTGCCACGGCCAATCCACGAGACACAACGGGAGAGGTGTGCATTCCAGGTCCAAAATCAATTCAGACGGCAATCGGCATGCGACAAATGTTTCTGACGCCAATCGATCTCTACTGCGAGGCGGCCTGGCCGCAACTGTAGCCCTGAGCGGTCAATGCGTTGGTGAAGCTGACTTTTTCTTGTCGCCATCGCCGCGAGCGCGTGGCGTGTGGGAAGACCATGTATCGACATCTCTGCCAGGGCGCCGACGGTGGCGGTTCCACAATTCGATGATCCTCGGTGGCGCGTCACCGCGGCACGATCTGGCCCGATATCTTGCTCATGCTGGTCTCACGCCGGCCCATGCGCGGGTCACTCTTTGCTGCCCCGTGACCGGCACAAAAAAACCGCCGGAGTTTTGGCTCCGGCGGCTTGTTGGTCGTTTGACGCCTTGCTGCCCTTAGGCTGCCAGATCGCGCAGCACGTACTGCAGGATGCCGCCGTTCTTGAAATAGTCGAGCTCGTCCAGCGTATCGATGCGGCAGATGATCGGCACGTTCTTCACCGTGCCGTCGCCATAGGTGACCTTGGCGGTCATCGTCTGGCGCGGCTTGATGGCGCTCAGTCCGTCGATTTCGACGAGCTCATCGCCCTTGAGATTGAGCGAGGCCCATGAGGTGCCTTCCTCGAAGACGAAGGGGATGACGCCCATGCCGACCAGGTTCGAGCGATGGATGCGCTCGAAGGACTGTGCGATGACGGCGCGGACACCAAGGAGATTGGTTCCCTTGGCCGCCCAGTCGCGCGACGAGCCGTTGCCGTATTCGACGCCGGCGAAGATGACCAGCGGCACGCCTTCCTTCTTGTACTCCATGGCGGCGTCGTAGATCGATTCCTCTTCCTTCGACGGGTAGTGGATGGTGTAGCCGCCCTCGCGGCCGTTCTCGCCCAGCATGTGGTTGCGGATGCGAATGTTGGCGAAGGTGCCGCGCATCATCACCTCATGATTGCCGCGCCGCGTGCCGTACTGGTTGAAGTCGGCGACGCCGACGCCATGATCGGTGAGATATTTGCCGGCTGGCGAGGCCGCCTTGATCGAGCCGGCCGGCGAGATGTGATCGGTGGTGATCTTGTCGCCGAACAGGCCGAGCACGCGGGCGCCCTTGATGTCGCCGATCTTGCCGAAACCGGCGGTCATCCCGGCGAAATAGGGCGGGTTCTGCACATAGGTCGAGTTGTCGTCCCAGGCATAGGTCTGGCCTTCCGGCGCCTGGACCTTCTGCCAATGTTCGTCACCCTTGAAGACATCGGCATATTTGCGCGCGAACAGTTCGCGGGTCACGTTCTTCTCGATGAACTCCTGGATCTCGGCCGAGCTCGGCCAGATATCCTTGAGGTAGACCGGATTGCCGTTCTTGTCCTCGCCGAGCGGCTCGGTGGTAAGATCCTTGGTGACGGTTCCAGCCAGCGCGTGCGCCACGACCAGCGGCGGCGAGGCCAAATAGTTGGCCTGCACGTCGGGCGAGACGCGGCCTTCGAAATTGCGGTTGCCGGAGAGCACGGCGGCAGCGATCAGGCCCTTGTCGTTGATGGTTTTCGAGATCGGCGCCGGCAGCGGGCCGGAATTGCCGATGCAGGTGGTGCAGCCGAAGCCGACCAGGTTGAAGCCGATCTGGTCGAGCTCTTTCTGCAGGCCGGATTTCTCCAGATATTCGGCGACCACCTGGCTGCCGGGCGCCAGCGAGGTCTTCACCCACGGCTTCTGCTTGAGGCCGAGGCGGTTGGCGTTGCGTGCCAGAAGCCCTGCGCCGATCAGCACGCTCGGGTTCGAGGTGTTGGTGCACGACGTGATGGCGGCGATGACGACATCGCCATGACCGAGATCGTGGCTGGTGCCTTCGACCGGGTAGCGTTTGTGGATCTCGGCCGCCTTCTTGTATTCGGTCTCCATCGCCTTGGCGAAACCTTCCGGAATGCCTTCCAGCGCGACGCGACCCTCGGGACGCTTGGGGCCGGCCATCGACGGCACGACGCTGCCAAGCTCCAGCTCGAGCAGGTCCGTGAACACCGGGTCCGCCGAGCCGGTGTCGCGCCACAACCCTTGCGCCTTGGAATAGGCCTCGACCAGCGCGATGCGATCCTCGCTGCGGCCGGACATCGTCAGGTAACGGATGGTCTCGCTGTCGACCGGGAAGAAGCCGCAGGTGGCGCCATATTCCGGCGCCATGTTGCCGATGGTGGCGCGGTCGGCCAACGTCATGTTGGAAAGGCCGGGACCGAAGAACTCGACGAACTTGCCGACGACGCCCTTCTTGCGCAGCATCTGGGTGACGGTGAGCACGAGGTCGGTGGCGGTGACGCCTTCCTTGAGCTTGCCGGTGAGGCGGAAGCCGATCACCTCGGGCAGCAGCATGGAGACGGGCTGGCCGAGCATGGCCGCCTCGGCTTCGATGCCGCCGACGCCCCAGCCCAGAACGCCAAGGCCGTTGATCATGGTGGTGTGCGAATCGGTGCCGACGCAGGTGTCGGGATAGGCGGTGGTTTCGCCATCCTCGGTGTTGGTCCAGACGACCTGGCCGAGATATTCGAGGTTGACCTGGTGGCATATGCCGGTGCCGGGCGGCACGACGCGGAAGTTGCGGAACGCCTGCTGGCCCCACTTCAGGAACTTGTAGCGTTCCTCGTTGCGCTCGTATTCGAGCTCGACATTGCGGGCAAAGGCCATCGGCGTGCCGAACTCGTCGACGATGACGGAGTGGTCGATGACGAGGTCGACGGGGACCAGCGGATTGATCTTCTGCGGATCACCGCCCAGCGAAGCCATGGCGTCGCGCATGGCGGCCAGATCAACCACGGCGGGAACGCCGGTGAAGTCCTGCATCAAAACGCGAGCCGGGCGGTAGGCGATCTCGACGCCGGCGGTGCCCTTGTCGGTCAACCAGCCGGCAACCGCCTGGATGCTCTCCTTGGTGACGGAGCGGCCGTCCTCGTTGCGCAAAAGGTTCTCCAGCAGCACCTTCATCGAATAGGGCAGCTGGGCGATGCCGGTGAGGCCGTTCTTCTCGGCCTCGATGAGGTCGAAATAGGCATACTCGGTGCCACCCGCGGTCAGGGTGCGGCGGCAATTGAAACTATCGAGGGATTTTGACACGTGCGATCCGTCCTTGTCTGTTCAGCCTGAAAGGGAACGGACGCCGATGGCATGCAATCACGCGCAAAGGTGCGGGTACGGCCATTTCCGCTGTCCGTTCCCAAGCAACCCGAGCCGTTCAAGGCGGCGCGTGCGCTGGTTCGGCGCTAATTCTGTTCCCGCGCCGACCGCTGGCACGGATGCCCCGCATATAGAGAATTTTCTGGAATAGTTCTAGACAGTTGGAAAGCAAATTTGTGCGATGCGGCAGCTACCGTGCCGCTTCGTTTTGGGGACAGGCAGGGATGCGGCTGATCGCCGAAAATCTGGGCGGCGAGCGCGGCGGCGAGCCCGTTTTTTCCGCCGTCGGTTTTGCGCTGGAGAGCGGTCAGGCACTGATCGTCACCGGGCCGAACGGTTCTGGAAAATCGACACTGCTGCGAATCATTGCCGGGCTGTTGCCGGCGGCGGAAGGTCGCGCGGTCATCGAGGACGGTGGCGACGAATTCCCGTCGGTCGCGTCAGCCTGCCACTATCTCGGCCATCAGAATGCGATGAAGACGGTGTTGAGCGTGACGGAGAATTTGCGCTTTTGGCGCGATTTCAATGGCGAAGGGGTGCTGGGCGTCGAAGAAGCGCTTGAAACCGTTGGGCTCGGCGGTATCGGCCATCTGCCTTTCGGGTATCTCTCGACAGGGCAACGGCGGCGGGCGGCAATCGCGAAACTGCTGGTCAGTGATCGGCCGCTGTGGCTCCTTGATGAGCCGACGGCGGGACTGGACAAGGCCTCGGAGCGGCGGTTTGCGGGACTGATGTCGAGGTACTGCGCAGGCGGTGGGATCATCGTCGCTGCGACGCACCTGCCGCTCGGATTGGACGGTGCAAGGGAATTGAGGATGGGCGATTGATGTCGGCATTGCCTCCTCAAAAAGGGACCGCATCATAATGTGGTCGCTCTTCCTGCGCGACATCCGTCTCAACATCCGTGCCGGCGGCGGCGCTCTGACCGGCGTCATCTTTTTCCTCGCGGTCATCGCCACCATTCCGTTCGGCGTCGGGCCGGACCTGAAGCTGCTCGCCCGCATTGGCCCGGCGATCCTGTGGATCGGGGCGCTGCTTGCCTGCCTGCTCGGCCTCGACCGCCTGTTCCAGGCCGACCGCGAGGACGGTTCGCTCGACCTTTTGGTTGTTGGCAACGACCGCCACATGCTGGCGCTGACCGTGCTGGTGAAATGCCTGGCGCATTGGGCGGGGAGCGTGCTGCCGTTGGTGATCGCCGCGCCGCTGCTTGGCCTGTTCATGAACATGGAGCCGCTTGCCATCGGTGCCACGGCCCTGACACTGCTGGTCGGCACGCCGGCGATCACTTTCATCGGTGCCGCCGGTGCGGCGGTGGCGGTGGCGCTGCCGCGCGGCGGGTTGCTGATCTCGGTGCTGGTGCTGCCGCTGACCATTCCCGTGCTGATCTTCGGCGTTTCGGCGAGCTATGGCGCGACGGCCAATCCCGACCCGTTCCTGCAGCCCTTCCTCATTCTTGCCGCGCTGACGCTGTTTCTTGCCGTGCTGGGGCCCGTCTCCGCGGCGCTGGCATTGCGGCACGGGACGGATTGAGGCCGTCATGCGCCAAGGATGAAGGTGGCATGGACGATGGTGGCATGCGGCGCGGCGCCAGATTGCGAAGCCGAGGATGCAAGGCTAAGGGAAGGCATGATCGAACGAAGCGGCATGATCGGGCTGAAAGTCTTGGCGGAGCGGGTCGCATGAGTGCTCACGCCCTTTACGTGACCGCAGCCTACGGCATCACGGCCGTGGTCCTGGCCGGGCTGATCGGCTGGATTCTCATCGACCAGCGGGCACGTAAGCGCGAACTCGCCGAACTCGAAGCAGCCGGCATCCGGCGGCGTTCCGACAAGGCCGGGACGGTCAAGTCATGAGCATGGAAACGGAAACGCCGGCGCGTGGGCGACGCCTGATCGTGCTTTTGCCGCTGCTGGTTTTCCTGGGATTGGCCGGATTGTTCCTGTCGCAGCTGCTGTCCGGCCGCGACATTTCGGAAGTGCCGTCGGCCTTGATCGGCCTGCCGGCGCCACAGACAAACCTGCCGCCGCTTGAAGGCAGCAATCTGCCGGGGCTCGATTCCAGCCAGTTCGCGGGGCGGGTGACGCTGGTCAACGTGTTCGCGTCCTGGTGCGCGCCGTGCCGGGAAGAACATCCCGTGCTGCTCGCTTTGTCGCAGGACAAGCGCTTCGTCATGGCGGCGCTGAACTACAAGGACCGGCCGGAAAATGCCCGCCGGTTCCTCGGCGATCTCGGCAACCCGTTCCAGGCCATCGGTGTTGACGAGGCGGGCCGCACGGCGATCGACTGGGGTGTCTACGGCGTGCCGGAAACCTTCGTCATCGGCAAGGACGGCAAGATCGCCTACAAGCATGTCGGCCCGCTGACGCCGGAGACGGCGCAGAGCCTGCTGTTGCCGCGGATCGACAAGGCTCTTGCCGCGCCGAACTGAGCGGCGGCGCCAGGCTCCCTCATCCGGCCGCACGCGGCCACCTTCTCCCCGGCGGGGAGAAGAGAAGCGGAAGCGCCAAACTGCTCCTCTCCCCTTGGGGAGATGCCGGATTGCCCCGAATTGCTCTTGCAATTCGGTTTGGCAATCCGGGTGAGGGGGCTGCGCCCCGCTGTTGCGAAGGTCGACTGAAAAGATCAGCCGTAAATCTGCTTGTGGACCTGATACAGCATCTCGCTGCGGTCGGCGCGCATGTCGGCCAGATCGCGGCTGGAGAAGCTGTCGATTTCCGCGACGAGGCGGTTGTAGTGCTTGCGCTTGGCAATGCTGGTGCGAGCGCGGTTCATGAGGTCGTTGAAGATCATGGGTAAGTTCCCTTTTCTTGAGCCGCATTCTCGCGGCCGTTGTTCCTCCCTTGATCGGTACGAAGCATGACATAGGAATGGTGCGTTGCAAAAAGAAGATGTTGCAATGCACCATTGCACGCAGCGCATAGCCGGTTAATGGCGCCCTAACTACCAGGATCCAGCCGAGCCGCGCCTGCTCCCATTTTGTCTTACAAATGCGGATGCCCCGTCTTGCCATATCGATCGCGGGCTGGCTTGATCTGACGTCACGTGATGCCGGGAGGAAAAGCATGGCGGCCGCAGACTATTATGAGGTTCTCGATCCGCGCTTCGCGCGACTGTTCAACGGTAGCGCGCAAGTCGAGAAGCTGTTTACCGGATGTCGGTGGGCGGAAGGGCCGGCCTGGTTCGCCGCCGGCCGCTACATCGTCTGGTCCGACATCCCGAACAACCGCATGCTTCGCTATGACGAGACGGACGGCAGCGTCAGCGTCTTCCGCCAGCCGTCCGGGAATTCCAACGGCAACACCGTCGACCGGCAGGGCCGGCTGGTGACATGCGAGCATTCGGGGCGCCGCGTCAGCCGCACCGAGCATGATGGCTCGATCACCACCATCGCCGCCAAATGGAAGGGCAAGCGGCTGAATTCGCCCAATGACGTCGTGGTGAAGTCCGACGGCTCGATCTGGTTCACCGATCCGAGCTACGGCATCGACACGGACTATGAGGGCGACAAGGCCGAGAGCGAGATCGGCCACTGCCATGTCTACCGGGTCGATCCCGACACGGGTGAGATCGAGGCTGTCATCACCGACATGGTCAGGCCGAACGGGCTCGCCTTCTCGCTGGACGAGAGCCTGCTTTATGTCGTCGACACCGGCCGCACGCATGGTGCGCAGAATCCGGCGCATATGCGCGTGTTCAACGTCGGCAAGCACGGCAAGAAGGTTTCCGGCGACAAGGTGTTCGCCGACTGCACGGCTGGCCTGTTCGACGGTTTCCGGCTCGACTCGGACGGACGCATCTGGACGAGCGCTGCCGACGGCATCCACTGCTACGATCCGGACGGCACGCTGATCGGCAAGGTCAAGGTGCCGGAGGTGACCGCCAATTGCGTGTTCGGCGGCAACAAGATGAACTGCCTGTACATCGCCGGCACCACCTCGCTCTATTCGGTGCGGCTGATGGTGAATGGAGCCAAGACCTATTGAGGTTGCCGGAAACTCTTCTCTGGCGACCTTTGCTGGCGTTTCTGCGCTTACCCGCTGTGCCTGCCGCGCTGCGGTTCCCGGCACCGTCAGGCAATTCGCAAGAGCGAATTTCGGATCAGCTTCCCGACGGCAGCCGACAAAATCCAAAGGGAGAAAATCATGCCATTCGTCAACATCCGCATCGTCAAGGAAGTGATCGCCGCCGATCCCGCAGGCAAGAAGGCTGACATCGCCAAAAAAGTCACGGCGGCCATCATGGATGCTACCGGGCTGGGCAATGACGATGTCTGGGTGGTCTTCGAGGAGGTCAATGCGCGGGACTGGTATGTCGGCAAGACCGACGTCGAGACGTTGCGCAAGGGTTAGGTCGAGGAGTGGCGAAAGCGAGGTAGCGGTCGCCGAGCATCAACGCGAGCGGATAAAATCGGCGAACGTGGTGAGCGCTTTCCGCACCGCGAGCACATTTTCCGCCTCAGCCAAAATAGCCGCCACCTCTGGTGCCTTCTTGCCAAGCAAACCGACTTCGAGTTCCGCGCCGTCATAAAGCGCGAACGACATCGTCCGTATGATCTCGGCCAGCGCAGATCGGGCAAACAGCGAGCGCGGCGACGCGTGTACCAGCATGGCGGGCTTGCCGACCGCGGCGTCGCGCGACACCAGCCAGTCGAGCGCGTTCTTCAGTCCACCCGGCACACCATGGGCATATTCCGGGCAGGAGACGATGACGCCATCGGCGTTTGTGACGGCGTCGATCAGCAAGGCTGCTTCCGGCGGCGTCCGCTCGCCTTCATCATCCGGATTGAAGATCGGCAGGTGGCCGAGCCGGTCATAGACCGTGACCTGGCATCCAGGCGGTGCGTTTCGCGCCAGTGCTGCGACCAGGGCCGAATTGGTGGAGGCCACCCGCAGGCTGCCAGAAATGGCGATGATATTCAGCACTGTGCGGGACCAGTCCGGGACGAATCGTGTCCGGACAGCCTACCACATCGTCTGCTTGTAGCTGTCGTCCAGCCAGCGGTCGGTTGCTTCGGCGGAATCGGCAAGCGCCAGCTGGTCGCGCAGGATCTGGCCGAGCGTCGGCAGCGTCGTGCGGTCGTACCAGCTCTCCGGCTTCCACAGGTCGGAGCGCATGAAGGCCTTGGCACAATGCATGTAGGTGGCCTTGACGGCGACGACGATGACGCTTTGCGGCTCCCTGCCGTCGACGGCGAGCCGTTCGCGCAAGGTGGCATCGACGGTGATGCGGGCATCGCCATTGACGCGCAGCGTCTCGTTCATGCCGGGAATGAGGAAGAGCAGTCCGACCGAAGGGTTGAGGAGGATGTTCTCCAGCGTGTCCAGACGATTGTTGCCGGGCCGGTCGGGAATGGCGATGGTCCTGTCGTCGAGAATGGCTGCGAAACCCGGCCGGTCGCCCCGCGGCGTCACGTCGGCATTGCCGGCGCCATCGGATGAACCGATCAGCACGAACGGGCTCTTGCCGATGAAGGAGCGGCAATGGCCATCCAGCGCCTTCAGCTCCTTGCGGATCGAGCCGTCCGTCGGCCGGGGCGTCTTGTAGATCGTCCTCAGCTGTTCGCGCGTGGCGACGAATTCCATGGCCCTCTCCCTATTGTTTGCCGGCCCTATTGTTTGCCGGCCTTCTCTCCGGTCTTGTCGTCCAGCGAATGACGCAGGATCAGCGGCATCTGGCTGAACGTGAACAGAAGCGTGATCGGCATGATTCCCCAGACCTTGAAGGTAACCCAGGCGTCGGTGGAAAAATTGCGCCACACCACTTCGTTGACGATGGCCAGGAACAGAAAGAACAGGCCCCAGCGGAAGGTCAGTTTCCGCCAACCTTCGGCATCGAGGCTGAAGGCAGAATCGAAGACATAGCCGAGCAGCGACTTGCCGAAGAACAGGCCGCCAAGCAGCACGCCGCCAAACAGCGTGTTGACGATGGTCGGCTTCATCTTGATGAAGATGTCGTCCTGCAGATAGAGCGTCAGCGCACCGAAGATCAGCACGACGACGCCCGACACCATCGGCATGATCGGCAGGGTGCGGGTCAGCAGCCAGGAGGCGATCAGGGCGATCGCGGTCGCGGCCATGAACAGTCCGGTGGCGACGAAGATCGGGCCGCCGAGTTCGGCCAGCGCGGGAAACTTCTGCAGCAGCCATTCGCCGCGCGCATTGGCGAAGAAGAACACCATCAGCGGCCCGAGCTCCAGCACCAGCTTGAGCACGGGATTGAGGCCTTCCTTTTTTCCCTTCTGAGGATCGGACGGATCGCGTTCGAGGATGGGTGGGTTCATGAAAACTTCTTTCTTACGCATGATCTGATCCAGAAAGTCTGCAACTTTCTGGGATATGCTTGTTAGGCCACTCCAGCGATCGCCCGGGCGAATTCGCTTGCCGAGAAAGGTTCGAGGTCGTCGACCTGTTCGCCGACGCCGATGAAATAAACCGGCAATTTGTGCTTTGCCGCGATCGCCACCAAGATACCGCCGCGCGCCGTGCCGTCCAGCTTGGTCATCACCAGGCCATTGACGCCGGCGACATTGCGGAAGATCTCGACCTGGTTCAGCGCGTTCTGGCCGGTGGTAGCGTCGACCGTCTGCAGCACGGTGTGCGGCGCTTCCGGATCGAGCTTGCCCAGCACGCGGACGATCTTTTCGAGTTCCGCCATCAGTTCGACCTTGTTCTGCAGCCGGCCGGCGGTGTCGATGATCAGCACGTCGGAGCCCGCCTGTTTGGCCTTCTCGAAGGCGTCGTAGGCAAGGCCGGCCGCATCGGCACCGAGCTTGGAGGAGATGACGGGCGATTTCGTCCGCTCGCCCCAGATCTTCAGCTGCTCGATCGCGGCAGCACGGAACGTGTCGCCGGCCGCCAGCATCACCGACAGGCCGCCATCGGTGAGCTTCGCCGCCAGCTTGCCGATGGTTGTTGTCTTGCCGGTGCCGTTGACGCCGACGACAAGGATGACATGCGGCTTGTGGTTGAGGTCGAGCTCCAGCGGCCTGGCGACAGGGGTCAGGACCTTCTCGACCTCGGCGGCCATGATGGCGCGCACTTCCGTATCGGAGACATCCTTGCCGTAGCGGCTGGCGGCCAGCGCATCGGTGACGCGCAATGCGGTCTCCATGCCGAGGTCGGCGCGGATCAGCACATCCTCCAGATCCTGCAATGTCTCTTCGTCGAGCTTTCGCTTGGTGAAGACGCCGGCGATGTTGCCGGTGAGCTCGCGCGACGAACGGGCAAGTCCGTCCTTCATGCGCTGGAACCACGAGCGCCTCGGCGCCGGCTCCGGGGCCTTCTGCACCTCGGCCTTCTGCTCGACCTTCTTGGTGACGGTCACCTTGCCCGGAGCGGGCTTTGGCTCGGGCAGGGGTTGCGGGGCTGGTGGCGTGACCGGCTGCGGCTCGGGTGCGACCTCGGCAATGATGGGCTGTGCTTCGACGGGCGCCGGCTGGCGAAGGGGGGGCGCGATTTCCGCCGATGGCGCCGGAATCGTTGGCGCGGCTTCGTCGGTTGGCGCAAGGTCATTCGCAGGCTGGCGCTGCCCCTCACCCTTACCCTCTGCCCGTGAAGTACGGGGCGAGGCGGGCATCAGCGCCGAGGCTTCTTCTTCAACATTTGCAGGAGGGGCACTGGCGTCACGATCAGCGCCCTTCTCCCCGTCCCTATACGGGGAGAAGGTGCCGGCAGGCGGATGAGGGGCGGCGCTGACATCCAAGGGAAGTCTGGCGGACGGGATCGCCGACGGCGTCTCGACTGGCGTCGGCACTTCCACGGGCGCAGGCTCTGGCTGTCTCCCCGGTACAGGCACGACTTCAGGCTGTTCTGGCGTCGGAATTTCCGGTGGCGCAGGTTCCGGAACGCGTTCCGGAACGACCGGCACCTCGGGCGTTTCTTGCGGGGCCGGCTGTTCAGCGGGTATTTCGGGAGCCTGTGGCTCCCGGGCGGGCTCGACCGGTCGCGGCTCCTCGGCCGGTACAGGCTCAGGCTGGATCTCGGGCTCGGACGGAACCGTAGGCTCCGGGGCTGGCGGGACGGTTGGAATGGGCTCGGGAACCGGTTCCTCGACAGGCGCCGGTTCCGGCTGAGGCGGCTCGGCCGGAACTGTCGGCACAATTTCCGCCTGCGGCTCGTCGCGCTTCAAGAATTCCGGAACGACCTGTTCGGCCGCCGGCTTCAGCGCATCCAGCTGATCCCATTTGATCGGTGGCAGCGGCGCGGTCTCGTCGATCCGCTCTTCGACAATCTCTTTCTTGCCGAACGAAAATATCTTCTTGAAAAAACCAGCCATATTTTTTGCGTTCTCAGGCGGCGCGCGCGGCAAGCGGCGCTGCGATCAGTCTGATACCATCGTGGCCGGTGATATCAGCTTCGAGGATATCGCCCGGCGCACCCGTGCCGAGTGCGGCAAGCGTGAAACCTTGGGTGCGGCCAAGGCCGTCACGCTCGATCAGGATCGACTGACGCGTTCCGACAAGCGACGACAGATGACTGCCATACGCGGCTTCGCCGGCGGCGCGCAGCCGGGCGGCGCGCTGCTTGACCACCTCGCGGCGGACCTGCGGCATGCGCGCGGCGGGCGTGCCCTCGCGCGGGCTGAACGGGAAGACGTGGAGGTGCGTCAGTCCGCACTCCTCGACGATTTTTTCCGAATTCTCGAACATCCCGTCCGTTTCGGTCGGAAAGCCGGCGATGATGTCGGCGCCGAAGACGATGCCAGGACGCAATTTGCGCACATCCTCGCAGAAGCGGATCGACTGATCGCGCAAATGCCGGCGCTTCATGCGCTTCAGGATCATGTCGTCGCCCGATTGAAGCGACAGATGCAGATGCGGCATCAGCCGGGCCTCGGTGGCGATGGCGTCGAGCAGATCGTCGTCAGCCTCGATCGAATCAATGGAGGAGAGCCGCAGGCGCTTCACATCGGGCACCTGCTTGAGGATTGTCTTCACAAGCTTGCCGAGTTTTGGCGCGCCCGGCAGGTCGGCTCCGAAACTGGTCATGTCGACGCCGGTCAAAACGATCTCGGCATAGCCGTTTCCGGCAAGCCGCTTCACCTGCTCTACCACGGCGCCCATCGGCACCGAACGCGAATTGCCGCGCCCGTAGGGAATGATGCAGAAGGTGCAACGGTGGTCGCAGCCATTCTGCACCTGGACGAAGGCACGCGCCCGGCCCTCGATGGCGTCGACCATGTGCCCGGCCGTCTCGCGCACTGAAAAGATGTCGTTGACGCGCGCCTTCTCGGTGTCGTTGACACCGAAATCCGGCAAGGCGCGATAGGAATGCGCCTTCAGCTTCTCGTCATTGCCGAGGACGAGGTCGACCTCGTCCATGGCGGTAAAATCCTGCGGCGCGGTCTGCGCGGCGCAGCCGGTGACGATGATGCGCGCCTGGGGATTTTCGCGGCGTGCCTTGCGGATCGCCTGCTTGGCCTGGCGCACGGCCTCGCCGGTGACGGCGCAGGTGTTGAAGATCACGGCGCCGCCGGCCAGAGCACCCAGGCCGGCGCTTTCGGCCTCGCGCCGCATCACCTCGGACTCATAGGTGTTCAGGCGGCAGCCGAACGTCACCACGTCGACACCCCCAGCCATATCGACGCCCTTGGGAAGAGCCGACATCAGGCTGCGCTTTCGGTGTCGCGGGCCCAGATTCCGGTCGAGGGATCGAAGCTGCCCGAAAATTCCCATTCGGCCGCGCCGGTCAGGATGACGTGGTCGTCCTCGCGCCACTCGACATGCAGCGAACCGCCGCCAGGTGTCATCAGGGTAACGCTGCGTCCGGTCCGCTTGGTGCGGGCGGCGGCGACCACCGATGCGCAAGCGGCGGAGCCGCAGGCCTTGGTCAGGCCGGCGCCGCGTTCCCAGGTACGGATGACCATGGTTTCCGGTGAGGTCACCTGCGCGATGGTGATGTTGGCCCGCTCGGGGAAGATCGGATGGTTCTCGAGCAGCGGCCCGAAACGGTCGAGCTCGTAGGACCAGACATCGCGATCGACCCAGAAGATGGCGTGCGGATTGCCCATCGAAACGACCGAGGGCGAATGCAGAACAGGCGCGTCGATAGGCCCGATCTGCAGCTCGATCATGCGGGTGTCGCGAAATTCCTCGGCCAGCGGAATGTCCTGCCAGCCAAAGCGCGGCGTGCCCATGTCGACGGATATCAGCCCGTCGGCATGCTCCCGGGCATTGAGGATGCCGGCGACGGTCTCGAAGGTGAATGTCTTGCGGCCTGTGTCAGCGGCAAGGGCCTGGACGACACAGCGCGTGCCGTTGCCGCAGGCCTGGGCGCGCGAACCGTCGGAATTCAGGATGTGGATGAAATAGTCGGTGCCATCGGTCCTTGCGTCATGGATGGCCATGATCTGGTCGAACTTGGTGGCGGCGTCGGCGTTGAGCGCAATGGCAGCCTCCGGCGTCACGCGATCGGCACGACCGCGCATATCGGCAACGATGATCTCGTTGCCGATGCCGTTCATCTTGGCGAAAGGGGCAGTGCTTGCCATCGCTCCGAAAATTCCGTGTCCGTTTGGCGCTATATGGCGGAAACGGGCAGGAATTACCAGTGCGCAGCGATTTCACGTCACCGCGAAGATGCCGAGCACCACGAGCAGGAAGATGATCAGAACGATGCCGATCAGTATGCGCGCGCCGGTGGCGGCGGCTCCGGCAAGCGCCGGCATGCCGAGCAGGCTGGCGGCAGCCGCGACAATCAGAAGAATGATGATCCACTTGATCATTGAAAATGCCTCGAACGATATGCCTGGGACACGGACCAAACGTTATCGTGACCCTTAGGTTCCCGGTGCCCGTGTCCGCTAGGTCAAGCAGTCGGCGATTGCGGCACGTCCCAAGCTTCACCGGGGTGCAAGGCGCGGAAATGGTCCTGCGAAAGGCCCGCGGCATCCAATGCTTCGGCCAGATGTCTTGCCGGCTCGTCGATTGGCTCGTCGGTGAGATGGAACGTGCCCCAGTGACAGCCGGCGGCGTATGCGGCGTTGCACAGTTTCATGCCTTGCACGGCTTCTTGCGGGTTCTGGTGCTGCGGCTCCATGAACCAGCGCGGCTCGTAGGCGCCGATCGGCAGGATGGCGAAGCGGAAGCCGCCATGTTTTTGCGCCATCAGCCGGTAGTTGATGCCATCGTGAAAGCCGGTATCACCGGCAAAGTAGATGTTGCCGGCCGGCGTTTCGACGACAAAGCCCGCCCACAGCGCCATGCGCCTGTCGCGCGCACCGCGCGCCGACCAGTGATGCGCGGGCTCGATGTGAATCACTGTCCCATTGCCAATGTCGATACGATCGCCCCAGTCATGCATCGACAGCCGCATGCCGGGAACGGCGGCCTCGATGATGGCGTCGTTGCCGAGCGGTGTGATCACCAGCGGATCATGTGCTGTCTTGAGCCGCTTCAGCGTCGCGAGGTCGAGATGATCGTAGTGGTTGTGGCTGAGCAGCACGAGGTCGACCGGCGGCAGGTCGGCGAAGGCTACACCTGGCGGGTTGACCCGTTTCGGCCCGGCGAAGGAGAGCGGTGAGACGCGCTCGGACCAGACCGGGTCGGTGAGGATGTTGAGGCCCGCCGTCTGGATCAGCAGCGTCGAATGGCCGACCATCGTCACGCGCAATTCGGAACCTTCGATCCGCGCTCCTGGCTTTGCCGGCGGAAATGGGCTCGGGCTGGCTGTCGGCCATTTTGAGCGTTCGCCGCTGAGTTGCCATTTCAGCAGGTCAGCGAAACGGCCGGGCGGCTTGCCATCGGGATTGAAAAACAGTGTGCCGTCGAAATGGTCGCTCGGCGGGCCGCTGTAATAACGGTTAGCGGCTTTCTTTCTCGCGGCCAAATTTTCGGCTCCAGCAGGTTTCTGTTTCTGCAACATAGGGCCGAAGCCCTCTGGCGCAAACATTTGTCGGGCGGATGCCGGCTCGGCCGAAAGGCCGCGCGCTGGTGGGGCCGATAATTTCCGGTGTACGATCACGCAGCGGAGGAGCCCACATGCGTTGGCAGGCAGTTCTTGCAGTCATAGCGGCGATCACGGGAGTTGCGCCGGTATCGCCGGCTGCTACCGCGCAGACAGAGCCCAGCGCCTGCACCTACGCGCCAACCATATTGGACGCGGCCGATTTCCTGCTGGCAGAACCCGCAACGTTCCCGAATTTCTGGCGCGACCGTTTTGGCGATGACGCGGCCTATCTGAGGATACGCTATGGCGGGCTTGCCTACACCGAAGGTTCGGCACTGCTGGCCGACTTAGAAAAACGCAGTCATCCTCCACTGCGCATTGTCGAACTCAGGGTTGCCTATGCAAAAACGCCGGACAGGGCGGCGATGATTGCCGGCATGCAACCGCTGCCCAACGCCAAGTCGATTGTGCCACAGCTTGGCCAATCTGCCTTGCGTGCCCTCGTCTCCGAGGACGGCGGCGACTGGCTGCTGGGCGAAGTGGGGCGCTTGCAGACGTCCGACCCTTACCAGGCGTCGGAAGCCGCCAAAGGAACTGCGCGGGCGCTATCCGATCTCGATGAGGAAGCAAAGTCACATCTCGCCCAAAAGGCCGAAGATGCAGGCATTTGGCGGCTGGCTCTCGAGATGCGGGCAGCCAAGGAGGACCTCTCCGACTACGTCGCCTACCTTGATAGGCTTCCATCCGCCGTGCGCCCCGACAAGGCCAGTCGCACGGGCTCTATCCGCCGTACCCTTTACTCAGCTGATCTTCGCCCTTCCTTCGATATCTCCAGACAGCCAGCGGAGGTGCAGGCGGTCGACCGTCAAAACGGCATGGGTCCAGCCATCCGGTCGATCGGGCAGCTGATTGCCCATGCTCCTCAAGCCGCGATCCTGCTCACGCTCATGAACCAGACAGGCGATTTGCGCCTCGGTCCCACGGTGGCAGGGGCGCTCAATGCCCAGATTGCAGCAAGACAGCTCGACCCGACCAACAATCCCGATGCTGTTACGGCAGCCATGCTCAACGCGATCGATTATGTTCTTGGTCACCGCGACCGGCAGGATAATCTGCGTCACGCCTTGATTTCCGAGATGCAGGGCGAAACGGCGGAGTTGTTCATCGACAGGGCGTTGGCGCGGGTGACGCTAGCCCGGTTCATGCAAGGCAATGGCGACGAACCGCCACCTCGCCCGAAACAGCTCACCACCGCCTTCCCTTGGGAACAGTGGGTCGGATTGGCCGGTAAGCTGAAGGCCGGCGAAACCATCTCGCCGGAAGATCGCATCGTCGCGGCAGAACTCATGATCGCAGCCGACCGCCCTTCAGAGTCGCTGGCCTTGCTGAAAACAGCCGGTGATTGGAAGACGGCAGTGCTGCGGGCTCATGATCTGGCACTTGCACTGGACCGCCGATGCGCCGACCTGCTGCGAGCTCCGGTGCCGCTTTCGCAATCGCTCTACCGGTTCGAACCGCGCTAGGTGAGGCGATGCAGTACGCACGCTTGACGCCGAATGCCATGCCCGGGCGCTCTTTGAAAGCAGGCTGTGGTCGGGGCCTGTCGTGATAAATTTGCAACAGATGTTGCCGCGAACCGTATTTTAACCATATCGGGTTGAAATTTCGCCACCTTCTCCATCTTGGTGGGGGTGACATTGCGCGGACGGCAGCCCCGCCGATCCGACGGAGGTTTGGAATGAATTTTTCGAAAACCGGTCTGGTGGCCGTATCACTGGCCGCTCTTTTTGCGAGCGGCTGCACAACCTCGCGGTTCTCGTCGATGGATGACCAGCAGCCCGCGCCGCTGCAGGCCACGCCCGCCGGCAAGGTGACCGCCAACCAGCTGCCGCCGCCAGCGGCACCCGGCACCACCGATCCGTCGCAATTTCCGACCGCGCCGCAGAACAACACCCAGGTGGCCTCATTGCCGCCGGATGGATCGGCCCCCACCGGAGCCGCCGATCTGACCGCGGCCAACGTCGCCGGCGTCTGGAATGCCAGCGTCTCCGGCCAGAGCTGCAAGATCGCGACGCCGCAGACCAAGTTCGGCGCCGGCTTCCGCGCCGGACCGTTGCATTGCCCGGCTCCGATCGACGGCATCAAGTCCTGGAACGTTTCCGGCAAGCAGTTGACGCTCTATGACGACAATGGCGGCACGCTGGCGCGGCTCTATTCCTCGGGCGGCTCGAAATTCGACGGCCAGACTTCCAGCGGCCAGCCGATTTCGCTTACAAGGTAAGCTTGGCTTCTCCCAATGCATGTCGCTCAAAAGTGGCCTGCTTCTGGGGCAGCGACATGTATAAGAAAAAACGACGTGACCGATGCATCTGCGTGACGGCCTCCAGACCCATGCGACCGTCAGGCAGCGCTACGACCATCTGGTGGAAACCGGTGCGATCGAACGCGATCCGGCGCAGGAACGAATCACTGCTGCGCTCGACCGGCTGACCGACGAGATCTCGGCAAAGCGGCTGGCGCACAAATCGAGCGCGCTGGGCTGGCTGTTTGCCCGCAAGCGCGAGACGCACGAAGCCGTCAAAGGCCTGTACATCCATGGCGGCGTCGGCCGCGGCAAGACCATGCTGATGGACATGTTCTTCGACCTGGTGCCGGTGAGGCGCAAGCGCCGCGTCCATTTCAACGACTTCATGGCCGACGTGCAGGACCGCATCCAGAAGCACCGGCAGGCGCGCAAGAATGGCGAGGTCAAGGAGGACGATCCGATCCCGCCCGTGGCCAAGGCACTTGCCGAACAGGCCTGGGTGCTGTGCTTCGACGAATTCTCGGTCACCGACATTGCCGACGCGATGATCCTGTCGCGGCTGTTCTCGGCGCTGTTCGCGAGCGGCGTGGTGCTGGTCGCCACCTCCAACGTCGCCCCGGCCGACCTCTACCGCGACGGCCTGAACCGCCAGCTTTTCCTGCCGTTCATCGCCATATTGGAGCGGCACGCGCATGTTCTGTCGCTCGACACCGACAAGGATTACCGGCTGGAAAAGCTCGCCCGCACGGCGGTCTATGTCACGCCGGCCGATGCCGCGGCCGATCGGGCGCTCGACGAGGCGTGGCGCACCATGACGCGCGGCGAACCGGCGTCGGAGACGTCGCTGACCATCAAGGGACGGCAGGTGGTCGTGCCGCGCGCGGCCGACGGCGCGGCGCGGTTTACCTTCGCCGAACTGTGCGAAAAGCCGCTTGGCGCCCGCGATTACCTGGCCATAGCGGGGCGGTTTTCAACCCTCTTCATCGATCACGTCCCGGTGCTGGGCGAGGGCAAGCGCAACGAGGCCAAGCGCTTCATCCTGCTGATCGATACGCTCTACGACCATCATGTGCGGCTGGTGGTGAGTGCCGAGGCCCCACCGCCGCAGCTCTATGTGGCCAAGCGTGGCGTCGAGGTCTTCGAATTCGAGCGCACGGCATCGCGATTGATCGAGATGCAGAGCCGCGACTGGCTGGAAGACTGGGCGGAGCGGCAGAAGGCGAAGGCGGCGTCGTCGGACGCGCAACAGGCCCAAGCCTAAAGCTTGTACACATGCATGACGAAGTCCTCAGCCGGCCCGTGTGGCTCCTTGCGCGACTCGTAGAGCGCGCGGGCGGCGACATTGTCCGGCTCGGTGCCGACCCAGGCCTCTTCGCAGCCATTCTCCCTGCCGATTTCGAACATCGCGTCGAGCATTCTGCGCGCGATGCCCTGGCGCTGGAAGGCCGGCGAGACGCCGACCTCGTCGATATAGAGTTCCGTCACCTTGTCGGGGTGGCGGTGGATGACGGCCGCGCATTGGCCGACGACGACGCCGTCGACGATGGCGACGACCATGAAATGGCCGGATTGCTCGAGATAGGTTGCCAGCCGATCCGGTCTCACCGGTTCGTCGAACACATTGTCCGCGACTTGCATCACAAGGGCGTCATCACCCGCTTCTAGTCTTCGAATTTCCGGGGTCATTGTGTAAATTCTCCCAAGTCGGCTTACAAACTTTGACGTTTACGTAAATCCCAACTCATCTAACCGATTGAAAATGCTCACTCCAAAATAATCGTTTGAATTTACCTTGCACCGGAGCTATTGGGTGCGGCGAAAATTCGCGGTTCCCCGCAGCATTCCGGCCTCTTCCTCGACGCCGTACTGGCGCCGTCACAGACAAAGGGAAAACATCCTGACATGGCACGCAACAAGATAGCGCTCATCGGCTCTGGCATGATCGGCGGCACGCTCGCCCACATGATCGGCCTCAAGGACCTCGGCGACGTGGTGCTGTTTGATATTGCCGAGGGCATCCCGCAGGGCAAGGGGCTGGACATCGCGCAGTCGTCGCCCGTCGATGGTTTCGACTCCAGGCTGACCGGCGTCAACGACTATGCCGGCATCGAGGGCGCGGATGTCTGCATCGTCACCGCCGGCGTGCCGCGCAAGCCGGGCATGAGCCGCGACGATTTGCTGGGCATCAACCTGAAGGTCATGGAACAGGTCGGCGCCGGGCTGAAGAAGTACGCGCCGAAGGCCTTCGTCATCTGCATCACCAACCCGCTCGACGCCATGGTCTGGGCGCTGCAGAAGTTTTCCGGCCTGCCCAAGACCCATGTCGTCGGCATGGCCGGCGTGCTCGACAGCGCGCGCTTCCGCTACTTCCTGGCCGAGGAATTCAAGGTCTCGGTCGAGGACGTCACCGCCTTCGTGCTCGGCGGCCACGGCGATTCCATGGTGCCGATGATCCGCTATTCGACGGTGGCCGGCATTCCGCTGCCGGACCTCGTCAAGATGGGCTGGACCTCCAAGGAGAAGCTCGACCAGATCGTGCAGCGCACCCGTGACGGCGGCGCCGAGATCGTCGGCCTGCTCAAGACCGGCTCGGCCTACTATGCCCCGGCGGCCTCGGCGATCCAGATGGCCGAAGCCTATCTCAAGGACAAGAAGCGCGTGCTGCCTTGCGCCGCGCATCTCTCCGGCCAGTACGGCGTCAAGGGCACCTATGTCGGCGTTCCCGTGGTGATCGGCGCCGGCGGCGTCGAGCGCATCATCGAGATCGACCTCAACAAGAGCGAGCAGAAGATGTTCGACAGTTCGGTGGCGACCGTGCAGGGCCTCACCGAGGCCTGCGTCAAGATCGCGCCGCACCTGGCTTCGAAGTGAACCTCCAGTCAATGATCCGGAGAAAATCCACATGAACATCCATGAATATCAAGGCAAGGCGCTGCTGAAGACGTTCGGCGCGCCGGTGGCCGAAGGCGTGCCGGTGTTCAAGGCGAGCGAGGCGGAAGCCGCCGCCAAAGCGCTGCCCGGTCCGCTCTATGTGGTGAAGAGCCAGATCCATGCCGGCGGCCGCGGCAAGGGTAAGTTCAAGGAGCTCGGCCCCGACGCCAAGGGCGGCGTGCGGCTGTCGAAGTCGGTGGCCGAAGTGGTCGCCAATGCCAATGAGATGCTCGGCCACACGCTGGTGACCAAGCAGACCGGCCCGGCCGGCAAGCAGGTCAACCGCCTCTATATCGAGGACGGTGCCGACATCGAGCGCGAGCTCTATCTGTCGATCCTGGTCGACCGCACGGTCGGCCGCGTTGCCTTCGTCGTCTCGACCGAAGGCGGCATGGACATCGAGGCGGTCGCCCATGACACGCCGGAAAAGATCATCACCGTCGCCATCGACCCGGAAAAGGGCGTGACATCAACCGATGTGAAGGCGCTCAACAGCGCGCTGAAGCTCGACGGCGATGCGGCCAAGGATGGCGATGCGCTGTTCCCGATCCTCTACAAGGCCTTCGTCGAGAAGGACATGAGCCTGCTCGAGGTCAATCCGCTGATCGTCATGAAGAACGGCCGGCTGCGCGTGCTCGACGCGAAAGTGTCGTTCGACAACAATGCGCTATTCCGTCACCCCGACGTGCTGGAACTGCGCGACACCACCGAAGAGGACGAGAAGGAGATCGAGGCGTCGAAATACGACCTCGCCTATGTCGCGCTCGACGGCAATATCGGCTGCATGGTCAATGGTGCCGGCCTCGCCATGGCGACGATGGACATCATCAAGCTCTATGGCGCCGAGCCCGCCAACTTCCTCGATGTCGGCGGCGGTGCGTCCAAGGAGAAAGTGACGGCGGCGTTCAAGATCATCACCAAGGATCCGGCGGTCAAGGGCATCCTGATCAACATCTTCGGCGGCATCATGAAGTGCGACATCATCGCCGAGGGCGTGATCGCCGCGGTCAAGGAAGTCGGTCTGAAGGTGCCGCTGGTGGTGCGTCTCGAAGGCACCAATGCCGAACTCGGCAAGAAGATCATCAACGACAGCGGCCTGAACGTGGTTTCGGCTGACGATCTCGACGATGCAGCCAAGAAGATCGTGGCGGCGGTGAAGGGCTGAGCGGATGCCTCCGCGCAAGATAAATCTCGTCGAGGCGGCGGACGCGAAGATCGCCAAGGTCTTCGATCCGCATATCGCCGGCGACGTGAACGACAGCCAGGCGAAGGTCGCCAAATTCGGCGAGATCTTCGACTGGCACGCGCATGACAATGAGGACGAAGCCTTCCTCGTGCTGCGTGGGCGCATTGCCATCGATTTCCGCGACGGTCCGGTCGAGCTCGGCGAGGGCGACTTCATCGTCGTGCCGCGCGGCGTCGAGCATCGGCCGCGCTCGCTCACGACAGAGCCGGTGGTGCTGATGTTCGAGCCGGCGACGACGCTCAACACCGGCAATGCCAAGAGCGACCTCACCGTCTCCGACCTGAAGCGGCTCTGACCATGAACGCGGGGTCCTTCTCTTCGCTCTCGGCCGATCACCAGCGCCTGCAGGCGCTGGTCGGCGCGTGGCGTGGCGAGGAAGAGGTGGCGGACACACAATGGACCGATGGCGGCACGGCAAGTTGCGAAGTGCTGGCAGAGGCACAGTTCGGAGGCCTGTTCGTGGTGCAGCGCTATCGCCAGCGCCGCGACGGCACGGTTTCGTTCGGCGCGCACTCTGTGTTCGGCTTCGACCGGCAGAACAGTGTCGTCACCATGCACCAGTTCGACTCGATGGGCTTCGTGCCGGCCTCGCCGGCCACGGGGAGCTGGAACGGCAGCGCGTTGGAACTGCTCCGCTCGTCGCACCGCGGTGCGGCACGTTTGACCTATCACTTCACTACAGATGACAGCTACCGCATGCGGCTGGAGTTCCAGCCGCCCGGCAGCGCCATCTGGCAAGACATGGTGAGCGGCGTCTACCGACGCGTCTCGCCTTCCTCGATCAACGGTTTTTAGAAAAGGGCTCCGATGTCCATTCTCGTCGACAAGAACACCAAGGTGTTGGTGCAGGGCCTGACCGGCAAGACCGGCACGTTCCACACCGAACAGGCGCTGGCCTATCACGGCACCAGGATGGTGGGCGGCATCCACCCCAAGAAGGGCGGCGAGACCTGGACCGGGTCGAAGGGCGAGAGCCTGCCGATCTTCGCCACGGTCGCCGAGGGCAAGGAAAAGACCGGCGCCAACGCTTCGGTCGTCTACGTGCCGCCGGCGGGTGCCGCCGAAGCGATCCTGGAAGCGATCGAGGCCGAGATCCCGCTGATCATCTGCATCACCGAAGGCATCCCGGTGATGGACATGATCAAGGTCAAGGCACGGCTCGACCGCTCGACCTCGCGGCTGATCGGCCCGAACTGCCCGGGCGTGCTCACCCCCAACGAATGCAAGATCGGCATCATGCCCGGAAACATCTTCCGCAAGGGCTCGGTCGGCGTTGTTTCGCGCTCGGGAACACTTACCTATGAGGCTGTGTTCCAGACCACCAATGTCGGCCTCGGCCAGACCACCGCCGTCGGTATTGGCGGCGACCCTGTCAAGGGCACCGAATTCATCGACGTGCTCGAGATGTTCCTCGCCGACGACGAGACCAAGTCGATCATCATGATCGGCGAGATCGGCGGTTCGGCCGAGGAAGACGCCGCGCAGTTCCTCAAAGACGAAGCCAAGCGTGGCCGCAGGAAGCCGATGGCCGGCTTCATCGCGGGACGCACCGCGCCGGCAGGCCGCACCATGGGCCACGCGGGCGCGGTCATCTCCGGCGGCAAGGGCGGTGCCGAGGACAAGATCGCGGCAATGGAATCGGCCGGCATCAAGGTATCGCCTTCGCCGGCAAGGCTTGGCACGACCCTGGTCGAGGCGATCAAGGGTTAGGTAGGGCAGTAAGGGAGTAGGGGAGTAGGGCAGTAAGGCAGTAAGGCAGTAAGGGAATAGGACGAACGGGACGAGCGGCAATTGCCACTTCCCCTATTGTCCTACTGCCTTATTCCCCTACTCCCCTCCAAAAAAGGAGACGGAGCAAGGGCTCCGCTAAGTGACATGGCACGACAAGATCAGGCCAACGACCAATTTTCGCTCACCTCTTTCCTCTATGGCGGCAACGCCGACTATATCGACGCGCTCTACGCCGCCTATGAGGACGATCCAGCCTCGGTCAATCCCGAATGGCAGGAGTTCTTCGCCGGGCTGAAGGACGATGCCGGCGATGTGCGCAAGAACGCCAAGGGCGCCTCATGGGCCAAGCCTTCCTGGCCGCTGCAGGCCAATGGTGAGCTGGTGTCGGCGCTCGACGGCAACTGGGGCATCGTCGAAAAGCACATCGAAAAGAAGGTCAAGGACAAGGCGGTCACCAACGGCAACGTCCTTTCCGACGCCGATGTGCACCAGGCGACGCGCGATTCGGTGCGCGCCATCATGATGATCCGCGCCTACCGCATGCGCGGCCATCTGCACGCCAATCTCGATCCGCTCGGCATCGCCAAGCCGCTCGAGGACTACAACGAACTGTCGCCGGAAAACTACGGCTTTACCGCCGCCGACTACGACCGGCCGATCTTTCTCGACAATGTGCTCGGGCTCGAATTCGGCACCGTGCGGCAGATGCTGGAAATCCTGACCCGCACCTATTGCTCGACGCTCGGCGTCGAGTTCATGCATATTTCGGATCCCGAGGAAAAGGCCTGGATCCAGGCCCGCATCGAAGGCGCCGACAAGGAGATATCCTTCACCGCCACCGGCAAGAAGGCGATCCTGCAGAAGCTGGTCGAGGCCGAAGGTTTCGAGCAGTTCATCGACGTCAAGTACAAGGGCACCAAGCGTTTCGGCCTCGATGGCAGTGAAGCGCTGATCCCGGCACTGGAGCAGATCGTCAAGCGCGGCGGCCAGCTCGGCATGAAGGAAATCGTGCTCGGCATGGCGCATCGCGGCCGGCTGAACGTGCTCTCCCAGGTGATGGCCAAGCCACACCGCGCCATCTTCCACGAGTTCAAGGGCGGCTCGGCCGCACCTGACGAGGTCGAAGGCTCGGGTGACGTCAAGTACCATCTCGGCGCCTCGTCGGACCGCGAGTTCGACGGCAACAAGGTGCATCTGTCGCTGACCGCCAACCCTTCGCACCTGGAAATCGTCGATCCGGTGGTGATGGGCAAGGCGCGCGCCAAGCAGGACTATCTGTTCGGCCGCAGCCGCGAGGAGATCGTGCCGCTGGAAGAGCGCGCCAAGGTGCTGCCGCTCTTGCTGCACGGCGATGCCGCCTTCGCCGGCCAGGGCGTGATCGCCGAAATCCTCGGCCTGTCCGGCCTGCGCGGCCACCGTGTCGCCGGCACGCTGCATTTCATCATCAACAACCAGATCGGCTTCACCACCAATCCGCGCTTCTCGCGTTCGTCGCCCTATCCGTCCGACGTCGCCAAGATGATCGAGGCGCCGATCTTCCACGTCAACGGCGACGACCCGGAAGCGGTTGTGCATGCCACCAAGGTGGCGATCGAATTCCGCATGAAGTTCCACAAGCCGGTGGTGGTGGACATGTTCTGCTACCGCCGCTTCGGTCACAATGAGGGCGACGAACCGGCCTTCACGCAGCCGATCATGTACCGCAACATCCGCACCCACAAGACGACGGTGCAGATCTATGGCGAGCGGCTGATCGCCGAGGGCCACATTACCCAGGCCGAACTCGACAAGCTGAAGGCCGACTGGCGGGCGCATCTCGAATCCGAGTGGGAAGTCGGCCAGCACTACAAGCCCAACAAGGCCGACTGGCTCGACGGCGCCTGGTCGGGCCTGCGCACCGCCGACAACCAGGATGAGCAGCGGCGCGGCAAGACCGCCGTGCCGGTGAAGACGCTGAAGGAAATCGGCAAGAAGCTGACCGACGTGCCGAAGGATTTCGAGGCGCACAAGACGATCATCCGCTTCCTGGAAAATCGCCGCCAGGCGATCGATTCCGGCGAAGGCATCGACTGGTCGACGGCAGAGGCACTGGCCTTTGGCGCCATCCTGCTCGACGGCAACCCGATCCGCCTGTCCGGCCAGGATTCCGAACGCGGCACCTTCTCGCAACGCCATTCCGTGCTCTACGACCAGCGCGACGAGACCCGCTACATTCCGCTCAACAATCTGTCGGCGGCACAAGCCGGCTATGAAGTCATCAACTCGATGCTGTCGGAAGAGGCGGTGCTGGGTTTCGAATATGGCTACAGCCTGGCCGAGCCCAAGGCGCTGACGCTCTGGGAAGCGCAGTTCGGCGACTTCGCCAACGGCGCACAGGTGGTGTTCGACCAGTTCATCTCCAGCGGTGAGCGCAAGTGGCTGCGCATGTCAGGCCTCGTCTGCCTTTTGCCGCATGGCTATGAAGGCCAGGGTCCGGAACATTCCTCGGCCCGGCTGGAGCGTTTCCTGCAGCTCTGCGCCGAGGACAACATGCAGGTGGCCAACTGCACGACGCCGGCTAACTACTTTCACATATTGCGCCGGCAGCTGAAGCGGGACTTCCGCAAGCCGCTGATCCTGATGACGCCGAAGTCGCTGCTGCGCCACAAGCGGGCGGTGTCGACGCTGCCGGAAATGTCGGGCGAAAGCTCGTTCCACCGGCTGTTGTGGGACGATGCCCAGCTGTTGCCCAACCAGGCGATCAAGCTCACCAAGGATTCGAAGATCCGCCGCGTCGTGCTGTGCTCGGGCAAGGTCTATTACGACCTCTACGAGGAGCGTGAGAAGCGCGGCATCAACGACATCTACCTGCTGCGCGTCGAACAGCTCTATCCGTTCCCGGCCAAGGCATTGATCACGGAACTGTCGCGGTTCCGCAACGCCGAGATGGTGTGGTGCCAGGAGGAGCCCAAGAACATGGGTGCCTGGTCGTTCATCGACCCGTATCTGGAATGGGTGCTGGCGCATATCGACGCCAAACATCAGCGCGTGCGCTACACCGGCCGGCCGGCCGCGGCATCGCCGGCGACAGGATTGATGTCGAAGCATCTCGCCCAGCTCGCCGCCCTGCTTGAAGACGCGCTTGGCGAATGAGACTGGGCGAATAAAGAACAGAACCGAAAGCAACGGACAGGCACAATGGCTACCGAAATCCGCGTTCCCACTCTCGGCGAATCCGTCACCGAGGCGACCATCGGCAAATGGTTCAAGAAGGTCGGCGATGCCATTGCCGCCGACGAGCCGCTGGTCGAACTTGAAACCGACAAGGTGACGGTGGAGGTGCCGGCCGCCGCCGCCGGCACGCTCAGCGAGATCGCCGTCAAGGAAGGCGAGACGGTTGGGGTCGGCGCGCTGCTGGGGATGATCTCGGCGGGCGGCGCCACGAAGGCGGCAACCCCGGAGCCGAAGCAGGAAACCGCCGTGGCGCAGGCCTCGGCACCGACCGCGGCATCGACGACCAGGCAGGCCGCGGCGCAGGGCGCCAAGATCGCCGGCGAGAGCGAGCTTGAGCAGCGCACCATGCCGCCGGCTCCGTCAGCCGCCAAGCTGATCGCCGAGAACAACCTCGCTGTCGATCAGATTTCCGGCTCCGGCAAGCGCGGCCAGGTGCTGAAGGGCGACGTGCTCGACGCCATGTCGAAGGGTGCGCCGTCACAGCCTGCCGAGATGCCGAAGGCAACGCCCGCGCCGATCGCCGTCCGCGCACCGTCCTCGGGTGACGATGCGTCGCGCGAGGAGCGGGTGCGCATGACCAAGTTGCGCCAGACCATCGCGCGCCGCCTCAAGGAAGCGCAGTCGACCGCCGCCATGCTGACCACGTTCAACGAGGTCGACATGTCAGCGGTGATGGCGCTCAGGACCAAATACAAGGATGTGTTCGAGAAGAAGCATGGCGTGAAGCTCGGCTTCATGGGCTTCTTCACCAAGGCCGTGACGCATGCCTTGAAGGAAATCCCCTCGGTCAATGCCGAGATCGACGGCACCGACATCATCTTCAAGAACTACGCCCATATCGGCGTCGCCGTCGGTACTGAAAAGGGCCTCGTCGTGCCGGTAGTGCGCAATGCCGACCAGATGTCGATCGCCGAGATCGAGAAGGATATCGGCCGGCTGGGCATCGCCGCGCGTGACGGCAAGCTGTCGGTCGCCGATATGCAAGGCGGGACGTTCACGATTTCCAACGGCGGCGTTTACGGGTCGCTGATGTCGACGCCGATCCTCAACGCGCCGCAGTCGGGCATTCTGGGCATGCACAAGATCCAGGACCGGCCTGTCGTGGTCGGCGGCCAGATCGTGATCCGGCCGATGATGTATCTGGCGCTCAGCTACGATCACCGCATCGTGGACGGCAAGGAAGCGGTGACCTTCCTGGTGCGCGTCAAGGAAAGCCTGGAGGATCCAGAACGGCTGGTGCTCGATCTCTAGGGTCTGGGGCTGATCCGGCTGTTGAATTGCGAGCCGGAGGAAGGGATCTGCGCGGCAGAATGATGACTCGCTCCCTTAGCGTTTCCAGGATGCTTTCGATCGTATCGATCGCGGCCGCGACGGCGCTTGTCTCGGCAAACGCCTTCGCTGCCTGCCCGATCGAACTCGCAGTCTATGGCGACCCCCAGAGCGGCACCGAGATCGACTTCACCCCAACCGGCACCTCGGCTGTTGTCACCAACAATTTCCGCATGATCCTCGACAACAATGTGGTGCTCAACGGCATCGTCATGTGGAGCACGGGCGAAGCGCGGCCGAATGGTTCGTTGATGTACAAATGCCCCGAAGGCGATGTCACCGGCGGCGAACTTGCCGCCTGTACGCTCTGGAGCGGCGTCATCTATACGTCGGACGACAAGGGCACGATCGGGCTGTTGCCGGCGCAAGGCGTTGATGCGCCGAAGACACTGATCCTGCCTGATCTCGGGCCATCGCTGCGGCATTCCCTGGCCTATGGCGGCAAGGGATTTTCGAAAGTGCCGTCGGATGTGTTCGTCATGAAGGGGTGCCAGGAATGAGCGGGGCGCGGGTTATCCTGGTGACGGGCGGCAGCCGCGGCATTGGCGCTGCGACCTGCCGCTTTGCCGCCGATGCCGGTTACCGTGTCGTTGTCAATTATGCGTCGAACGAGGCCGCGGCCGGCGCGCTTGTCCAGGACATCGAGCAGGCCGGCGGCAAGGCCATCGCCATCAAGGCCGATGTCGGCAACGAATCCGAGATCCTGTCGATGTTCGAGCAGGTCGACCGCGCCTTCGGCCGCCTCGACGCGCTGGTCAACAATGCCGGTGTGCTCGATGTGATGTCGCGCCTCGACGGCATCAGCGCGGCGCGCATGGAACGCATCATGCGCGTCAATGTGGTCGGCTCGATGCTGTGCGCCCGCGAAGCGGTGAAGCGCATGTCGACGACCCATGGCGGCAAGGGCGGCGCCATCGTCAACCTGTCTTCGATGGCCGCGCATATCGGCGGCGCCAACCAGTATGTCGACTATGCCGCGTCCAAGGGCGCCATCGACAGCTTCACGATAGGCCTGGCGCGGGAAGTCGCCGCCGAAGGCATCCGGGTGAACGCGGTCAGCCCCGGCATCATCGATACCGAAATGCATGCCTCGACCGGCGAACCCGACAGGATAGCACGCATACAAGATGCGCTGCCGATGAAAAGGGCGGGCACGGCCGATGAAGTCGCGCGTGCTGTCCTCTATCTTCTATCCGACGCGGCGTCCTATACGACGGGCGCGATCTTGAATGTAAGCGGCGGCCGATAGCGGCCAGACAAGAAGGATAAAATCATGGCGTATGACGTCGTTATCATCGGGTCGGGACCAGGCGGCTATGTCTGCGCCATCAAGGCGGCGCAGCTCGGTCTGAAGACGGCGGTGATCGAGAAGAACCCGACCTTCGGCGGCACTTGCCTCAACATCGGCTGTATTCCTTCCAAGGCGCTGCTCTACGCTTCCGAGATGTTCGCCGAGGCCGGCCATTCCTTCGACACGCTTGGGGTCGAGGTCAGCGCGCCGAAGCTGAACCTGAAGAAGATGATGACGCACAAGGACACGACCGTGGCCTCCAACGTCAACGGCGTCGCCTTCCTGTTCAAGAAGAACAAGATCGACAGCTTTCGCGGCACCGGCAAGGTGATTGCGGCCGGCAAGGTGTCGGTGACCGGCGAGGACGGCAAGGTCGAGGAGATCGAGACCAAGAACATCGTCATCGCCACGGGTTCCGATGTCGCCGGCATTCCCGGCGTCAAGGTCGATATCGACGAGAAGGTGATCGTGTCGTCGACAGGCGCGCTGTCGCTGGACAAGGTGCCGGGACATCTCGTGGTGGTCGGCGGCGGCGTCATCGGCCTTGAGCTCGGCTCGGTGTGGGCGCGGCTCGGCGCCAAGGTCACCGTCGTCGAATTCCTCGACACCATCCTGGGCGGCATGGACGGCGAGGTCTCCAAGCAGTTCCAGCGGCTGCTCTCCAAGCAAGGCTTCGAGTTCAAGCTCGGCGCCAAGGTGACCGGTGTTGCCAAGGCGAAGAAGGGTGCGACCGTCACCTTCGAGCCGGTGAAGGGCGGTGCTGCCGAGACAATCGACGCCGACGTCGTGCTGATCGCTACCGGGCGCCGTGCCTACTCCGACAGTCTCGGACTGAAGGAAGCCGGCGTCGAAGTCGACGAACGCGGCCGGGTCAAGACCGATGGCCATCTGAAGACCAACGTGCCCGGCATCTATGCCATCGGCGACGTCATCGCCGGACCGATGCTGGCGCACAAGGCCGAGGATGAGGGCGTTGCAGTGGCGGAAACCATCGCCGGCCAGGCCGGCCATGTGAACTACGACGTCATCCCGAGCGTCGTCTACACCAGCCCGGAAATCGCTTCGGTCGGCAAGACCGAGGAGGAGTTGAAGAAGGCCGGCATCGACTACAAGATCGGAAAATTCCCGTTCAGCGCCAATGGCCGCGCGCGCGCCATGCTGCACACCGACGGCTTCGTGAAGATCCTGGCCGACAAGCAGAGCGACCGCGTGCTTGGCGTGCATATCGTCGGCTTCGGCGCTGGCGAGATGATCCACGAGGCGGCGGTGCTGATGGAGTTCGGCGGCTCGTCGGAAGACCTCGCCCGGACCTGCCATGCGCATCCGACCATGTCGGAAGCGGTGAAGGAAGCGGCGCTGGCAACCTTCTTCAAGCCGATCCACATCTGAGGGACCCAACGCTTCGTCATCCGAGGATGACGAACGCGTGGTGGCGTGTCCGCTCATCAAGCACCCCAAAAACAAAACGGCCCGCTTTTCAGCGGGCCGTTCGTATCTGATATCGAGCCGATCAGTTGGCTGGTGCGGCAGGAGCCGGCGCGGGTGCCGGAGCCGGAGCAGGCGTTGCCGGGGCCGGAGCAGGCGCCGGTGTTGCGGGCGCTGGCGCTGGGGTCGCGGGAGCCGGTTCGGCGGGTTTCATAGCGGGGGCCGGCGCAGGCGCCGGAGCCGGAGCTGGTGTGCTGGCGGCCGGCGCCTCGGCAGGTGCCGGCGCGTGGTCGGCGCTTCTTCCGAAGACATAGTAGGCGACAATCGCCAGGATAATGACAACCAGGGCAATCAACCAGGTGCTACCGCCGCCGCTCGACTGCACAACCGTCGTGCGGTCGACACGCGGATCAGTTGTTGTGCCCAGGGGCGGGGTGGGGTTGAAAGGATCCTTGGGATCATTGGGTGGGTTCGCCATAAAAGTGTCCTCCGTGGTTGAAAATCATCAATCAACAGCCACTAACGCGCGATCCTTGAACAGGTTTCACGCCAAAGATCGAAAACGCCAAACACCGGGCGGTTGGGCCCTGGCCGGCGGCGTTTCGCCACGCAGCGAGCCAGACTAGCCGATGCTATCGTTGGTTACGAGGGATTTACCGGCATGACGCCCACCGCACAGACCTTCCCTGATCCTGAAGCCGCGCTTGCCGGCGCTCAGTTCGCCGACCGCTACGTGCTGATAACCGATGGTCTTGCGCTGACCGCACATGGCGCGGCCGAACACACCCTGGGGCGAGCCCCGCGGTGGATCAGTCGGCTTACGCAGCTGCGCAACCTCGCCGTCAGGCCATTTGGATTGAAGACGGGGGCCGAACCCGACATGCTGCCGGAAAGCCGGATCGGCATATTTCCGCTGATCAGCCAGGCGCCCGGCAGGGTCGTACTTGGCCTGGACGACCGGCATCTCGATTTCCGTATGCTGGTGGAAGTGAAAGACCTCGGCGCGGGTCGGCAGGAAGTGGCTGTGTCGACGATCGTGAAGACGCACAATCTGCTTGGGCGGATGTATCTCGCCGTGGTCAAGCCGTTTCACCGGATCATCGTTCCGGCGATGCTGGCTCAGGTTTTGACCAAGTCGAGTTAAAGTCCCACCGCCGTGACAGTATAGCCGGCCTTGCGGAAATCCTCGACCAGTCCCTGCGGGCCTGGAAGGTGCAGCGCGCCGACCGCCATGAAGGCGTTGCCCCTGGCGAGGATCGGCTGGGCATGATCGACCATCACCTTGTTGCGGCTGGTGATCATGGTTTCCTCGAATGCCGCATAGGCGGCCGGGTCGTCCTGCTCGCCAGGCATGGCCGCACGGAACAGCGGCCAGAACAGGCCGGTATCGCCGCGCTGGTAGAGCACGATCATGGTCTCGTTGACGTCGTTGACCTTGTCGCCAAGTTTCAGCGTCTCGACCAGATCCTTCATGTGGAGGGCGATCGGCAGCGAGGCCATGGCATGGAGTTGGTCGGCAACGGTCTCCAGGCCCTCGACATCCTTGCCTGAAGCCTTGGCATCCTCGGCGAGCTTGACGTCAAGCACCGGCGCGCCGCCGGCCTTGCGGGCCAGCTCGCAGGCCGGAAGCGCCACCATGGCCGACAGCATCCACGGCTTCATCTTGGCGACCGTCGCCGAGGGAATGCCGCGCGCGTCGAGCGCCTTGTTCATGGCCGCCGCATCGTCCGGCGACAGCAGCGACGACAGCGTCGTGTTGTCGGTGAACATCATCAGGTCCGGCTCCTTGAGGAGCGCGGCCATCATTTTCTTCTGATCGAGCACTTCGGTGGTTTCGATGATGACCGCGTCGGCGGCATCGAAGGCCTTCTGGGCGGCGGCCGGCAGCGTGGTGACGCGCGGGTCGGTCATGTGCATGGTGCCGAACAGGAAGGACGGCTTTTTGCCGGGCTTTTCCAGTTTCCACAACAGGCCCTTGCCGTTCGGCGTCGCCGCCGCTTCCGCCTCGATTTTCTGGTAAGTGCCTGGGTCGCTCGCCTGGAGGGCCGACAGCATGTCCGTCCCTTTGCAAACGGGACCTTCGGCGTGCGCCCTGCCGGCCGTGAGCAACATGACAATCAGAAACGAAAGTAAAAACAGGATGTTTGCGGCCACCAGCAGCTTCAGGGAGACTGCTGCCGCGCGGTCTGCGATGGCGATGACGCGTTTCATGGGTTCTTAGTAGGACCAAAAAACGGCGAAACGGTTAACCGGCGCCGCAAAATTGTCCCGGATGGCGTGAGCGTTCATGCGCGGGGATGGGCGGATTCATAGATCTCGAGCAGCCTTGCGGTGTCGACACCGGTGTAGATCTGCGTCGTCGACAGGCTGGCATGGCCCAGCAGTTCCTGGATGGTGCGCAGGTCGCCGCCGCGCCCGAGCAGATGCGTGGCGAAGGAATGGCGCAGCGCATGCGGCGTCGCGGTGTCCGGCAGGTTGAGCGCCGAGCGCAGCCTGGCCATGTCGCGCTGGATGATCGCGGGATTGAGCGGGCCGCCGCGCGCGCCGCGAAACAGCAGGCCCTTGGGGTCGAGATGGTGGGGGCAGAGCCGGCGATACTCGGCGATGGCGCGCAATGCCACCGGCAGCACCGGCACCAGCCGCATCTTGCCGCCCTTGCCGGTGACGCGCAGCACGGTGTCGGCCTCCGACGCTAGATCGGCTCCGGACAGGCCCAGTGCCTCTGAAATGCGCAGGCCGGAACCATAGAGCAGGGTCAGCACGGCGGCGTTGCGGGCCGCGATCCACGGTTCCTCCGCCAGTTGCCCTTCGACGGATACGACATGCTTTGCATCGGCGGCCGTCAAAGGCTTGGGCAGGGATTTCGGCTGGCGCGGCGCGCGCAGCGCTGCCGCTCCAGCCGCGTTGGCGAGGCCGCGCCGCTCGAGGAACCGCAGCAGCGAACGGATGCCGGCAAGCCCGCGTCCAAGCGTGCGGGCGCCGGCGCCGTCATTGCGGCGGGCGGCGAGAAAGCCGCGCAGATCGGCGGGACGCAGATCGGCGATGTCGGAGATGCCGGGGGCGCCACCGCAATGGCCGGTGAGGAAATGCAGGAACTGCCTGGTGTCGCGCTCATAGGCCTCCACGGTCGCGGGCGACAGCCGGCGTTCGCGGGCCAGCATCTTCAGCCAGGCTTCACGCGCCGCCTGGAGGTCGGGTTTGGCGGGGATGAGGAATTCCTGCATGGGGCCCTTTCGCTTGTCGTGACGCCATCCTGCGATGGCGAGGTTAGGAAGCGGTGAAGAGGCGTCATTGAAATGCCGGCGGTGGAGAGCTAGAGCAGGGGCAAAGGACACTTTCGCCATGACCAAGCTGCAAAACCCCGTCCAGATGGCCGTGATCGGCGCCGCCCACGGCATCAAGGGCGAATTGCGCGTGAAGACCTTCACCGGCGAGCCGCTGGCGCTGGCCGATTACGGGCCGCTCTATGCCAGGGATGGCCGCGCCTTCCAGATCATCGACATCCGTCCCGCCAACACGGTTGTCGTGGTCCGCTTCAAGGGTGTCAGCGACCGCAATGCCGCCGAGGCGCTGGCAGGCACGGAACTGTTCGTTGACCGTTCGGTGCTGCCGGATGACGGCGAGGAGGATGAGTTCTATCACGCCGACCTCGTCGGGCTGGCGGTCAGGGATGAAACCGGTGCGGCCGTCGGCAAGGTTGTGGCCGTGCATAATTTCGGCGGCGGCGACATACTCGACGTGACGCTGGCGGGCCGCAAGGGCGTGCTGATCCCGTTCACGCAGGCCGCCGTGCCGGAAGTGTCGATCGCCGAAGGGTTCGTCCGCGTCGATCCGGCCGCGGCGGGTCTGGTCGACGACGAAGATGGCGATGCGCCGCGCGAAGAAGACTTCGACCCGAAGGGCAGACCGCGAGGCCCGAGGGATGCCGGGGGCAACCGGTGACGTTCAAGGCGTCTGTACTGACGCTCTATCCGGAGATGTTTCCGGGTGCGCTGGGGGTGTCGCTGGCCGGCCGGGCGCTGGAAGCGGGCACATGGTCCCTGGAAGCCGTCCAGATCCGGGACTTCGCCACCGATCGACACCGCACCGTCGACGATACGCCGGCCGGCGGTGGTGCCGGCATGGTGATGCGCGCCGACGTGCTGGCCAGGGCCATCGACCACGCTTCGCCTGAAGGCGATGCGCGGCCACGGCTGTTGATGAGCCCGCGCGGCAAGCCGTTGACGCAGGCCCGTGTGCGCGAGCTGGCTGTCGGGCCGGGCGCCGTGATCCTGTGCGGCCGTTTCGAAGGCGTCGACCAGCGGCTGATCGAGGCGCGCGGCCTGGAAGAGGTTTCGGTCGGCGACTTCATCCTGTCCGGCGGCGAGCCGGCGGCACTCGTCCTGCTCGACGCCGTGGTGCGGCTGCTGCCGGGCGTGATGGGCAATGCAGAGTCGGGCGAGGAAGAGAGTTTCGAAAACGGCCTGCTCGAACACCCGCATTACACGCGGCCGCAGGAATTCGAGGGCCGTCCAATCCCCGACGTGCTGACCTCGGGCAACCACAAGAAGATCGTGGAGTGGCGGCGCGCCCAGTCGGAAGCGCTGACGAAAGAACGGCGGCCCGATCTGCTGGCTGCTGGTTTTCAGCCCTTGGCGAAGTAGTAAAAAGCCAGGAACAGGCCGACCGCGACGACGAAGCCGCGTACCGCGTTCTGCGGCACACGCTTGGCGATCCAGACGCCGGCATAGCCGCCCAGCGCGCCGCCCGGAATCATGACGATCGCCTGTGGCCAGGCGACGACGCCACCCGAAACGAAGACGATGATCGCCACGGCCGCTATGACCACGGCCAGCATGTTCTTGAGCGCGTTCAGCCGGTGATAGTCGCCGGTCTGTGTCAGGCCGAGCGTTGCCAGCATCATCACGCCCATGCCGGCGCCGAAGAAGCCGCCATAGATGGCGGTGGCGAATTGCGCCACGGATCCGGCGAGCGAGCCCACCGATGCTTCGTCGCCTGGCTTTGGGGCCGGCTTCAGCCAAGGCCCGGCGGCGAACAGGGCGGTGGCGGCAAGCAGCAGCCAGGGCACCAGGGCGCGGAACGACGGATTGGAAAGCGCCAGCAAGATGAGCGCGCCGGCCAGCGCGCCGGCGGCCGAGATGAGGCACAGCAGCAGCGCGCCGCGCCAGAAATGCCGGATGTCGGTCGAATAGGCGAGCGTCGAGGTGATGTAGCCGGGAAACTGGGTCACCGAGGAGGTCGCGCTGGCGATGATCGGCGGCAGCCCGGCCAGCGTCATGGCGCCAAAGGTTATGAAAGTGCCGCCGCCGGCAACCGCGTTGACGGCGCCTGACAGAAAGCCCGCCAGGAAAAGCAGGACGATGTCGAAAACGGACATGCGGATGGCGCCGAAAAAGGATGTTTTGACCGGCTTAGGAAGCTTGGAGCCAAGGCGCAACCCCGTACCGCATGATTGCGATGGCGGCGTGCGATCAAAAAAGAAACCACGAAGGCGTGACAAAGCGTCGAAATAGCTGTATGTGCCCGCCCGTACCGGCAAGAAGAGTCTTCCGGACCCGTCAACAATGACGGTGTAGTCGCCCCTGCCCGATGTTTTCCGACAAAGGGCATAGCCGAGCGGTCATTGGAACTGCAAGGCGAGTGCCGGACGCTCTGACTGTCGAAGAACAAGAAGTGGATTACAGGATGGATATCCTCCGTCAGCTCGAGGCCGAACAGGCCGCCAAGATCGAAGCCAAGCGCAAGCTTCCCGAGTTCCAGCCCGGCGACACCGTGCGCGTCCAGGTCCGCGTGACCGAAGGCACCCGCACCCGCGTCCAGGCCTATGAGGGCGTCGTCATCGCCCGCTCCGGTGCAGGCTTCCAGGAGAGCTTCACCGTCCGCAAGATTTCCTACGGCGAAGGCGTCGAGCGCGTGTTCCCGGTCTACTCACCCATGGTCGAGGGCGTCGAGATCGTGCGTCGCGGCAAGGTGCGTCGCGCCAAGCTCTATTACCTGCGCGATCGTCGCGGCAAGTCGGCCCGTATTTCGGAAAACACCGGCGTGCGCGCCCGCAAGCTGAACGACGAGGAGCGCGATGCGTTGAACGCCGAGAAGGCCCGCATCGAAGCCGAGAAGGTTGCCGCCGCCCAGGCGCTCGCCGCCGAGAAGGCAGCACAGGAAGCCGCCGAGAAGAAGGCCGCCGCCGAGGCCGAAGCAGCAGCCAAGGCCGCTGAAGCGACCCCCGCCGAATAAGCTGTCGACGACAAGGTTTTCAAAAAGGCGGCTTCGGCCGCCTTTTTTCGTTTTGGGGGGGACAAGCATGGATACTTTCTTCGACGCCAACCGCCTGAACTGGGACGATCGGGCGGAACTGCATTCGACCGATGCCACCGGCAGCTACCGCATCGCGGCGGTGCTGGGCGGCGGCTCGGCGCTGCATGCGCTGGAAGCCGGCGAGATCGGCGATCTGGCGGGCAAGGACATCGTCCACCTGCAATGCCATATCGGCCTGGATACGCTCAGCCTGAAACATCTTGGCGCGAAAAGCGTGACCGGGCTCGATTTCTCGCCGAAGGCAATCAACGCGGCGCGCGCGTTCGCGCAAAAGGCAGGCACCGAGGCGCGCTTCGTCGAGGCGTCGGTCTATGACGCGGTCTCGGCACTGGGCCAAACCTATGACATGGTGTTCGTCACCTGGGGCGCGATCAACTGGTTGCCCGATATCTCGGCCTGGGCCAGGGTGGTGGCCGCCTTGCTCAGGCCTGGCGGCAAGCTCTATCTGCTCGAAGGCCATCCGACGATGCTGCAATTCGAAGCCACGGAAGGCCGGCTCGATCTCGAATATGGCTGGCGCACGCCGCAGACCAAGCCGCTCGTGTTCGACGAAGCCCAGACCTATACCGGCGACGCGCGGTCGCTGCCGCACACGCGCATCTATGAGTGGATCCATCCGCTGTCCGACATCGTCAATGCGATCCTGTCGGCGGGGCTTTCCCTCGATTTCCTCAACGAGCACGAGGTCATCGTGTGGAAGGCGTTTCCCTTCGTCGTCGAGACCGGCGAGGGCCAGTTCGAACTGCCGGACGGTTATCCTAGAATCCCGATGTCCTTCTCGATCGGTGCGACGAAACGCGGCTGAGACGCGGTCCGCAAGAGGCGTTCAACGAAGCGTGAATTGACTTCAAATACATCGTGTACAAATACATCGTGTACAAGATAAATGGAGAAACGAAATGCCAGCCCTCTATTCCACACAGGCCCGTGCCGTCGGCGGTCGCGCCGGCCATGTCCAGAGCAATGACGGCCTGCTCAGCCTCGACCTTGCCCTGCCCAAGGAACTCGGCGGCAAGGGCGGCGCCACCAATCCGGAACAGCTTTTCGCCGCCGGCTATGCCGCTTGCTTCGAAAGCGCCATGCGCTTCATCGCCGGCAAGCAGAAGCTGCCGCTTCAGGATGCCTCGGTGACGGCCAATGTCAGCCTGCATTCCAACGACCAGGGCGGCTTCCGGCTCGGCGTTTCGCTGGCGGCCGAGACGAAGGGTCTTGATCAAGCGGCGGCGGACGCGCTTGTATCGGCGGCGCATCAGGTCTGCCCCTATTCCAACGCGATCAAGGGCAATATCGAGGTGGCGCTTTCGGCAAAGGCGGCATGACCAGAAAAACCACATCCTCGGCCCTGGACGTCCCGGCGGATTTCGCCGGGATACCGAAGCTCGACCAGCATCTGTGCTTCGCGCTCTATTCGGCGAGTGGGCTGATGACGCGGCTCTACCGGCCGCTGCTGGAGCCGCTTGGCCTGACCTACCCGCAATATCTGACCATGCTGGCGTTGTGGGAGAAGGCACCGCGCACCGTGGGCGAGCTCGGCGAAACGCTGGGACTCGATTCGGCAACGCTGACGCCGCTGCTCAAGCGCCTGGAAGCCAACGGCCTGGTCACGCGCCGGCGCGACCGCGCCGACGAACGCCGCGTGCTGGTCGAACCGACGCAGCAGGGCGGGGCGCTGCGCGAGAGCGCCAAGGCCGTATCGGCGGCGATGCGTTGCCACTCGCCGCTCGATGGCGAGGAGCTCAAATCCCTGCATCACACCTTGATCCGGCTGATCGATGGGTTGCGTGAAGCCGGTGCTGCCGCGCCCGACCGCGATTGAGGGACAGAGCGCAACGATCGTCCTGGAATCCCTGGATTGAAGGCAGCCGAATCCGTTTTCGCGCGAGCTGACGCAGCGGAGCGTCTTGCATGACGCTTGCGGAAAGCTAAAGTCGGCGCCGGATTTTCCTGCAGGCCCGAACTGTGCCCGGGCTGCGCAATTCCTGGGGGTGTGTCATGACCAAATCGAAGCTGCTGCTAGCCGGCCTGCTGGCTTGCCTTCTCGCGCCTGTCGCTGCCTTTGCGCAGGCGCTGCCGGACCTCGGCGGCAAGAAAGTGGTGGTGGTGACAGAAAATGCCTACCCGCCGCTGCAGTTCATCGATGCCAAGACGGGAAAACAGATCGGCTGGGAATATGACGCGATGAACGAGATCGCCAAGCGGCTGAATTTTTCCGTCGAGTACCAAAACACTTCATGGGACGCGATGATCCAGGCGGTTTCCGACAACCAGTACAACATCGGCATGACCGGCATCACCATCAAGGACGACCGCAAGGCGAAGGTCGATTTCTCCGACCCCTACATGCGCTCGGAACAGTTCATGCTGGTGCGCGGCGATGAGAGCCGCTTCACCGACGCCAAGACCTTCGGTGCCTTCAAGGATGGCCTGGTCGGCGCCCAGGCGGGGACGACGCCGTTCTACACCGCCGTCTACAGCGTGCTCGACGGCAATGAGCAGAACCCGCGCATTAAACTGTTCGAGACGTTCGGCGCCACGGTGCAGGCTTTGAAATCGGGCGACGTCGATGTGGTGCTGACCGACGGCACGGCAGGCAAGGGCTATGTCGACGCCTCCGGCGGCAAGCTGAAGCTGATCGGCGGACCGCTCGGCAGCGAGGATTTCGGGTTCATCTTCCCCAAGGGCTCGGACCTGGTGAAGCCGATCAACGCGGCGATCGCGGCGCTGAAGGCCGACGGCACGTTCGATGCGCTCAACAAGAAGTGGTTTCTTGATTACAAGATGGGGCAGTAGTTCGTCTTGTCGCGGGTGTGTTTTGCCGCGCGGAAATTCGCGCCGACCCTGCGTCTGAACACCCCCCTCTGTCCTGCCGGACCCTGCCCTTCGCTGCCGCTCCGGGCGTTCGTCGTTCGGAAAGCCAAGCAATTGGCTTTCCGTCCGCTGCGCGGACCACGTCTCACCCCCCACAAGGGGGGAGATCAGCGGCTTAGAGGGCAGCGCTTCAACATCGGCAGTTGGCGAAAGCCAAGGCGACAGCTGATCTCCCGCCTTGCTGGGGAGATGTCCGGCAGGACAGAGGGGGGTGCCTTGGCGCAGTCCTTCTGCAATATTGCCGGCCTCGCATAATGCCTCCATCATCCTCCTCAAAACCCGACTTCCCCTGGTGGCTCGCGGTCGCCGTGGCTATCGCGGTCGCGGTGGCTGTCTTTGTCGCGACCAGCGACCTCTACGCTCAGGTTTTCGCCACCGTCGCCAAGGGTATCGGCGTCACCGTCTTCGTTACGGTGGTCGCCTTCGCCCTGGCTTCGACCATTGGGCTCGGCATCGCGCTGATGGGGCTTTCGGGCTCGCGCTGGCTGCGGCAGATCGCCCGCTTCTATGTCGAGATCATCCGCGGCGTGCCGATCCTGGTGCTGTTGTTCTGGATCGCCTTCGTCGGTGCGCCGGCCTTCGTCGCGGGTTGGAACGCGCTGACCACGCCACTGCAGAATGCCGGCCTGTTCGGCGAGCTTTTGGTGCGCGACGTGTCACTGCTGTGGCGCGCCATCATGGCGCTGACCATCGGCTATTCGGCCTTCATCTCCGAGGTTTTCCGGGCCGGCATCCAGGCTGTCGAGAAGGGCCAGATCGAGGCGGCCAAGGCGCTCGGGCTGACGCGCGTGCAGCGTTTTCGGCTGATCGTGTTTCCACAGGCGATCCGCACCATCCTGCCGCCGCTCGGCAATGATTTCGTCGCCCTGGTCAAGGATTCCTCGCTGGTTTCGGTGCTCGGCGTCGCTGACATCACGCAGATGGGCAAGGTCTACGCCGCCGGCTCCTTCCGCTTCTTCGAGACCTATTCAATCGTCGCCTATATCTACCTCATCCTGACGGTCAGCCTGTCCTTGGCGCTGCGGGCACTCGAGAGGCGGCTGCGCCATCAGCACGAGCAATAGCGCTTGAACAAAGACGGCGCTACGATCGGCCACACATCGCGTTTGGGAGGCCTCATGATCGTCGACAAAGCCAATGCAGCGCTGGATTCCGTCTACGGCGCCGATACGCCGGAAACTCTGGCCGAGGCCTATGCCGCATGGGCCGCGACCTACGACAGCGAAACCGCTTCGCTCGGCTATCTCTTGCCGTTCCTGATCACCGCCTGGGTGGCGCGCCACGTGCTTTCCGGCGAAGGCCCGCTTCTCGATGCCGGCTGCGGCACAGGCCTGTCGGGGCCATCGCTGAAGGCGCTGGGCTACGGTGACATTGCCGGGCTCGACCTGTCCGATGACATGCTGAAGATCGCCGGCAGCCGCAATGCCTACAATGAGTTGAAACAGGCGATGCTGGGCGGGCTGCTGCCCTGGCCGGACGGCCATTTCCGCGCCTTCTTCTCGACCGGCGTGTTCACCATCAGCCATGCGCCTGCATCGGGTTTGCACGAGTTGGTCCGCATCACGCGCAAGGGCGGCCATGCCATCTTCACGGTGCGCGACCAGGTGTTCGAGAGCGGCGGCTTTCAGGCCGTGTTCGACGAGTTGGAACAGGCGCAAAAATGGCGGCTCGTCGAGCAAAGCCCATGGTTCCGCTGCTATGCGATCGCCGAGCCGGACGCGCTGGTGAAGACGTTTGTGTTCGAGGTTTTGTGAGCTGCGAATTCCCCGACCTTGGCTCCCTTCCTCTCCCTCCGGAGGGGGGAAGGTGGCGCTGCGAAGCAGCGACGGAGTGGGGGAAGCCGGTGGTCAAATGTGCCGACGCTGACAACTCACCACAGGGCCTGAATCAAGGCGAGGCATCGCCCCGGCTTGAAGTAACAACGCCGGAGCCGGGTCGACCCCCACTCCGTCGAGCTTCGCCGAGCCACCTTGTATCTACACGAGAGAGATTTCGTGGGATTGAAGCGATTGAGCCAAGGTCCGGGCGGCCGCCCGGACCTTGGCTTGGCGAAGTCGCCCGTACCACCTGAGGTTAC